>DATAET010000113.1:0-2757 GCA_036257855.1 Gaiellaceae bacterium | reverse complement strand
GAGTCGCCCAAAATCCGAAGGAGGGCCGATGCACGTCGGAATCACCGTCAACGGCGTCCAGCGGGACGCCGACCTCGAGCCGCGAACCCTGCTGGTCGACTTCATTCGCGACGACGTCGGGCTGACCGGCACGAAGATCGCCTGCGACACATCCCACTGCGGGTCGTGCACCGTTCACCTCGACGGCAAGGCCGTGAAGTCGTGCACGGTGCTGGCGGTCCAGGCCGACGGAGCCGCTGTGACGACGATTGAGGGGCTGGCTTCGAACGGGGCGCTCCACGCCGTGCAGGAGGCGTTCCGCGAGAAGCACGGGCTCCAGTGCGGCTACTGCACGCCGGGGATGATCATGGCCGCGGTCGACCTGCTCGAGGCGAGCCCGCAGCCGAGCGACGACGAAATCCGGCACGCGCTCGAGGGGAACCTGTGCCGGTGCACCGGTTACGAGAACATCGTTCGGGCCGTCCACGAGGCCGCGGAGGTGGCGCAATGACGACCGCTGCAGAGGCACCCACCACGCTGGTCGGCGAGCCCGTCCGGCGCGTCGAGGACCCGAGCCTGATCACGGGCGCCGCCAAGTATCTGGACGATCTCAAGCTGCCCGGGATGGCCTACGTGGCGATCCTGCGCTCGCCGTACGCGCACGCCCGGATCACGAGCATCGACACGTCGGCGGCCGAGGCGGCCCCCGGCGTCATCGCCATCTTCACCGGCAAGGACTTCGAGCACCTGCCGCCGCTTCCGTGCGCCTGGCAGGCCGGCGGCGTCGAGAACTTCGTCAACACCCCGCGCGCGCTCGAGATCGACCGCGTCACCTTCACGGGCGCCGGTGTCGCCGCGGTCGTGGCAGAGAGCAAGGCCGCGGCGGAGGACGCCCGGGAGCTGATCGACGTTGACTGGGAGCCGCTCGACGTCGTCGTCGACGTCGAAGACGCGGCCGCCGACGGTGCACTCCAGCTGCACGAGAACGCGCCCGGCAACATCGCGATGGACTGGTCCGTGGGAGACGCGGACGCGACCGACAAGGCCCTCGGAGAGGCCGAGGTAGTCGTCAAGGAGCGGCTCGTCAACCAGCGTCTGATCCCGAACCCGATGGAGGTGCGCGGCGCGGCCGCGACGTACGAGCCCGCGACGGGCCAGTACACGGTCTGGATGACCTCGCAGGACCCGCACATCATGCGTCTGCTGATGACGGCGTTCGTCTTCGGGATCCCGGAGACGAAGATGCGCTGCATCGCGCTCCACGTCGGGGGCGGGTTCGGCACGAAGATCTTCCTCTACCACGAGTACGTGCTGGTGGCGGCGATCGCGGAGAAGGTCGGCCGCCCGGTCAAGTGGATGGAGACGCGGAGTGAGAACTACGCCGCGACCACGCACGGGCGCGACCACGTGGCATATGTCGAGATTGGCGGGAACCGCGACGGCACGATCACGGCGCTGAAGGTCAAGACCTACGCGAACCTCGGCGGCGTGCTCTCGACGATCGCGCCGGGCATCCCGACGACGCTGTACGGGCGGATGCTCTCGGGTGCGTACCGGACCCCGAACATCCACTGCCAGGTGCTCGGCATGTACACGAACACCGGGATGGTCGACGCCTACCGCGGCGCCGGTCGGCCGGAGGCGACCTATGTCGTCGAGCGCGCCGTCGATCTGTTCGCGCGCGAGCTCGGTCTCGATCCCGTCGATGTGCGGCGCCGGAACTTCATCCCGCCGGATGCGTTCCCGTACGACCCGGTGGGGATCCTGAAGGGGCTCAAGTACGACAGCGGCGACTACGAGAAGGCGCTCGACCGGGCGCTCGAGATCGTCGACTACGAGGGTTTCCGTCGCGAGCAGGAGGAGGCTCGGAAAGAGGGCCGCTACCGTGGGATCGGCTTTTCGACGTACGTTGAGATCTGCGGCGCGGCGCCGTCCGCCTGGATCGGAGCGGTCGGCGAGGGCTGGGGGGCCTCGATGTGGGAGAGCGCGAACATCCGCGTGCACCTGACCGGCAAGGTCGCCGTCACGATCGGTACGCAGCCACAGGGCCAGGGGCATGCGACCACGGTGTCGCAAATCGTCGCTTCGGAGCTCGGGATTCCGATCGAGGACGTGACGGTCGAGATCGGCGACACGCTCAACACGCCGTTCGGGTACGGGACCTACGCCAGCCGCAGCGCCGCCGTCGGTGCTGTCGCCGTCTACAACAGCCTCCAGAAGGTCAAGGCGAAGGTGCGACGGA
The DNA here is from genome assembly GCA_036257855.1 of Gaiellaceae bacterium. Taxonomy (GTDB): domain Bacteria; phylum Actinomycetota; class Thermoleophilia; order Gaiellales; family Gaiellaceae; genus GMQP-bins7. The sequence goes on along the minus strand of DATAET010000113.1, from coordinate 536 downwards.
TCGCTGCGCACATGCTCGAGGCGGACGCGGACGACGTCGTCTTCGAGGGCGGCAAGGCGTTCGTAAAGGGCGCTCCCGACAACGCCAAGACGATCCAGGAGATCGCGGGAGCGGCCGCTCTCGCGTACGACCTCCCCGAGGGCGAGGAGCCGTTCCTCGATGACACGACGTATTACGACCCGCCCAACTGCACGTTCCCGTTCGGGACGCACATCGCGGTCGTCGACATCGATCCCGAGACCGGCGAGGTGAAGCTCGAGCGCTACATCGCGGTCGACGACGTCGGCAAGGTGATCAACCCGATGATCGTCGACGGTCAGATCCAGGGCGGCATCGCCCAGGGGATCGCACAAGCGCTCTGGGAGTACGGGGCTTACGACGAGAGCGGCCAGCTGGTGACGGCGAGCATGATGGACTACGCCGTCCCGAAGGCCGAGTTCTACCCCTCGTTCGAGCTCGACCGCACGGAGACGCCGACCGATGTCAACCCGCTAGGCGTCAAGGGGGTCGGCGAGACCGGGACGATTGCCTCGACG
>DATAET010000112.1:0-26956 GCA_036257855.1 Gaiellaceae bacterium | reverse complement strand
CTTCTGGACCGGGCTGCCGGCTGTCCTCGCGACGGGCGGTATCGTCCTCGGGCGGACGCAGCTCGACGTTCCGGAGGACCAGCGCCTTGCGCTGGCGGCGATCAAGATCGGCGTGGCGTCGATCGTCCTCTATCTGCTCCTTTTCATCATCGATGTCCTCTAGCGAGCCCTGAGCGGGCGCGCTACCTGGCGGATCGAGGAGCGAGCGCGGGCTAGCGGCGGCCGGGCCGAACTGACCTGACGAAGCTCTTCGCTGCCGGACGGAGCGGCACGCCAAGAGGAAGTCCGCGTTCTGCCTGAGACTCTGTGACCTCGCGACCTACCTGCGGATCGAGTAGTGCGAGCTAGAGGCGATCGAGGAGCTCGAGGTAGGCGGGCTGAACTAGATCCTTCGGGATGAGAAAAATGGTCACGCTGTCCGGCGCCCGTAGTCCGTGATCGTCGTCTGAAGGTCCCGCGCGCTCTTACGGAAGCCAAAATGGCGAACAGCCCACCTCCAGGACCTATGCACGATCTCGTCGGCACGGCACGCGCGAAGACGCCGGGATCCTGGGCGTTTGCGGTCGCGGGTCTGCTGACCGCGCTCGTAGCCGATTGCAGCGGCGGTTCGACGACTTCAGGCTCGGAGAAGACGCAGATCCTGGAGAGCGTCGCGAGTGACTGCTCGTCCGACGTGACGCAGGCGATGCTGCACTGGATTAGCGTCGATACCTGACAACTCGACGCTGACCTTCGCGAAGGACGCCTGCTACCGGGTCGAGGGGACGCTCGAGGTCCGCAACCGTGCGGGACTGGACTTCGACGGCAACAGCTCCACCATTCGCTCGTTGAGCCCCCCGGCCGAACCGCGACCTCGCGACGCGGGCCGGTACAAAAGCCCTCCTCGATCAGGCGTGCGGCCGTGCGACCGTAGCCATGATGAACTCGACGGTATCCATATCGCCTCCCTTCGGTTGACTGACGCGGGAGAAGGGCTCGTGCGAACTCGCGATCTCAGGCAAGAGCTACTCGGGCGGCTCGACGCAAGCCTTGATCTATCCATCGCTCTGCTTCTTTTCGCCTGCACGTGGTGGGCCGGGATCGAAGGTCGCAGTCACGGGATCGGGGTTCAACGGAGCGACAGCCGTGACCATCGTCGGGCGACGTGCGTCCTTCACGCTGCACTCCGGGACACGCATCACGCCGACGGTCCCGCGCAGCGCCACGAGCGGTCCGATCACAGTGAGGACGCCCAATGGCGACGCGGTGAGTCCGGGTGACTTCACTGTGACATCCGGCTGAATTGGGCGCGGACCGTCCGAGACCGAACGCACGCTCGCGTCTCCGTTCCCGGCCGAGGCTAAGCCGAGAACGCGGCGACGCGCGGAGCGACGTCGAGGGTGGTGCCGAAGGCCATCGAAACCTCCGTCCCGGCGCCCGACACGCTCGAGACGGCACACGCGTCGGTCATCGCGTTGATGAGCGCAAGGCCGAAGCCGGCCGCACCGTTGCGATATCCGCCCATCAGGCCCGATCCGAAGTCGCGCACGACGACGAGGACGCCCGGATCGTGGTCGACGACGGTGACATCGACGGTTCCGCACGCCGAACCGTACGCATGTCGAACCGCGTTCGTCACTGCCTCGGAGACGCAGAGCCGGACGTCGTCCGCGACGTTTTCCTCGATGCCGAGCTCGGCGAGCGCGTCGGCGACCGCCGCGCGCGCGGTGCGGGCACTCCCGGGCGCGGCGGGAAGGGAGAGCTCGAGCGGCGTCGATGTCGTCATGTCTCGCAGCTACCCCTCAGACGACCTCCAAACGCTTCTCTAGACCTGAGGTGCGGCCGGATGAGCTCCTCGATCTGCCGACCCGTGGCACGGCCCTCGAGCCGATCGACCTCGTGCCCGCCGTCGAGGACGAGCAGCGTCGGGATCTCACGGACGCCGAGCCTGTCGGCCAGCTCCGGGGCCGCGTCTGCATCGAGATCGACGACCCGGAGGCGTCGCTTCTGCGTGACCTTCACCCAGGCTACCAAGCTCTCCATGCGACGCGCGGCACCCGAGTGACGCGCCGTGACGAACACGAGCGTCGGGAGCGCCGGGTACGCATTCGTGCTCACGATGAGGAATTGCCCCTACGGACGATTCGCAAACGATCCTCGTCGTTTGACGGCGTCGCCGGCGGGGAATCGCCTTCTGAGTACACGAGAGGAGGGTGTGATGGAGAACGCGAGAACCGTCCAGGATGTAATGACATCAGGACCGACCTCGATCGCGAGCGATGCGACTGCCGTCGAGGCTGCACGGCGGATGCTGTCGCAGGACGTCGGCTCCCTGCCCGTCGTCGAAGGCGAGACCCTCGTCGGCATGGTCACGGATCGCGACCTCGTCCTTCAGGTCCTTGCGAAGGACCTCGATCCGACCAAGGTGCCCGTTTCCGACGTCTGCACGGAGGATCCCGTGACCGTCGGCGCGGACGAGTCACTCGACGTCGCGTTGCAGCGAATGGCGAAGGAGCAGGTCCGGCGGCTCCCCGTGGTCTCGGACGGAAGGCTGGTCGGGATCCTTGCGCAGGCCGACGTTGCACGAAAGGCGAGCGCCGAGTCGACGGGGCACCTGGTCGAGGAGATATCGGCCTGAGCCGGCACCGGCCGGCGCCGTTCAGGCCGTTCCGCGCGTGAGCCGGAGCGTCAGCCATTCGGAGCCGCCTCGGCTCTCGTAGCCGAGTTCGTCCACGAGCGGGGTGAGCACCCGGCTGAGCGCTATGTCTCGCCTCGCGTCTGGACGAACCGGGCCGATCGCCAGCACGAGCTCGTCCTCGGCCGCGTCGACCTCCAGTGAGACGTCTCCGTCTCGGCCGGCTGCGTCGAGGGCGCTGAGCACGGCGAGCTGGAGGTCGTCCATCCGCTCGTACGGAAGGTCGAGGCGACCGCCGAGGCCGCCCAACACGAGCGTCGCGACACCCCGAAGCCGCTCGTGCGCGGGGATCGTGAGGACGATCCTGTCGCTCACCGTCGACCCCTGTGCGATCTGCCCGAAGAGCATCCCCTAGACTCGATCGTCGTGGCCACGCCGGACGAGTTTGACGTAACCGTCGAGACGCCGCGGGAGGGGACGATCGTCGTGCACATCACCGGTGACCTCGACCTCGCGACGGCTCCGCGCGTCGACGACGCGCTGTCGTCGCCGGCCGCGGCACATGTGGTGATCGACCTCGCAGGCTGCACCTTCCTCGACTCCTCGGGCGTGCGCGTGCTCGTCGAAGCCGTACGAGACGCTCCCGAACGCGGCCGGCGGGTGAGTCTCGTCGCGACGGACACCGGAATCCGGCGCGTGCTCGAGATCACCGGCGTCGACACGATGGTGCCTGTGCACTCATCCGTCGAGGAAGCGCTCTAGGCCGTTCCACGTCCGTCGATCCGGCCCGCGAGCACCTGCTCTCGCGTGGCACGTAGATCGAAGACGCGGTCGAGCATCGTGATCTCGAAGATCCGCCGAATGTCGGCTCGCGGAACGACGATCTCGACGCTCCCGTCGACTGCACGCAATCGCTTGACGCACCCGAGGAGCACGCCGAGCGTCATCGAGTCGACGAACGTCGTCCTGGAGAGGTCGAGCACGAGGTGCGAGACGCCTTCGTCCATGAGGTCCGTGAGGCGATCGCGCAGCTCGGGAGCGGAGTGCAGGTCTGCATCGCCCACAACCGTGACGATCGCGATGTCGGACGCCGGCTGCTCGACCTGGACGTCGAAGTCCGTTGCGATGTCCATGGCCGGGCCTCTCTCGCTCATCGCCGCTGCCGGGTTACCCGGCTGACTGCGAGCGGAAACATGCTCGCGAACAATCGTTCCGACCCTGCGTATGCTGAGCGACTGCCGTGTCGACGTACGAGCTCGAGCACCTCGAATCCGACGAGGAGGGCGTGGCTGTCATCGCGCTCGTTGGGGAGCTCGATCTCACGAATGTCGGCGCGCTCGAACGACGGCTCGAGAGCGAGGTCGAGCGCGACGTCGCTCTCGTCGTTGATCTCAACCGCGTCGTGTTCGTGGACAGCGCGGCGTTGCACTGCTTCTTTCGACTCGCGCGGGCACGCGGCCGGGCGCAGCTGGCCATCGTTGTAGAGCCCACGGCGCCGATCGCCCGCGCACTCGACATCGTCGACCTCGATCGCGCGGCGACGATCGTGCCGACCATGGCGGACGCTCGAGCGGCCCTCTCGAGCGCGCAACCGACCTGACCGGTTTCGCGTCGGTGCGCGCGGGTACGTGTCTGTGATGCTGGGCGCCGGCCGTGCCGGCCCTGCACTTTGTCTTCGTCTTCCCCGTGCATGACGTCTCGATCGAACACCATGATGACACCGTAATCGTGCTCGCCTCCGGCGAGCTCGACGCGTTCGCAGCGCCAGATCTCGCGGCGGCTCTCGGGGCAGTAGCCGACACGCGACGCGTCGTGGTCGATCTCACGCGCGTGGCCTTCATGGACTCCACCGCATTGGGGGAGGTCGTGCGAACGGCACGCGCACGACACGGAAACGTCCTCCGCGTCCTGTTGCCGGTCGGCCCCGCACGTCGCATCTTCGAGATCACTGGGCTTGACCGCGCGCTCCCAGTCGCGCGAACGCGGATCGAAGCGGTGAGGGAGCTCGGAACCTAGAGAGCGTCCACTGCCGACGACAAGCGCTTCGTCATCCGCACCACCGTGCCGCGCCCGTCAGCTCCCGAACTGACGTCGAGCTCGTCGGCGATCGTCTTCATGATCGCCAGCCCCATGCCCGCGTCGACGGGGCCGACCACGGGCTCGCGCGGAACCTCGACCGAGTGGAACCCCGCTCCGTAGTCCTCGACGGTCATCACGATGCGATCGTCGCGGATGACGTATGAGACGGCGACGTCCCCCGGGTCACCGTCCGGATAGGCGTGTCGGACGGCATTCCCGCACGCCTCCGTGACGGCCAGCTTGAGATCCGCCAGCTCCTCGTCGTCGAGCGGCAACTCGCGCGCGATCCCGGAAAGCGCGAGCCGCGCGAGGAGCAGATAGTCCGGCTTGGCCGGGAACGACAACCGAACGATCAGCTCATCCGCCATCGACCGACACCTCCTCGATGCGCCCTCGCATCGTGGCGAGCGCGCGCCGCAGCAGCCGTGAGACGTGCATCTGCGAGATGCCGATCTCCGACGCGATCTGGGACTGGGTCATCTCGTGGAAGAACCGCAGCTCCACGATCTGGCGTTCGCGCTCGTCGAGCGCGTCGAGGCCGGCCGCCACGAGCGTGCCGTCCTCGACCTCCGCATACCCCGACTCCTCCGTGCCGAGCTTCTCCGAGAGGGAGTCGTCCGAGCTCTCGTCGAAGGGTGCCTGGAGAGATCGCGTGGCGTACGCGTTCATCGCGTCGAGCGCGTCGATCGCCTCCTCCTCCTGCACGCCCGCAGCGGCCGCCAGCTCGGCGATGGTCGGCGAGCGTCCGAGCTCGGTGGTCAGCTGATCGAGGACCCGTGAGAGCCGGATGCTGAGCTCCTTGAGGCGACGGGGGACGTGCATCGCCCAGCCCCTGTCGCGAAAGTGCCGGCGGATCTCCCCGACGATCGTTGGAACCGCGTAGCTCGCGAACTCGAACCCGCGATCGACGTCGAAGCGGTCGACCGCCTTGATCAGGCCGATCGACCCGACCTGCACGAGGTCCTCGAGGGGCTCTCCGCGGCCTGCATAGCGCATCGCCAGCGCCCGCACGAGCGGCATGAGCTCGACGAGCGCCTGCTCACGGGCGGCCTCGTCCCCGTCCCGGTGGTAGGCGACGAGGAGTGCGTCGACGTTCGTGTCCATGGCGAGGGTCATCGTCGTCCGTGCGTCACACAGCGTGAGGGTACGCCCTCGACGGTCGGCTCGACCCTACCCCCAACTCCGGAGCGCCTCGTCGCGACTCGGAAACACCGCGAATGCCTCGCTCGGAAGCGTGACATCGAGGAGCCGACGGAGGTCGGACTGCGCGCAGACGACGCCGAGCCGACCACCCAGCTCGCGGAGCCGGCCGGAGGAGCGATGGAGGGCGAACAGGAGATCCGAGCTTGCGTCGGCACGGTCCCCGAGGTCGACGAGAATGCTGCGGTCCCCTGCGCTCACCGCCATGCGAAGGAGTCGGACCAGCTCGAGCGCCGACGCTTTGCGCAGGTTCACGAGCACGACCGACGCCGCCGACGGCCCGGCCGTCTCGTGGCAGACCTCGATCACGGGTACGTGCGTACCCGAGCGTCGGGCGGTCGAAACCTCGATCGTCCGGGCCCGAGCTGGCGTTTCCGGACGTCAGCGACGGCCGCCGAGCGCCCGCTGGAGCTCGGCCTTCGTCATCTTCGAGCGTCCGCGGATGTTCCGCTCCTTCGCCTCCTCGTAGAGCTGGTCCCGCGTTCTGCCTCGCGGGCTCGTCCTGTGGCTGCGAAGCCCTCCGCGCCGGCCGGACGAGATGTCCTCTCGCGAGAGCCTGGACGGCTCCCGAGCCTCGCCGCTCCGGGCCCGTTCCTTGTTCACGGTTCGCGCGGCGATCTCCTCGGCCTCGTCCTCGGATCCGCCGCGCTCGCGGACCGAGTCCTTGACGTGCTCGTACTGCCGGGCTCTTTTCGATCCCTTCTTTACGCCACGGGGCGGCATGCCCACCTCCTCGGCTCTCGATGACGTCGTACTCCTACCGCGCTCCGCGGCGCGGCAAACGCGGCTAGACCGTCTCGGCCGGAGCCAGCGCCTTTTCGACGGTGACGGTGGTGCCTTCGCCGGACTGGACGATGTCGACCGACGACGAGAGTCCCCGCATGAGACGGAGGCCGAGGCCGCGGTCGGGCCGGGTCGAGTGCGGCGCCCACGTTCCCGTGTCTCTGACGACGATGCGGATCCGGGAGTCCTTGAGCGAGGCTCGTAGAGTCAGCGTCCGGTCCGTCGGCTCGACGGCGTGCTCGATCGCGTTCGCGCACGCCTCCCAGGTCGCGAGTACGACGTCCTCGGCATCGGCACGCCCGATGGGAGCTCCCCCCAGCCATGTCCGCATCGCGTCGCGGATAATGTCCATCGCGCCGGGCTCGGCCGGCACGCGGAGATCGAGCTCGCGCGGCGCCACGACGAGCAGGCGCGCGGCGAGGAGCGCGATGTCGTCACCCCGTTCACTGCTTCCGACGAGCCGGTCGAGGACGTGCTCGAGCAGGCGATCCGGATCCCTCGGCGCGGTCGCGACAGCTGCCCGGAGGTCGGCGAGACCCTCGTCGATCGACCGCCCGCGGCGCTCGACGAGCCCGTCCGTGTACAGGACGAGCGTCGACCCGGCGGGCAGCTTCACGGTCTCCTGCCGGTACTTCGACTCGATCCCGGTGCCCAACGGGAGACCTCGTCCGCCCTCGAGCAGCTCGACACGACCGTCGGCATATGCGACGACCGGGGGCGGATGGCCGGCCGAAGACATCCTGCACACTCCGGCCTGAGGATCGAGCACGAGGTACACGAGCGTGGCGAAGGTGGTGTCGAGGGCCTCCTCGGCGAGACGGTTCAGGCGAGCGAGAGCAGACGACGGCCTGAGAGGCTCGACTGAGAAGGCGCGGATGGCGTTCCGCAGCTGCGCCATGCTCGCCGCCGCCTGGACCCCCTTCCCGACGACGTCTCCGACGACGAGACCGACCCGTCCGCCGGGAAGCGTCAGGGCGTCGAACCAGTCACCACCGACGTCGAGCTCTGCGCTTCCGGGGAGGTAGCGCGCGGCGAGCTGGACTCCCTCGACCCTCGGGAGCGCGACCGGCAGCACACTCCGCTGCAGCGTCTCCGCGATCGTCTGCTCCGACTCGAAGAGTCTCGCGCGGTCCAGCGCCTGCGCCGCTTGTGCCGCGAGGACCTCGACGAAGCTCCTGTCGTCCGCCGAGAGCCGGTGGTGTTCCCTCCAGGTGACGAGGAGAACGGCGTTCGTGCGACGGGCGGCGACGAGCGGGACGAAGAAGAACGTCTCCTGACTCGAGCGAGCAACCTCGTCACGAACCGCGGGAAACTCCCTCACGAGCGTGACCCCGGACTCGAAGAGGGCCGATCTGCGTGCGCGAATCGTCCAGGTCGTGGGCGTCCCCGAGTCGGCGCGACGACACCCCAGTAGGGGTGCGATCTCCTCCTCGTGCTCCCCGAACCAGGCCAGCACCTCCGCTGTGTGCCCCTCGTCACCGATCGCGGCCAGTCCCACGTCGTCGGCGTCGACTGCCTCTCCGACCTCGTCCACGAAGACTCGAGCGACATCGGCCGTCGTCAATGCGTTCGAGAGCGAGGCGGTCATGCTCTGCAGGCGCTCCGCACGGCGCCGCAACGCCTGCTCCTCCTCGTACAGCCCGCTCCGCTCGACCGCCTGGCTGCACTGCGTCACCATGGTCAGGAGCCAGTCACGCTCGGCCGCACTCAGGACGCGGGGGGATCGCAGCGAGACGTGCAGCGCGCCGACCGCGCCTGCACGGGTCATCAAGGGGATCGTCACCCAGCCGGAGGAGCGCGGCTCCGCGACACCGGTGAACGCGGACATATCTTCGGCCGTGAGCGCCCAGACGGGCTCGCCGGACGCCATCGCGCGCGCGTAGGGGACGTCGGCGTCTCGGCCGACGCCACGCCACGTCTCGAGCTCGTCGTCGTCGTAGCCCGAGCTCGAAATGATCTCCACTGTTGTCCCGTCCGGGCCGGCCAGGACGACGAACCCCGCCTCGGCGCCGATCGACTCGAGCGCGTGCTCCAGGCACGTGTTGCTCACGTCGAGCCGCGTCGACGCCCGGGAGAGCGCCGCCGTCACGTCCTGCAGCCGGCGCGTCGCATCAGCCCGTACTGCCGCATCCGCCTCCGCCCGCCGGCGCTCCATCTGCTCCAGCGCCAGGCCCGCCTGGTCCGCGAAGCGCCGTACGACCGCGCGGGTCGCGGGCTCCGGCTCGGAGATGACGACCTCCCATGAGATCGAGAGCACGAGCTCGCTCGCGCCCGCGATGACGACCGGCGTTCGGAGTGACGAGCGGATGCCGAGCGCACGGACGAACTCGAGCCCTCGCCCTTGCGTCGTCTGGAGGACGTCCGCGACGAAGGACGTGCCGAACGCGCTGATGGCTTCCCGCAGCCTCGGAAAGTCCTCGAGCGGCAAGAGCGTGCCCGGCTCGAGGTCTGCGCGGGGAGGATCCATGGCGAGGAGCTCGAGCTCGTCCGTACGGATCCGCCAGAGGACGCCAAAATCCGCTCCGAAGGTACTCCTCGCCTCGCGACAGATGGCCTGGATGACGTCGTCGGCGTCGTCACGGAGGAATCGCGGGGCGACCTGCAGGATCCGCTCGAGCGCCTGCCTGGACTCTCGCTCCCGCTCGTAGAGGCGCGTCCGCTCGAGCGCCTGTCCGGCGAGCCCTCCGAGCACGTTTGCGAGGGCTTCGGTGTTCTCGGTGATCGGATGACTGCGGTCGAAGAGGAAGCCGATCGAGCCGACGACTTTGCCCTCGGAGCGGACGGGGATCGCGATGGCGCCATCCACGTCGCTCGTGAGCGTGTCGGCGCTGTCGTGGTACATCCTCTCGAAGGTGGCCCGGTCCCGCGCGATCGCGACCGTGGCCTCGCGCGCCGCCTGCGTCAGCAGCGTCGCTCGGTCGAGCGGGATCCGGTCTCCGTCGGTGCGCGCCTTGGCCGCGAGCCCGGTCGGGTCGACGACGACGAGGTCGCTGGCCTCGATCAGGCCCAGCGCGCCTCCCTGTGCCCCGATGAGGTCCGAGCCCTGCACGGACAGCACGCGGGCGACGTCGGCCGACGAGACGGCGGCGGAGAGCGCGGTCGTCACCAGCACGAGGCGCTCCGTCTCGTGGCCGAGCGCCGTTGCGTCGATCGCTCTCGTCGTTGCGCGCTGCCGACCAACCCGCAGCGTCGCCGCGGCGATCACGATCAGGACGGCCACGCCGAGGTTGATGCACCAGCGCACGAAGTCGTCCTCCTCGCGCATCCCGAGTGAGCCGCGCGGGGCGACCAGGAGCCACAGCGCGAGCCCCCATCCGAAGACGAGCCCAACGACGGAGGGCCCGATCCCTGCGGTCCAGGCGACGAGGACCAGCGCTCCCAGGAGCGGCGCGTAGATCGCCTCGTCGCTCACGGCGAGCAGAGCCAGTGTCACGATCAACCCCGCCCCGACGACGAGGAGGGCGAGGAGGTACCTGGCGAGTGCCGGCTTCGACCCGGAGGAGTGCCAGTTCACGGAGCTAGATGGTCGTCGCTGATCTCAGATCCAGTGTCTCACGCGAGCCACCGCCAGCGTGACGACGGCGACGGCGACCATCGCGGCGAGGACGGCCCAGAAATAGGCCTCGTTCGCGAAGACGCCGAGCTTGAAATTCATCCCCATGATCCCCGCCAGGAGAGTCCCCGGGAGGATCAGGACCGATGCGAGGGTGAGGACCTTCATGATCTCGTTCGTGCGCTGACCGGTGTTCGCGAGCACGATGTCGAAGGAGCCGACTACCGACTCGCGGCTGTCCCGAGCCGCCTGGACCGCGTCCTCCAGCCGTCCTCGAAGCGTCGCGAACCGCTCCGAGCCGGATGAGCTCGTGATTCCGTCGAGCTCGGGTCGAGCGAGTGACAGGCCACCTCGCGGTGGGATGTGAGCGCTCGCCGCAGGCGTCCGATCTCCCGTCGGACCTCGACGAGCCTCGCCAGCGCCTCCTCCTTGCCGTCCAGGTCTCCGGCCATCGACGACGCATCGATCTCTTCCAGGACGAGCTCGACGTCCTCGAAGGCGTCGTAGTAGCTCGCGAACACCCACTCGAGCACGTTTGCGAGGAACTCCGGCGCCTCGAGATGTCCGGTGTCGCCCGAGGCCGCCGCCCGCTCGCGGAAGGTCTCGAGCACCTCGAGCCGCCCCGCGTGGGCCGTGACCAACCACCGCTTCGAGACGAGACAGGTTATGGCGACGAGCGACCGCTCGTCGTCGGCCGGAGCACAGGCGGTGACCTGGAGGTACTCGTGGTAGTCGTGGAGCGCGGGCTGGTCCGGCAGGTCGAGCAGCGATGCACGGGTCTCCTCGTGGAGGTCGAACACGTCCGCGAGTCGCCCGACCTCGGCTTCGTCCGGGCTGTCGAGGTCGATCCAGAGGACGGTCGATCGCCCGAGCCGCGGCAGCTGCGACCAGTCGTCGAGCTCGTCGACCGAGTCACGTTCGAACAGGAGCGCCGTCGCCACAGGATGTCAGTACCCACGCAGCGGCAAGCGCGAACTAGGCGAGGAAGTACGCGAGCGCCGCGAGACCGAGTGCGAGGAGAAAGAGGACCACGACGACGCCCACGACGGACGTGATGACGGCAAACGGCGTCGTCTCGCTCTGCCCAGCGGCGACTTCCTGCTCGACGGTGCGGGTGTCGTCGTCCGTGCGCATGCCTGCCACGTACCCGCCGTCGAGGAATCGGTAACGCCGCGTTTGCACCTGTACGCCGTGGGTACGGGACCGGTGATCGTCAAACGTAGGGAAAGGAGGCACGACGTGCAGCAGGTGACACAGACCTACGACATCTGGACGTTCCGTGACCGGTCCGAGCTCGGCTCCAACGTCATGGAGACCCACGCGGACATCTCGGGCTTCCAGGTCGAGGCACTCGACGGCTCGATCGGCAAGGTCGACGAAGCGACGTACGACGTCGGCAGGAGCCACATCGTCGTCGACACCGGCCCGTGGATCTTCGGCAAGAAGGTCATCCTGCCGGGAGGGATCGTGACGGGCATCGACGAGACGGAGGAGCAGGTCTTCGTCAACCGCACGAAGGAGCAGATCAAGAACGCTCCCGAGTTCGACGAGGCACGGTTCGCAGAGGAGGACTACCGCGCGACGATCGGGTCCTACTACGGGCCCGGTGGCTCCGCCTATCGCGACTGGGACCAGAACGGCAGCTAGCCCGAGCGCGCTCGGGGGGTCGACGCCGTTCGGCCCTCCGGGTGACTCAACGTGGAACGGCGGCGAGTGTCCTGGCTTCCTGCGACCGCTCGACGATGCCGAGCCCCTCTGCCAACGTGAAGAACGCTCGGGCGAAGGGTGACGAGCTCGTCCACTCCTCGACCCGGTCCCAGTTCACCTGCTCGCGGAGCGCGCGGGCGATCTCGAGGATCGCACGGTAGTCCGGGCTCTGCTCCGTGAGCGCGAGCAGCTTCGTCGCGAGAAGGTCGTCGGCGGACGCGACCAGCATCGTCAGCGCGCTCACCTCGAGCGCGGTCGCACGCTGGAAGAGGTCGTGGTCGACCTCCCCGCCGGCCGGTCGGAAGATGAGGTCGACCAAGTTCTCGCCGTCCCACGCCTTGTACAGCCACCCCTCCGGTGGCCTCTCGCCGCGCAGGCCCGACGCAGTGAGCGCGTCGAGCGCTCGCTCCGCGTCCTGCGGCCGGACGTAGAAGTCGACGTCGTGGTCCGTCGGCGGGCCACCCCGCGCCCAGATCGCGAGCCCGCCCGCGAGGACGACGTCGACCCCGGCTTCGCCGAGGATGGCGGCGACGCGCTTCATCGTCGCGAGCAGTCCGTGCAGGTTCTCCGGAGGCGAAGACGGCATGGCGAGCGAGAAATACCCGTTCTCGCCGTTCGCGGAACGCGTGCGGCGGGTACCCGGTTCTGATGACCGCGACCACTCGCGTCGCCGCGGCAGGCGACGTCCACGCGGCGGAACCGCTTCGAGAGCACCTCACGAGAGCCTTCGCCGCAGTGGACGCCGATTGCGACCTCGTACTCCTCGCCGGCGACCTGACGACCCATGGGCTCCCGGAGCAGGCCGCGGTGCTCGCAGACGCGTGCGCGCACATGCGCACCCCTGTGGTCGCCGTCCTCGGGAACCACGACTACCACTCCGGCCAGGCGGCGGCTGTCGCCGAGGCGCTCGCCCGGGGCGGCCTCGTCGTGCTCGATCGCAACCACACGATCCTCGAGATCGGCGACCTCGAGGTCGGGATCGTGGGCACCAAGGGGTTCGTCGGAGGGTTTCCGGGAGCCGAGATACCCGACTTCGGCGAGGCCACGCTCCGTCAGATCTACAGCGAGACGTCGGCCGAGGTCGACGCGCTCGAGCGCGGGCTCGAGGCGGTTGCCGGCTGCCACAAGCGCATCGTCCTCCTCCACTACGCGCCGATCGTCGACACGATCGTCGGCGAGCCGGAGTCGATCTGGGCGTTCCTGGGCTCAGGGCGCCTCGCGGGCCCGATCGGCATGCACCGGCCGGACCTCGTCGTCCACGGGCACGCACACCACGGGAGGCCGCAGGGCTTCATCGGGACCGTCCCGGTTCACAACGTCGCCGTGCAGGTCACGGGCCGGGACTTCGTGGCCTTCACGATCTGAGGGCTCCTCCGCTCAGCATTCGGGCGGCATGCGCGAGGTCCTCGAGGAGCTCGGAGCGTCGCTCCGTGCGCTCCTCACCTGCCCGGAGCACGGCCGACGGGTGCATGGTGACGAGCGCTCGCGTCCCGTCCGGGAGCTGGAGCGGCTTCCCTCGCAGTGCGCCCACACGCGCCTCTCGCCCGAACAGGGCCTGTGCGGCGGTCGCTCCGAGGCAGACCACGAGCTCCGGCCGGACCGCTGCCAGCTCGAGCTCGAGCCAGTGCCTGCATGCCTTCACCTCCGACCAGTTGGGCTTGTCGTGAATCCGCCGCTTCCCGGCCGGCCGCCACTTGAAGTGCTTGACCGCATTCGTGACGTACACGGCATCCTCGGCGATTCCCGCGTCGTCGAGGAGCTCGCGTAGGAGCGACCCCGCAGGCCCGACGAACGGCCTGCCGGCCTTGTCCTCCGCGTCGCCCGGCTGCTCGCCGACGAGCATGAGCCGACGAAGCGCGCCCTCGCCAAAAACGGTCTGCGTACCCCGCTCGTAGAGAGGGCAGCGCGTGCAGGTCGCCGCCTCGCGGCGCAGCGACGCGATCGTGGTCATCCGGGCTCCTCCCCGCCCCGCGCGGACGGAAGTGTCACCGTCCGCGCGGGGCCGCCGGCCCTACGCGCGCGCCTTCGCCCGGGAGCGCGTGCGCGAGGTCGAGCCGCGCGACTTCGAGGACGACCCGTTCGACGCGTCCTTGAACAGCCGCTTCGAGATCGTCTCGACCTTCTTGAGCGCCTCCTTCTCCTGCTTCAGGTTCTCCTGCAGGAGCACGACCGCGTCGCGCTCGCCGAGCGCGCGGGCCTGGCTGACGAGACCCGTGTAGCCGGCGATCTCGTAGTGCTCCGCACGCGCCGCGGCGCCAGTCAGGAAGGCGTCGAGCATCTTCGAGCTCGTCGTCGTCTCCTGGACGAACTCGTCGTGTTCGCGCTTGATGCCCTCGATGCCGGGGCACGGGGTGGCCTGTGCGCTCTTGCCGATCTTCGTGAAGACCTTCTCGAGGTTCGTCACGTGCTTCTCGGTCTCGCGCAGATGGGACGTGAACGCGCGCGAGAGCTCGCCGTCGCTGGCCTCCTCGGCGAGCTTCGGCAGCACCTTCGTGAGCGTCTTCTCGGCGTAGTACATGTCCTGGAGCTCGTGCTCGAAGAGCTGCTCAGGGGATGTGACTGTGGGCATGCTTCCTCCTTGCGGTGGTTGGGGGTACGTGGTGCCTACCCGGGTCGTCGAAGCCGAAACGCACGATCTGTCCGCCTACGAGGCGGCGCGCTCAGAGCGCAGATCGTCCGCCGACCTGCAGTTGACCACCGCAGGCACGGTCGCACCGCCCTTGCGCGCGGTCGCGAGCGCGAGCTCGAGGTTGTCGAGGCCGCGAGCGGAGTGCGCGTCGGAGTTCAGGACGAGCTCGACGCCCGCAGCCAGCGCTTCGCGAATGTGCACAGCCGACAGGTCGAGGCGGTCGGGAAGGCCATTCACCTCGAGCGCCACTCCGGTCGCTCTCGCGACCGCGAAGACCTCGTCGAGATCGAGTGCGTTCTCCGGACGATGCCCCAGGATCCGCCCCTTCGGATGGCTCAGGGCACACACGGATGGGTGCCGCATGGCCTCCGCGACCATCTGCGTGAGGTCGTCGGCCGATCGCCGCTGGCCAGCGTGGAGGCTGAGCTGCACCCAGTCGAGCTCTTCGAGAACGCCGTCCTCGACGTCCAACGAGCCGTCGGCGCGGATGTCGCACTCGACGCCGCGCAGGACGCGGAAGGGCGCGAGGTCCTGGTTCACGGCCGAGATCTCATCCCCCTGTCGCCGCAGCTCGTCCGAGGTCAAACCCGGGACGACCCGCACGTTCGGCGTGTGGTCGCAGATGGCCAGGTACTCGTGGCCGAGCGCACGAGCAGCGAGTGCCATGTCTCTCACGGACTCGCGACCGTCGGACCACGTCGTGTGACAATGGAGGTCGCCCTTGACGTCGGTCTGCCCCACGAGGCCGGGTGGCGGGGTCGCGCCCGGGAGCTCGCGGAGCTCCGGCGGGCAGAACGGTACGCCGAGTCGCTCGTACACACCCGCCTCGTCTGCGGAGTCCGGCAACGGCCCCAGTGACTGGACGTACTCCCACGATCCAGTGCAGCGCACGAGCTCGGTGCCGAAGGTCGCGGGCGGCGCCACGACGAGGCTGACGGGAACACCTTCGACCGTCAGGCCGACGGCGCTTCGCTCGTGCCGCTCGAGCACGGCGACGATCGCGGGAAGCTGCTCGAACCGTCCGAGAAGGAGACCCGCGTCGGCTCCTACGCAGACCACCGCCAGCTCGTAGGAGAGCTCGCAGAAGCGTCGGGGCTCGCCGGCGACCTGCCCGTCGAGCGCCACCGCGATCGCCTGCGCGAGCGGTCGGCTGCGCGCGAGCGTGAGCCCACGTGGAGCCATCGGCTCGCGCGCCATCGCCGACCTGATCTTCGACTCGGTGACGGCGCCCACACCGGACACCTCGCGCAGCCGTCCGGCCTCGACGACCTCGTCGAAGTCCGCGACGGTCCTGACGCCGAGCTCGCGCGCGATCTGGAGCATGCGGGTCGCAGTGAGCCCGAGCATCCGTCCGTACGCGACGAGTTCCGGCTCCAGCTCCTCCTCGAGCGCGCGAAGCTCAGCGATGCCGCCCGACTCGACGAGCTCGCGGAGCTTGCCCTCGATGCCAGGCCCTATCCCCCGCAGCTCCCGCGCGCGCCCGCTCCGGACGAGCCCCGCGACGGAAGCCGGTGACGAACGGACGAGCTCGGCCGCCCGCCGGTACGCACGGACGGCGAAGGTGTTCCGGTCCGCGAGCTCCAGAAGCGCCGCCAAGAGCGCGAGTTGATCGGCGATCTCCGCGTTCGTGGGGTCGGCGCTCACATGGGAACGCTGCCAGGAACGACGCATGTCGCCGCAGGGATGGACGAACGGACGACGAAGCGAGGCCTGCCGGGCCGGCGTGGCGTCCTCCGTTCCCCTCCCCTGGGGAGGACTGGGGCCGGTCCGGCATTTCTGCCGGGATCGCCGTTTGGCGGCGAGGGCTCTCGGGTAATCGCATGGACATGCCCCGCGCGATCTGGTCGGGCAGCATCGTCTTCGGGCTGGTCAACGCGCCCGTGAAGATGTTCAGCGCGATCGACGAGCACGACCTCGAGCTCCACCTCGTGCACGAGAAGGACGGAGCGCCGATCGGGTACGCGAAGGTATGCAAGAAAGAGGGGAAGGAGGTACCCGCCGACGAGATCGTCAAGGCGTACGAGGTGTCGGACGGGGAGCTCGTCTACCTCACCGACGAGGACTTCCGCGCGGCCGAGGAGGAGAGCTACCGGACGATCGAGGTCCTCGACTTCGTGCCGCGGGAGGAGATCGACCCGATCGTCTACCAGCGCACGTACTACCTCGGACCTGCCGACGGTGCGGAGAAGGTCTACGCGCTGCTCGTGAAGGCCCTCGAGCGGGCGGAGCTCTCCGCGGTCGCCAGCTACGTCTTCCACGACAAGCAGCAGCTCGGCACCCTGCGCGTCCGCGACGGCGTGCTCACACTCGAGAACATGTACTTCGCCGACGAGATCCGTCCGACCGACGGCATCCTCCCGAAGCGGCTTCCCAAAGTCGACAAGCGTGAGCTGGACATGGCCGAGACGCTCATCGCCCGGTTCACGTCGAGCTTCGACCATTCGCGTTACGAGGACGCGTACCGCAAGCGCCTCCTGAAGGTCGTGCAGCAGAAGAGGAAGGGCAAGGAGGTGCATGCCGCCCCGGTTGAGGAGCGCGAGGCCCCTCCCGACCTCATGGAGGCGCTGCGGGCGAGCGTCGAGGCGGCGAAGAAGGCGACCGCGTCCAACGGGCGGGGCTCGCGGAAGCGCCGCGCGAAGCCTGCGCCGCGGAAGCGCCGCGCGAAGAGCGCGCGCTGACCAGCGCCTGGTCGCACGCCTTTCGCTGACGGCGCTGCCGCCGTTTCGCCGAAGCACCGTGGGTGGCATCACCACTCCGTGCACTCGCGGCTGCATACGGCCTGGATCGTCCTCCGGCGCGCCGTCACGGCCGCGCGCGAGAACAGGCTGACGACGACGGCCCAGGCGCTCGCCTACTCGCTCTTCCTCGCGATTCCGGCAGCCGCGCTCGTCGTCCTCGGCGTCTTCTCCGTCGCGGCGAGCCCCTCCGACATCGACAGCCTCGTCGAGCGGGCCCGGAGCATCATGCCCGCGCAGTCCGCGGCGCTCGTGCAGGACAGCCTCGACCGCTCGGCCCGGTCGACCGGCGGGAGCATTGCCGTGACGGTCGCAGGGCTGGTGCTCGCCGTGTGGACGACGACGTCGGCAGCCACGACCCTGATGGAGGGGCTCACGCGGACCTTCGAGGAGCGCGACGCGCGGAGCTTCGTCCGGAAGCGGCTCGTCGCACTGCTCGTCGTCGTCGCCCTCGTCACGTGCGCAGCGCTCGTCGTCACCCTGCTCGTGCTGGGCCCCCACGTCGAGCGCTGGCTCGGGTCCGCGCTCGGCGCGGAGGACGTCACGGCGTGGGCGTGGTGGACCGCTCAATGGCCGTTGCTCGTCGCCGCGCTCTCGTTCGCGTTCGCGGTCGTGCTTTACCTCGGGCCCGACGTCGAGCTCGCGAGCTGGCGAGGCGTCCTCCCCGGGGCGCTCGTCGCAGTCGGAGTCTGGCTTGCAGCGTCGGGAGGGTTCGCCGTCTATGCCGCGCACTTCGGCTCGTACAACAAGAGCTGGGGGACGCTCTCCGCCGTCGTCGTCACGCTCGTGTGGCTCTGGCTCACGAGCGCCGCTCTGTTGTTCGGCGCCGAGGTCAACGCACAGGTCGCGAAGCTCAGGTGCGGCGCTCCAGGTAGTCCCGTGCCGACGACACCGTCTCCTGAGCGAGCCAGCGGGCCAGAGCCATGAGCCCGCGTTCCGTCGCGAAGTAGCGCTGGCGATCGGCTCCGTTGTCCGCCAGCAGTGCCCTCGCGGTCAGAAGCGCCCAGGACGTCCCGTACCGCTCGGCGGTGGGCTCGAGGTGGTCGAGCAGCTGCGAGTCGCGAACCCGGGTCTCGACCTGCTCGCCGGTGACCGGGTCGACCATGAATCCACACGTGCCGTACCTGCCCGCGCGGCAGCGTTCTCGGCGATCCGGCTCGTCTCGCCCATGCGAGCGGCTCGCCCAGATCGTGGCGCTCGCCGAGCCAGACGAGCAGACATGGAACAGAGCGGCGACCGCAGCGGCATCCTCGACGTGCGTCTGGCTGTCCACGGCACGCAGCTCGATCGTCCCGAGGCGCGGATGAGGCGGAGGTCCCAGAGCTCCTCCTCCATCCCGATCGTCGAGCCGGTTCGCGCCGCGAAGAGCTCCTTGAGATCCTCGCGACCTACGCGGCCGTGCGCGCTTCCTGCACGACGTCCTCGAGCACCGACCGGAGGTCGATGACGGCCTTGCGGAGGTTCTCCGTGCTCTGGTCGCCCGCCACGTTCTCGAGCATCGCGTGACCGTGGCGATAGCGCTCGGCGACCTGCGGATGGTCGACGGAGACGAGAGCGACGAGCCGCTCGCCGTCATCGTCGAGCGGATATCCGCGTTCCTCGAGCGCACGGAGCACCAGTCGCTCCGCTGCGCGGGCCGAGTCGCGTGGATCACTCACGAAACGTGCCTCCACGAGTCTCCACTCCTCGAGGTAGCGATCACGAGCCGCGGGGGACAAGGGCCGGATGTCGAGTTCGCTTCGCTCACGCTCGATCTCGGCGAGCTGCCGCTCGGCGTCCTGGGTGCCGCTACTCGAGACCGCGCGGTCGTACTCGCGACCGAACTGCTCCTTCAAGTGCGTCCTGCGGTGACGGGTCCTGACGAGCGCGTACGTCAGCACGAGCACGGCTGCGATCGCCACCAAGAGCACGAGCCATTCCCAGCTGTCCATGTGTCCTCCTTTGTCTCGGAAATGCTTCCCCCGCGGGCGCGCGCGAAAACGCCCCGGTTCGTGCGTTTGCGCCCTTTGAGGGTCGCGTAAGCCTTCGGTAAGGACGCCGCTCGTCTCGCCTCGGGCGGGGTATCTGCTCCCGGAACCCCGAAGGAAGGGAGTCGACGAATGACTCTGAAGACACGGACTGAGCGGCTGTATCGCGCATATCTCGGAGTGCTGGGCGTTGCCGCCGCGCTCGCGGTCGTCGGTGGTCTCTTCGCGGCCTGGGCCGCGGACATCTCCGGCGCCGCGATCTCGGCCGTGCCCACGAACACGGTCGAGCCCCGAATCACGGGGACACCCCGAGTCGGCCAGGTGCTGCGGACGTCGCGGGGGACGTGGACCGGAACCACCCCGATCCAGTACACGTACCGCTGGTTCCGGTGCGAAGGGCCGGGCGCGTCCGATGCGTCCGACTGCAGCAGGATCTCCAACGCAGCCGACAACGCCTACGTCCTGCTTGAGCCGGACGCCGGCTTCCGGATCCGCTCGCAGGTCGTGGCGCGAAACGCCGACGGTGCGACCACGGCAACGTCGAACCCGACCGACGTCGTCACCTCGGCGCGTCCGACGAACACGAAGGAGCCGTCGATCAGCGGCACGGCCGCCGTGGGCAGCGCGCTGCAGGCCAACCGTGGCGAGTGGGCCGGCGACCAGCCGATCACCTACTCGTACATCTGGCTGCGCTGCAACGCCCAGGGCGACACCTGCGGCGAGATCGCCGGCGCGAACGACACCACCTACGAGGTCCGTTCCGCCGACAGCGGCCGTACTCTGCGCGTCCGGGTGACGGCACGGAACGACCGCGGCGCGACGTCCGCCATCTCGAACCCGACGGGCGTCGTCGGTGGCGGTACGCCGAGCCCGGCCCCCGGCGGGTCGATCCAGGTCGGGAGCCTGCAGGCCGGTGGCGACCGACTCGTCGTCTCGCAGGTTCGGTTCTCGCCGAACCCGGTGACGAGCCGGACGGCGCCGATCACCGTGCGCGTCCAGGTGACGGCGCGCGGTGGCAAGAACGTCGACGGCGCCCGCGTGTTCATGCGCGCCACGCCGAGGGTCGTCCAGGGTCAGACCGAGACGACCCAGGCTGGCTGGGCGACGCTCACGCTCGTCCCGAACCAGCTGTTCCCGCAGCCGCGGAGCGGCTTCAACGTGCAGTTCTTCGTGAAGGCGTACCGCGCAGGCGATCCGCCGCTCGGCGGCATCGCCGGCTACCGGCTCGTCCAGGTCCGCCTGGCGAGCGTCTGACTCGACCCCGAGGGGCGGCGTTCGCGTCGCCCCTCCGCACATCTCCCTTCGTGTGCGTTTGTCGCTCGATCGTGCCGGGCATCTGCGCCCGACACACCCGATCCGACAAGACGAAAGGAGCGCCGCACATGGACCGCGACCGCATCGAGGGCAAGGAGAAGGAGCTCGAAGGCGAGGCCCAGCAGAAGTGGGGCGAGGCCAAGGACAAGGCACGGGACGCGTGGGAAGACGTCAAGGACGAGGCCGAAGACGTCGCGGACGGGGTCGAGGACCGTTGGGACAGGCGCGACGAGCGCAGTGACGAGCTCGTCGACGAGTCCGAATCGCGCTAGCGGCTCCGCAAAGGGGCCGGCATCAGCCGGCCCCTTTGCTCTGGTCCTGCGCCGGACCTGGGTCGTGCGGCCGAACGCTCCGAAGAGCGCCACGACGAAGAGCACGAACAGGAACTTCCACAGTGCGACTTTCGAACCGTGCGCGCGCCGGACGCGCCCGCAGCACCCCTAGTCGACCGGTGTCGCGAGCAACTCCACGAGCGCTGCCTCCGCGGTGCTGAGGTGGCGGGAGCTCGAACCGTTTTTCGCGCGGAAGTGGGCGAGCGTCCGGCCCGCTTCGTAGTGACGGACCACGACGGGGCTCACGTACGAGGCGCGGGCGACCGCCGCGGTGTTGCCGAGCTCGTGCCCGACCTTCCTCATGACGGCCGCGAGCGAACGCTTCGCGTCTGCGTCCGAGTCGGCGACCCCGATGCGCTCGAGCTCGACGGCGGCGAGCAGCGTCCCGCCCCAGGTCCTGAAGTCCTTCGCAGTGAAGCCGTCCCCGAGGTTCTCGGCCAGGTACGTGTTGAGATGCGGAGACGTCAGGTTCACGAGCTCGTCGTCGCGCTCGAACCGGAAGAGCCGGGAGCCACCGTCGAGCGCGAGGAGCTCCTCGACGCCGGCGGCCAGCGTGGCGTCCGTGATCGTCCGCCGCACGAGTTTGCGGTTCTTCGCGCGAAAGCGGAATCTGATCTCGTCCCCCGAGACCGTCACGTGCCGCTTCCTCAGCGTGGTCACGCCGTACGTGCGCGAGCTGCGCGCGTGCCGCTCGGAGCCGACTCGAAACCAGGCCTTGTTCACGAGACCGACCGCAATCGCGCAGGTCCAGTCGTACGTGAACGGGTCGAGGTGCAGGTGCCGAGCCGTCCGGCTCCGCAACCGCGGAAGTCGGCGCGCGAACTCGAGCAGGCGCTCGAACTTCGCTCGCTCCTGCGCCGCGCGAAAGTCGTGGTGGTACAGGTACTGCGTCCTTCCCGCCGCGTCGACGCCTGTCGCCTGGAGACGCGCCCGAGGGTTCGGCGAGATCCGGACATCCGTCCAGGCAGGCGGGATCGCGAGTGCCCGGATGCGATCGAGCTGCTCCTCGTCCGTGATCCGGGTGCCGCGATGATCGACGTACCGAAACCGCCTCTGCCCTTCGCGCCGCCAGCCACCACGCCTAGCCATTGGCGGTGGTTAGCGGCGGGCGTACCGTGGGTATTCCGAGGCAATGGCCACCGTCGTCGTCGTCGCCAGCTCGGAGGTCGACCGCTCGATCCTCGCCGACCACGTGGACCCGGAGGACGAGCTTCACGTCGTGATTCCCGCCGTCGAGCAGTCACGGCTCCAGTGGCTGACGAACGACGAAGACTCGGCGCGGGTGCGGGCCCGAGAGGTCGGCGACGAGATCGCCCGCGAGGCGCCCGTCGCGGAGGCGAGCGTCGACGTGAAGGGCGACGTGCCGAGCCAGGCGGTTCTCGACGCGATCGCCGAGCACAACCCCGATCGGATCCTGCTCGTCCTGCGCACAGGCGAGGACGCGACGTGGCTCGAGGAAGGGGAGCTCGCACAGGTCCCCGGGGAGATCGCCGGCGTGCCCGTCACCCACGTCACCATCTGACGCTCACTGCCCCCGGAGATACGCCGCGAAACGCGGCGGCTCGAGCTACGGAAGCGGGGGCAACGGCGGCGTCGGCGGGAGGTCGAACGGCAGGTCGGACGACAGATCGGGCGCCGGGGGAAGAGGCGGAAGCGGAGGGAGCGGCGGCACCTCGATCTCGGGCGCCGGAACGGCGACGCCAGGGTCCGGGATCTGCGGAAGCGGGCTCTGGGGAGCGGCGTTGCGCTCGGGAGTGGGGGCCGTCCTTGCACCGGTCGCTCCGTCCGGGGACTGGGCGCGGGGATCGAAGGACGCAGGGGGCACCGCAGCCCGGGTGATCGGCTCGCTCACCGTGGGCGTCGGGACGGAAGCGCTCCCGACGTCGGACGTCCCGCGTGTTCGTCGATGTGCCGGCCGACCCGGAGTCGCCAGCGGTACCCGAGTGGCCGTCAGCGTCGGAACAGCGTGTCCGAGATCGGGCACGACGACCTGCGACCCGGGCTCCCGCTTCGACGGTGCAGGCTCGAGTGACCGCTCGACGACGATCCCGCTCACGGCGACGGTCGCGACGGCGGCTCCCACCGCCGCCTTCGAGGCCATGCCTCCGAGGAACGACCGCAGGTGGATCCGGAGCGTGCCCAGCAAGAGGCTGACGTCGAGCGCCGAGCGCGGTCGTCCGGCGGCGGTGAGAGCCGCGGCGAGCGAGTGCCGAGCCCGGGTGAGCAGCGCGCTCGTCGCAGTCGTGGTCAGGTCGAGCCTGCTCGCGATCTCCTCGTGGCCGAGGCCCTGCCACTCGCGCATGACGAGCGCGTTGCGCTGGTTCTCCGGCAACGCGGCGAGCGCTCGCGGCAACACGGCGAGCAGCTCCTGCCGGCCGTCCTCGAGTCCGTCCGGCGCCGGTAGGGCCTCGAGGTCGAGACCTCCCACCGCAGGATGGCGGGCGGCACTCCGGAACTGGGATCGACAGACGTTCTTCGCGATGGTGTGCAACCACGCGTACTCGTTCTCGGGAAGGACATCGCGACCGATCGCGCGGTGGGCGTGGAGGAAGGTCGTCTGAACGGCGTCCTCCGCGTCGGACGGATTGCGAAGCACGTGCCGACAGAAGGCGTGAATTCGCTCGGCATACAGCTCGAACAGTCGCGCCGCCATGGCGCTCGAATCTGAGCCGAACATGCCCCTCTGAGCGAGCCGCACGTCAACCGCCACCGGGCCTCCTGATCGGTACCCGTTTCCTCTGTAGGCGACGGCTGCTCGGTCGAGCCATCCCCCGTTTGGGTGAACTGCGCTCCTGGATGCGTTCGATTCGGGGTCTTCCGGCCCTGATCGGCGAGCCCGCACCCGCCGACGAGCTTCTCGCGTTCCTCGACGCTCCGCGCCTCGTCCCGGTCAGCGTCGCGTGGGCACACCGCTCGGAAGGGGGATCCTGCGGCGCATCGCGTTCGAATCGGGCACCACCGGCTTCGTAGGAGGCGAGGACCAACCACATCCCAAAGGAAGGAGTAGCGATGTCGTCTCTGACAGGCCCGTTCCGAATCGCGCTCGCCGCGGCTCTCGGGACGATGGCATTCATCGTGGGCGGAGGCGCGGTAGCTGCGGTGCAGACCCCGCCGCTCGTCATCGGCTCGGTTGCGATCTCCGACGGCACGGCGGTCGTCGCCGGCGCAGTCGCGGACGCGAGCGCGAGCCTTCAGGTCAACGGCCAGCCCGTCAGGATCTCCCAATCAGGGGAGTTCCAGGCGATGGTCGCCGTAGGCGGTGCCACCAATCTCGTCGTGAGGCTGAGCGGATCGCGGGGGGAGTCCGTCGTCGTACGGATCCCCGTAGCGGTCGCGCTGCAAACGAACGGCCGAGGGATCCTCGACCACCTGCTAGCGGCCGGGATCCGACTGGACGTACCCGCCGACGGGTTCGTCGTCGTGGACGGCCAGATGCCACGAATCGAGGGGCGCGTACTGAACGAGTCCGAGCTCGCCGCGCTCGACGTCAACGGCGTGGACGCGCTCGCGAAGCTCGAGCCGAACGGTGGTTTCTCGATCGTCCTCGGCGGATCGTCTGCGAGGAAGAAGGAGGTCGCCGTCGTGGCCACCGACCAGAACGGCGTCTCCCAGACCAGCGGGTTCACAACGACGCGGATCACGACGGCGATCAAGACCGCCGCGGGGATGAGCGTCTCGTCCGCCGGAGCACGTGGGGTCGTCATCGCGAACGTCAAGCTCGACACGGACAAGCTGAAAGCGAACCGTCGGCTCGGCGTCCTCGTCACGATCAAGGACAAGCGCGGATACCTGATCCGCGGTGCATCGGTTCGGCTGCGGGCGACGCCCGCGCAGCTCCTCGGGAACGGCTCGACCCGAGCGGCGTTCACGAACAGGGTCGGCATGGCGCGGTTCACGTATCGCCTGAGCCCTAAGGCACTCGCGTCCACGACACCGCCGACGCTCGCGATCGCGACACGCGCGAGCACGTTGACGGCGCACGCGAACCTGCTCGTCACAGTTCGGCTGCCCGTCGGCGCAGCGACGGGATAGTGCATCACGACCGGGGTCCGCAGCCCCGCCGCTCGACTACTGGCCCGTGGAGACGGGCCAGTAGTCTTGCTCGCCCGTGAAGGTGTTCACCGTCGTGGGGAACCGCCCGCAGTTCATCAAGGCAGCGCCCCTCTCCGCCGCCCTCCGCGATGCGGGGATCGAGGAGATCGTCCTACACACCGGCCAGCACTGGTTCCACGTACTTTCCCAGGTCTTCTTCGACCAGCTGGGTCTCCCCGAGCCGCGGTACCGCCTCGACCTTCACACCGCCGACCCGGACGTGATGCAACCGGCGATCGCGGAGCGGATCGCAGTCGAGGGGCCCGACCTCGTCCTCGTGTACGGGGACACGAACTCGACGGTCGCGGGAGCGCGCGCGGCCGCGGACGCGTCCGTCCCGCTGGCGCACGTCGAGGCCGGCCTCCGCAGCGGCGACCTCGCGATGCCCGAGGAGCACAACCGGATCGAGACCGACCGGCTAGCGTGGCTCCTGTTCTGCCCGGACGACCGCTCGCGCACGACCCTGGAGTCCGAGGGCGTCCTCGGGCGGACGTACGTCGTCGGCGACGTCATGGCCGACGCCAGCCGGCTCTTCGGTCCAGTCGCGCGAGCCCGCTTCCCGGTGCCGCACGCACCGCGCTCGTACGTCGTCGCCACGATCCACCGCCAGGCCAACGTCGAGCAGCCACGGCTGGGGCGGATCGTCGACGGTCTGAACCGAATCGACGAGCTCGTCGTGTTTCCCGTACACCCGCGAACGAGGTCGTGTATGGAGCAGGAAGGGCTCGTCCTCGGCTCCCACGTCCGCGTGATCGAGCCGCTCAGCTACCTCGAGCTCGCCTCGCTCGCCTCCCAGGCGCGCGTCATCGTGACCGACTCGGGCGGCGTCCAGAAGGAGGCGTACTGGTACGGCGTGCCATGCGTGACCGTCCGACCGTCGACGGAGTGGGTCGATACCGTGGCCGTCGGCGCGAACGTCCTCGTCGACGACGACCCCGAGGCGCTCGCGGCAGCCGTGGCCTCCGCCTCGATGCCCCGCAATCGTCCGGTTCTGTACGGCGACGGCCACGCCTCGGAACGGATCGCGCAGGTGCTCGTCGCTACGATCCCGGGCCGATGAAGCGCGACGTCGCAATCGTCGGAGCGGGCTATGTCGGCCTGCCGCTCGCCCGCACCTTCGCCGAGGCCGGTCGGAGCGTCGTGCTCGTCGACGTCGACCGCGCCCGCGTGGGGCGGCTGAACGCCGGCGAGAGCTACATCGAGGATGTTCCGACCGAGGTGCTCGCACCCCTCGTCGAGGCCGGACTCGTGGCCGCCACGACCGACTACGACGAGCTCCGCGAGGCGGACGCGATCCTCGTGGCCCTTCCCACTCCGCTCTCACGCCAGCGCGAGCCCGACCTGCGGATCATCGTCTCCGCCGCCGAGGAGATCGCGACCCGACTGCGCCCCGGCCACCTCGTCGTCCTCGAGTCGACGACCTATCCGGGGACGACGCGGGACCAGGTGAAGCCGATCCTCGAAGCGGGCAGCGGCCTCACCGCGGGCGTGGACTTCCACCTCGCGTTCTCTCCGGAGCGCGTCGACCCCGGCCGCGACGACTGGACGACGCGGAACGTGCCGAAGGTCGTGGGCGGGATCGACGAAGCGTCGACGGCCGCAGCGTCGGCGCTGTATTCGTCGGCCGTCCAGAACGTCCACCCGGTGTCGTCGCCGGAGGCGGCCGAGCTCACGAAGCTGCTCGAGAACATCTTCCGCTCGGTCAACATCGCGCTCGTCAACGAGCTCGCGCAACTCTGCGACCGGATGGGCATCGACGTCTGGGAGGTCGTGGAGGCAGCGGCGACGAAGCCGTTCGGGTTCATGAGCTTCAAGCCGGGCCCCGGCCTCGGCGGGCACTGCATCCCGATCGACCCCTTCTACCTCACGTGGAAGGCACGCGAATACGACTTCTACACCGAGTTCATCGAGCTCGCCGGGAAGATCAACGCGAACATGCCGTACTTCTGCC
>DATAET010000111.1:0-2006 GCA_036257855.1 Gaiellaceae bacterium | reverse complement strand
CGGCGTATCGCTCCGTCGCCGCGGCACGGCCTCGTGGACGGCGAGCAGACGGTATGCCTCCACAGGCTCCGCCTTGCCCTTGAGCTCGAGCGGCGGGATCACCTCGAGCTCGACGGCGTCGCGCACGAGGCGCGCCGTCTCTGCGCCGATCAGCGCCGTGCCCGGGGTGGCCGCCTTCTCCAGTCGAGACGCGACGTTGAGCGCGTCGCCGGTCGCGAGCCGCTCCTCGGTGCCCGTCACCACCTCGCCCGTGTTGACGCCGACCCGCGCCTGCACGCCGAGCTCCGGCAGTGCATCGAGGATCTCCGCCGCGCTCCGCACGGCACGGAGCGCATCGTCCTCATGGGCCACGGGGACGCCGAACACCGCATGCACGGCGTCACCCACGAACTTCTCGACCGTGCCGCCGTGGCTCTCGACGATCGCCTTGATCCGCTCGAAATAGCGCCCGAGGATCGCGCGCAGTGCCTCCGGATCGATCGACTCGCCGAGCGACGTCGAGCCGACGACGTCACAGAAGAGGACCGTCACCGTCTTCCGCAGCTCGCGCGGCGGCGGCTGCGCCGGGGAGAGCTGCGCCCCGCAATACGGGCAGAACGCGAACTCGCCGGCGCTCCCGCGGCCGCAGTTCGGACACGTCGGCATAGGTCGAGCGTAGACCTCGCTTGTGCTCGTGACAACGCACGATCGTCGTCTTCCGGGCGCCGGTGGTGCCGAGGCCCTGAACTGCGATACGATCGCGCGGCGGGAGATGCGTCCCGTGAGGGTCGTTTCGTAGTCGTCGGTTCCGGCGACGCGACGAAGGGAGGCTGCTGTGGGTGGCGGAGGCTCGAACCTCGAGAGGCTCCAGGAAGCCGGCGTGATCGATCCTGAGGTCGGGGAGATCCCGGTCCCGTATAAGCGCTTCGTCGAAGGACTCACCTGGAGGGAAGTCGACGCGCTCATCGCCCTGAGGAATCGACTCCTCGCGGCGGACGAGTGGCAGACCGCGGTCGACCCGGACTCCGACTTCGACGCCCTCGCGCTCCTGCGTGTCCCCTACTAGACCGGAGACCGCTCCGACAGCCAGCGCCCGCCTGCGTCTCACGCTCGACCTCGCTTTCCCGGCCTACGACGCGCCCGGGAGGTTGCTCCTGGAGCACCCGAACGCACGGGACCTCTTCCCGAGGTGTCTCACCGCTGGCTCGTATCTGACCCTCGTCATGGTGCCGCTAATGGAATCGGCCCTCGAGCGGGCTCGCTTCCTGGCCTCCGAGGACCCGGTCGCGGAGGGCCTCGCCGAGTACCTGGAACGGCACATCCCGGAGGAATTGCACGGACCGGAGCCGGGGCGCGCGATGTTGGACGATCTCGAGGCGCTCGAGGTCGACACGGTCGCGTTGTGTGCCGACCCGCCCCCTCCGGATATGGCCGCCTACATCGGCACCATCTTCTTCCGCATCTGGCATCGGCACCCGGTCGCGATCCTCGGGTTCCTCGCGCTCGAAGGGCTGCACCCGCACGGCCCCTCGCTCGAGTTGTTCATCGAGCGGACCGGCCTTCCTCGCGAGGGCTTCCGGCAGCTGCTCCTGCACGCCAAGCTCGACGCGCACCACGCGAAGGAGCTCCACCGCGTCATCGACTCGCTCCCGCTCGAGCCGTGGCAGGAGGAGCTGATCTCCCTCTGCGCGCTCGAGACGATCGCCCTTCTGGTCGACTCGTGGCTCGACATCGTCGCCGACGGCGCGCCGGTCGCCGTCGCGGCCGATCCCTGATTCTTCGACCGAGGCGACGTCGCGTGACCTCGACGCCGCTTCTTCCAATCGCGCTCACGCGTACTTCTCTGGACTAGGTGTTGAGACGGAGTCGGCTTACCGTCGCACTCCGAGGGAAGAACCGCGTGCGCGTCGGCGTCTTGTTTGATGTGCGGTTGAACCCTTATGCCGACGAGCGACTCGCGCGGCTGCTGCGGCTCCTTAGTCCCGCACCGCGGGATTGGGTCAGGAAGGCGCAGCGAATCTTCGTTG
>DATAET010000110.1:0-10084 GCA_036257855.1 Gaiellaceae bacterium | reverse complement strand
CGACCGCGAGCCCTATGAGCAACCACTCGCGCCGGGGCGCGCCCTGACGGCGAGCCGCGAGAGCGAGAGCACCGACCGCTGTCACCCACCCGAGCGTTCCGACGATGCTGAGTGCGAACGGCGGCCCAACGGCCGGCCAGTCTTTGACGACGTCGAAGACGCCCTCTTGTTGCACGGCCGTGAGGTCGCGGGCGCTTCGCATCGCGACCCCGGTGGCGATCCCGGCAACAGCGTCGTAGGCGCTGAAGAAGACGAGGAAACTCCGACACCGAGACGGGTCGCCCATGACGCACCTGCGAAACATGTTCCGCAAGCTCGATGTCTCCTCACGCGTCGACGTCGCGCGCGCGGTCGAGCATTCCGATCGTGCCGGGCAAACGAGCTAACGCGCGCGCAAGCGGCCCAGCACGCCGGTACCCGCTGCCGACGCTTTCGCTCGGCCATGCCGTTGGTGCGAGCTGATGCGCTGATGGTTTCTTGTCAGTTTTACAAAACAGACAACGAGCCGCGGGTACGAGGCGGAGACACACTCAAGAGGGCCGATTTCTGGAAAGACATGTCCGCAATGCCCGGCCCGTGATGGTACGGAGGGGTCGACGGATCGAGTCCGTCAGAGGGCTTCGATAAAAGCCCTGCAAATACGCATATTGTGTTGCCTGCAAGGATTTGTAGCTCGAGCCGTCGGTAGCGTGGGGGCGTGCTCCTCTACAACTCACCAGTCTCGGGCAACTGCTACAAGGTCCGCCTTCTCCTGGCTCATCTCGGCCTCGAGTGCGAGACGGTCGAGATGTCGGTCACCGACAGGTCGAACCGGCAGGAGGTGCTCGGCGACCTGAACCCCGGCCTTCGCGTGCCGACGCTCGTGCTCGACGACGGCCGCCCGCTCGCCGAGTCGAACGCGATCCTCTGGTACTTCGGGGACGGGACCCGCTACGTGCCCGACGACCCATACGAGCGCGCACAGGTCCTGCAGTGGCAGTTCTTCGAGCAGTACAGCCACGAGCCGAACATCGCCGTCGCCCGCTTCTGGCTCGCGTACTCGGGCACGCCGGAGAAGTACGTCGACCGCCTGCCCGAGCGGATGAAAGGCGGCTACGCCGCGTTGGACGCGATGGAACGGCACCTCGACGGGCGGACGTTCCTGGTGGGGGAGACGTACTCCGTCGCGGACATCTCGCTGTACGCGTACACGCACGTCGCGCACGAGGGCGGGTTCATCCTGGACGAGTACCCCGTGATTCGCAGGTGGCTCGACAGCGTCGCGGCGCAACCGGGCCATGTCCCGATCGACGCTCGAGCCGACACCTGACACACTTCGGTCGTGACGGCACACGTGCCCGAGACGGCCATCGTGACGTGTGACCGATGCGGCTCGGAAAACACGGCGAGCGCGCGCTTCTGCTCGTCCTGCGGAAATCGCCTCGGGGGCGCGGCCGAGGAGGAGCGCAAGCTGGTCTCGGTGCTGTTCGTCGACCTCGAGGGGTTCACGGCGTCTTCGGACGACGCCGACCCGGAGGACGTGCGAGACCTGCTCGAGGCGTACCACGCCTCCGCGAAGGAGTGCATCGAGCAGTACGGCGGGACAGTCGAGAAATTCATCGGCGACGCCGTCATGGCGGTGTTCGGAGCGCCGGTCGCGCACGGGGACGACGCCGAGCGCGCAGTGAGAGCCGGTCTCCGCGTGCTCGAGCAGGTCGAGGCGCACGGGCTCTCGGCGCGAGCAGCCGTCAATACGGGCGAGGCGGTCGTTCGCCTCGCCGACCAGGCCTCCGGCGAGGCCATCGCGTTGGGAGACGTAGTCAACACCGCGTCACGCCTCCAGTCGCACGCACCTACCGGTCGCGTGCTCGTCGGCGACGCCACCTTCCGCTCGACGCGGCAGGCGATCCGTTACGAGCCGCATGACGCCGTGACCGCGAAGGGGAAGGCGGAGCCCGTCACCGCCTGGCTCGCCGTCGAGGCCTTTCCCAGGGCCGAGGGGGACATACCCTCGGCGGTCGCGTTCGTGGGTCGCGGGCGCGAGCTCGAGCTCGTCGGGTCCGTGTGGAACCAGGCCGTCTCGGACCGCAGGCCCCATGTGGTGACGGTGCTCGGGAGCCCGGGCGTCGGCAAGTCCCGGCTCTGCCGCGAGGTGGCAGCGCTCGTCGCCGCCGACGGCGGTCAGATCCTCCGCGGTCGCTGCCTCCCGTACGAGGAGACGACGGGCTACCACGCCTTCTCGCTGATCGTGCGCCAGGTGGCGGGCATCTTCGACTCGGATGCGCCGGCCGTCGCCCGGGACAAGCTCGCCGCGGCCGTCGAGTCGCAGTTTCCGCCTGACGAGGCCCCGAGCAGGCTTCGCGATCTCGCACTGCTGGTCGGGCTCGGGGCGGACGAGAACCCGCTCGAGCAGGGCGTGTTGTTCTTCTCCGCGCGAAGGCTCCTCGAGCGTCTCGGCGAGGAGCGCCCGACGCTGGTCGTCGTCGAGGACGTCCACTGGGCCGCGACGAGTGAGCTCGACCTCCTCGAGTATCTCGGCGCCCATGTCCGCGAGACACGCGTGCTCTTCATCGCGCTGGCTCGGCCCGAGCTGCTCGACACGAGGCCCGCCTGGGGCGTGGGCAGCGGCGCACAGGCGAGGATCTCGCTCGAGCCCCTCCCGAGCGAGGTTGCGGCGGAAATGGCCGCGGGGCTGTTGCCCGACGCCGACGCCGAGACCATCGAGCGACTCGTGGGAGTCGCCGAGGGGAACCCGCTTTTCATCGAGGAGCTCGCGGCCGCGACGGTCGAGCAGGGCGGGGTCGACGAGCTTCCGGTCACGGTGCGAGCGGTCATTGCGGCACGGATCGACGCCTTGCCGGCGGACGCACGCAACGCGCTCATGTCAGCCGCCGTGATCGGGAGGACGTTCTGGCGGGACGTGCTCCGCGCCGTCGCGGGCGTCGATCACGTCACCCGTACCCTCGACGACCTCGAGCGGCGCGACCTGATCCGGCGCGAGCCGACGAGCAGGCTCGAGGGGGACGTCGAGTTCCGCTTCAAGCATGCGCTCATTCGCGACGTCGCCTACGGCACGCTCCCGCGGGCGACGCGGCGGGAGCGGCACGCCGCGACCGCCCGGTTCATCGAGGAGCGGACCGACGGCGCCGAGACGGTCGCGTGGGTTCTCGCGCATCACTGGCGCGAGGCGGGTGAGCCGGAGAAAGCGATCCCACAGCTCCTTGCGGCCGCCACCGTCGCGCAGCAGTCGTGGGCCACGGATGCCGTTCACGATCTCTACTCGCAGGCCCTCGAGCTGGCCCAGGACGGCCCGGCCAAGGTGCGGATTCGGCTCCGGCGCGCCTACTCGCTCATCGTGCTGAACGAGCACCAGGCGGCACTGGACGATCTCGAAGCGATCCTTCCCGAGCTCGACGGGTCGGACCTGCTCGACGCCCACCTCTACGCCGGAAAGGCATATGTCTGGACCGAGCAGGACGTGAAGGTGATCGAGACGGCGCAGCGAGCGCTCGAGCTCGCCCACGAGTTGGGAGACGGCGACGCCGAGGTTGCGGCGACGGCGCTCTTGAGCGAAGGGTTGGCCATGCGTGGCGAGGCGGGAGACATCGAGCGCGCGATCGAGCTCGGGGACGATGCGCTCGGCCGCTGGAGAGTGGGCCGTCGCGAGTTCGAGCTCGCCGATCACCTGCACCTTCAAGGCGATCTCATGTACTGGGTCGGGGACTACGAGCGCTCGGTCGAGCTCGGAACGGCCGCACACGAGCTCGGCGGTGACGTCCACAGCATGGAAGCGATCCTTCGGGGCGCCGGGCTGCAGGCCATGGCGCTGACCGGGCTCGGTCGGCACGAGGAAGCGCTCGCCAAGTTCGACGCGACGACCGATGCCGTGCGTGAGCTGGGACGCACGCCGCTCTACATCCTCAACTACGCGTCGATGATCCATCGCGAGCTGAACGACCTGTCGGTCGCGCGGGACGAGAGCGAGGAGGTTCTCGAGAGAGCTTCTGCGGACGGCTTCGGCATGCCGCGGCGATTCGCGCATTCGGATCTCCTCCAGACGTCGCTGCTCGAGGGCGACATCGGGAGGGCGCAGCTCGACTGGCCCATGCTCTGGGAGGATGCCGAGCAGGCCTCCGCCTGGACACGCTGGCTCATCTACGGGCGGCTGGCGGCCGCGCGTGCGGAGATCGCGCTCCACACCGAGACGCCGGCGGATGCAGCGGAGTGGGCGCAGAAGGCGATCGAGATCGCCGCCTCGACCCGGCGGCGCAAGTACGAGGCGATCGCTCGCACTACGCTCGGCGACGCTCTCGCACGTCTGCGACGTCGTGACGAAGCCCTTGCCGAGCACGAGGTGGCGGTACGAATTGCCGACCGACTGATCGGGCCGCCCGCACGGTTCAAGGCCCGTGCTGCGCTTGCCCGATCCGCATATGCACTCGGAGAGGACGAGCGGGCGGCGACCGCAACGGCCGAGGCACGGGCCCTCGTCGACGACTTCACTGCAACCCTCGCCCCGGAGCGGGCCGAGCTCGTGCGGGCCTCGCCTGTCGTGCGCGAGCTGTTCGCAACCTCCTGACCCGCTCGCGTGCCGGTTCGCGTCCGCTTCGCGCCGAGCCCGACGGGCTCGCTCCACGTGGGAAACGCGCTGACCGCGGTTGCGAATCGTCACTTCGCGGACGAGCACGACGGGACGCTCGTGCTGCGCATCGACGACACCGACCCGAGCCGGGTCGTCGAGGGCGGGATGGAGGCGATCCTGGCCGATCTCGCCTGGCTCGGCGTCGGCTTCGAGGAGCGCCCCGTGCGGCAGAGCGAGCGCGCTGCGATCTACGAGGAGGCGCTCGAGCGCGGCCTCGGGTCCGGCGCCGCGGAGCGCGACGAGGACGGTGCCGTGCGGCTCGCGCGGGGGGGCACGACGCTCCTCCGGCCGAACGGCACCGCGACCTATCAGCTCGCGTCGGTCGTCGACGACCTCACACTCGGCATCACGCACGTGATCCGCGGCAACGACCACCGGCCGAACCTCGCGCTGCAGCAGCAGATCGCCCGGGCCGTCGGGGGCGAGCTGCCGCAGGTGATCCACCACGGGCTCGTGCTCGGGCCTGACGGAAAGAAGCTCTCGAAGCGCCACGGTCACTCCTCGGTCGCGGAGCTCCGCGACGAGGGGATCCCGGCCGCGGCCGTCCGCGCGTACCTCGACGAGCTCGACCTTCCCGAGCACGACGTGCACCTCGACCTCGCGCGGCTCCGCCGGCTGGCGGTCGACGCCATCGCTGTCATGTCCGACGAGGAGCTCGCCGCGCTCTCCGACGCACCCGTCGACGTCGTGCCGGCGCTACGGGGCGCGCGCAGCCTCGTAGAAGCACGCGAGTATGCGCGGCTCGTTCTCGCTCCAGAGGTGGTCCGCCTGGGAGACGACGCCGCGCCGACCCTCGCGCGGTTCGTCGAGCTGCGCACGGGGTCTCCCGAGCGCATGTCGCCCGACGACGCACGCGCAATCGTCCGCGAGCTCAAGGCGGCAGGGGGCGACCTGAGGTCGCTGCGCCGCGCGCTGACGGGAGCCGAGCGCGGGCCCGAGCTCGCGGCGGTGCTCGTCGCCATCCCGCGCGACGAGGCCGTCTCGCGTGCGTCCGGCGCGATCGGCTCCTGACTACGATCGCTGCGTGCGCCTCTACGACACGCTGACGCGCTCGCTCGTCGAGCTGCCCGCTGCACCCGGCCCCATCCGCATGTACGTGTGCGGCTCGACCGTCTACCAGCGCGTCCACGTCGGGAACTCGCGCCCGTTCGTGGTCGGCATGTGGCTGCGGAGCTGGCTCCGGGAGAACGGGTACGACGTGATGCTCGTCCACAACATCACGGATGTGGACGACAAGGTCTACGCGGCGGCGGCGAAGCAGGGGATTCCGAGCCGCGAGCTGTCGGAGCTGGCGACCGCGTGGTTCTTCGAGGACACGGACGACCTCGGACTCGGGCGGCCGGATCTCGAGCCGCGGGCGACGGAGACGATCCCCGAGATCGTCGCGTTCATCGAGGAGCTCGTCGAGCGCGGGCATGCCTACGAGGCTGGTGGAGACGTCTACTTCAGCGTCGCGAACGCCCCCGAGTATGGCCGCCTCTCTAGAGCTCGACTGGAGGAGATGGTCTCGCAGGAGATGAGCGAGCTCAAGCGGGACCAGCGCGACTTCGCGCTCTGGAAGGCGCAAAAGCCGGAGGAGGATGCGGCGTGGGACTCGCCCTGGGGCCCGGGTCGGCCGGGCTGGCACATCGAGTGCTCTGCGATGGCGGAGAAGTTTCTCGGACCCGAGTTCGAGATCCACGGGGGTGGCCTGGATCTCCGCTTCCCGCACCACGAGAACGAGCTCGCGCAGTCGACTGCGCTCGGCCACCGCTTCGCCCACGTCTGGATGCACAACGGGATGCTGGAGCTCGACGCCGAGAAGATGTCGAAGTCCCTCGGCAACATCGTCACTCTCCGGAACGTGCTCGACACGTGGGGTCGCGAGGCGCTTCTCGTCTACCACCTCACCGGGCACTGGAGCAAGCCGATCGACTTCTCGGACGAGGCGCTGGAGTCCTCCATGGCTCGGGCCGACGGCTTTCGAGAGGTCTTCCGAGGCCGGAGCGACCCCGCCCCCGAAGGGTCCTGGGAGCGATTCGCCGCCGCGCTCGAGGACGACTTCAATACCCCCGCGGCGCTCGCCGTGGTGCACGAGTGGCGCGACCACGAGCTCCTGCTGCGTGCGCTGCGTGTCTTCGGCCTCCAGTCGCTCGCGCAGGAGGACGAGGCCCCGGCCGAGATCGTGGAGCTCGCCGAGCGGCGGACGAGAGCACGCGCGGAGCGGGACTTCGAGCAGGCCGACCTACTCCGCGCAGAGCTCGCGGCCGCGGGCTGGGAGGTGCGGGACGAGGCCGGCTCGTTCCGGCTCGTTCGCGTCCGGTGATGCGCGACCTCGTCTACGGAAGGAACGCCGCACGTGAGCTCTATCGCGGCCCGCGGCAGGTCCTCGAGACGTGGGTGACGGAGCGCGCCTCCAAGCAGATCCCCTGGCTCGACTCGGGGCCACGTCCGCACGTGAGGCCGGAGCGGGTGCTCTCGGAGGCGGCGGGCACGCGCGATCACCAGGGCGTCGTCGCCTGGTGCGAGCCATTTCGCTACGCCGACGCCTACGAGCTCGCGAAGCACGACGCGCCGCTCCTCGTGTGTCTCGATCAGGTCACGGATCCACACAATCTCGGAGCGGTCGTCCGCAGCTCCGAGGGCGCCGGCGCGACGGCCGTGATCCTCCCCGCGCACGGCTCGGTGCGCGTGACGCCCGCTGTCTGCCGCGCCTCGGCGGGCGCGGTGGAGCACCTCCCGGTCGCGGTCGTTCCGAATCTCGCCCGCTTCCTCGCCGATGTGAAGCGGAACGACCTGTGGGCCTACGCTGCCGACTCCGAGGGCTCGGTGCCGATGTGGGAGACGGACTTCTCCGGCGGGGTCGCCCTCGTGCTCGGAGCCGAGGGGAAGGGCGTGCGGCCGTTGGTCCGACGCACGTGCGACGCGACCGTCGCGATCCCGCTCGCCGGGAAAGTGGGTTCGCTCAACGTGTCGGTCGCCGCAGCAGTCCTGCTCTACGAGGCGCGCCGGCAGAGGGGCGCCCTCGGTGGCTGACCCGACCCTCTACCTCTTCGACGGCTACAACCTGCTCCACGCGGGCTCGTTCTCGGACCGCGACGAGCTCGTCAGCGCGCTCGCCAGCTTCGTCGCCGGGCGCGGCGCCCGCGGCGTGATCGTCTTCGACGGAGTGGGCGAGGAGCGGGACCTCGGGCCGCTCCAGATCCGGTTCACCGCGCACGCCGACGATCTCCTCGAGCGGCTCGCGGCCGAGAACCGCGCCTCCGAGCTCGTCTGCATCGTCTCGTCGGACCAGGCCGTGCGTCGAACATCGGGTCAGGAGGTCCGCAAGCTCGCGTCGCGCGCATTCCTCGCCGAGCTCGAGCCCGTTCGGCACGTCGACCACGAGCAGCGCGGCGCCGGCGGGCGCGTCGGCGATCGCCTCGACCCGGACACGCGAGCGGCGCTCGAGCGGTTGCGCCGCGGCCAGTAGCCGCGGAGCCGACGCCGAGAGGCAGGCCTGAGCCGCATGCGAACATATGTTCTTAGCATCCTGCAATTCTCGCAAAGTCTTGTAACGCTCGGCGAATGGTGCTAGGTTCTCCCTCAACCTCAAGGTGAGAGTTGTCGCGGGCGGTCTCCGGCCGCGTGGCTCGAGCCCTCCATCGACGCCGTCCACAACGGGGGTACCGGCATGGCAGCTCGCACCGCGACCGCACCGAAGCCAGCCCACAAGATCCAACGGGAGCTCGAGGACCTCCAGCTCGTCCTCAAGGCGCGAAACGGGAGTCAACAGGCGCTCGACGACCTCATGCGCAGATACACGGGGTTCGTCCGCCTCAAGGCGAGCTCGTATTTCCTCGCCGGCGGAGACAGCGACGACCTCGTCCAGGAGGGGATGATCGGTCTCTACAAGGCGGTGCGGGACTTCCGGGCGGACAAGGAGACGTCGTTCCGCAGCTTCGCCGAGCTCTGCGTGACGCGGCAGATCATCACCGCGATCAAGACGGCCACCCGCTTCAAGCACTCCCCGCTCAACACCTACGTGTCGTTCAGCCACACGCCCGCAGGGCAGGAGTCCGATGGCGACTGCACGCTCGGCGACGCGCTGCCTGGGCCGAGCGTCAACGATCCGTCGGTCTGCGTGATATCCACCGAGGAGCTGCAGAGCCTCGTGTTCACGCTCGGCAGCGGGCTCTCGTCGCTCGAGTCACAGGCGCTGACGCTCTACCTCGAGGGGAACTCGTACGAGGAGATGGCGGAGGGCCTCGGCTGCGACACGAAGACGATCGACAACGCGCTCCAGCGGGTCAAGCGGAAGATCCTCGCGCACCAGAAGGAGCGCGAGGTCCTCGCCTGAAGTCCCTCAGGTTTTCCCGTCGATCGTCCCGGCCCACTCTCGGGCGGCGTCCTCTGCGGACGTTGGGCACGAGAGACACGACACGTAGACCTCGAGTACGGCGTTCCCCCGCCGCCATCCGAGATCGACGAACTCCTGGCTCCCCGATCTCCCAGCACCCACGCCCCAGGCACCGTCGCCGAGACCCTCGACCTCGACGTCGCTGATGTCCGCGTGCTCGACGTCCGTGAACCACTCGTGTGCGAACCTCGGCGGCCGCGAGCGCGTCGCGCGCGCCCTCCGGTGTTGCGAACAGCGTCGCAAACGACGAGCCCTTGGTGACAGGCGTACGCCAGGTGCGCTCCCGGGCTTCGACGAATCCAGCGTTTAGCTGCGCGCTCGCCAAGACGGCCTGGCTCGGATATCTGGCCTTGAATCGGTTGAGGGTGACTCGCGTAAAAGGCGGTGGCGGCACCTCGCTGTTCTTCAGCCAGCGCCGGCCCGCGGTCCTCGGTCGGACCGCGGTGAAGCGTGCGAGATCCGCTCGGACGTACCGCGGCTCGTCGTTGGCGGTGTCGTCGCCGTTCCCGCCGCTGCAGCCCGTGGCGGCGAGGACGAGAACCAGCACGATGCCGCACCTCGTCCTGAGCATGAAGCCGGAGGCGGGACTCGAACCCACGGCCTGCCGCTTACAAGGCGGCTGCTCTACCAGCTGAGCTACTCCGGCGCGCGTTCATAAGCGTACGCGGCCTCTCTGCGAGTTGCCGCAGCCGCCGTGCAGAACGGATAATCGCGCGATGCAGCCGACAGACACGTCTGCGGCGGAGCGGATCCTCGCCGACCGGGCGCGCTACGTAGCGCCGGGGATGTCGACTCCGAGGCTCGTCGTCGCGCACGCCGAAGGTGCGCGGGTCACGGATCCGGACGGTCGCACCTTCATCGACTTCGCGGGCGGGATCGGATGTCAGAACACCGGGCACCGGCACGCCGCTGTCGTCGAGGCGATCAAGGAGCAGGCGGACCGGTACCTCCACCAGTGCTTCATGATCGGCGTCTACGAGCCGTACGTCGAGGTCTGCAGGCGCCTCGCCGAGCTCTCCCCGTGCGGCGGCGGCGAGCAGCGCTCGATCCTCGTGAACACCGGCGCGGAGGCGGTCGAGAACGCG
>DATAET010000109.1:0-6230 GCA_036257855.1 Gaiellaceae bacterium | reverse complement strand
GTGTTCGACTTCGGCAGCATCGACCAGCTCTTCACGGCGTTCCTCGAGGGGACGGTGCGCGTAGGCGGAACGCTGCGTGCGGCGACCACGCAGCAACGTGATCGGATTCGAGTGCAAGTCGAAGGCGCGCTGTCCTCGTACCGGCGAGGCGATTCGTACCTCGTCTCCGCTCCCGTCAAGATCGCCAGCGGAGGGAAGGCGCCGTGAGCGATATCTCGATCGATCGCGATCGCCTCGTGGGCTGGGCGAGCCGGGCCATCGACACGCCGAGTTTCACGGGCTCGGAGGAACCAATGGCCGAGCTCGTGCGCGATACGTTCCTCGACCTGGGCCTCCACGTCCAATGGCAGCAGGTCGAGGAGGGACGAGCGAACGTCCTCGGGACGCTCCCTGGGGCTGGCGGAGGGCCGAGCCTCATGTTCAACGGCCACATGGACACCTCGTACTCCGGACTGGAGCCGTGGCTCCGCCACGTCCCCGGCTTCCAGCCGAGCGCCTTCGTGGAGGAGGGGCGGCTGTACGGCCTCGGGATCTCGAACATGAAGGGCGCGCTTGCGTGCTACGTCGAGGCGCTGCGTGCGCTCGCGGACGCGGGAGTCGGGCTGCGCGGGGACGTCATGATCGCGGCGGTCTCGGGCGAGATCGAGAAGACGCAGTACGGCGACGCGGTCGGAGCGGAGTACCGGGGGTACGCGGCCGGCTCGCGTCACCTCGTGTCGCACGGCGGCGTCGCGGACATGTGCATCCTCGGCGAGCCGACGGAGTCGAAGGTCGTGCTCGGGCACTTCGGCTCGCTCTGGTTGCGGATCTCGACGCGCGGTCCGTTCATCCACACGGCGTTCAGTGAAGGGAAGCGCGACCAGAACGCGATCGTCCGACTGCGCGACGTCCTCGACGCCGTGCTCGAGTGGATCCCCACCTGGGAGGACGACCCGGTAAACGCCTACCGCGGGACGAAGGCGATCGTCAACGTCGGCGCGGTCGAAGGTGGCTTCGGCTGGCGCGTGTCGAGGACGCCGCACCACGCGGCTCTCTTCCTCGACGTGCGCGTGCCGCCCACGAAAGAGATGGCGACAGCGCGCACAGAGGTGCTCGACATGGTGCGGGGCCTCGCCGAGCGGTTCCCCGACCACGGCGTCGAGGGCGAGGTGTACGTGACGGCTCCCGGCGCCGAGATCGACGAGACACATCCTCTCGTCTCCGCCCTCGACGACGCCCACGCCGAGGTCTTCGGGGAGCGCCCGGAGCGGGACGTGACGCGCTGGTTCTCGGATGCCTCCGTCCTCACGCGGTACGGGATCGCGACGGTCAACTACGGCACCTCGACGGGCCTTCTCGACACGGTCAAGGGCGAGAACCTCGAGATCGACGGGCTCGTCAGGACCGCGGAGGTCTACGCTCGCGCAGCGACGAAGGTGTGCGGTATCGCATGAGTGACGTGTGGACGGTTGAGCGCCATCTCGAAGCGGGCAGCGACCACGGCCGCGCGCTCTTCCACCGCTTCGTCGAGATCGTCGCGGCGTGCGGCGAGTACACGACGTCAGTCGCGAAGACGACGATCACCTTCAAGGGCCCACGACGCGGCTTCGCCGGCGCTCGACCGAACCGCGACCGGCTTCAGGGCTACTTCGACGTGACGTACCGCGTCGACGACCCGCGCATCCAGAGAGTCTCGCCGTACCAGAAGGACCTCTTCGTCCACCACTTCCGCGTGGACGCCATCGATCAGCTGGACGGCGAGTTCGCGCGGTGGATCTCCGACGCCTACGACCAGGTCGGGTGCGGGAACCGATGAAGCTCGTCACCTTCGGCGCCCAGCGACGTGTCGGCATCCTCGACGGCGACGAGATCGTCGTCCTCGACGTCGACTCGATGCGCGAGCTGTTCGAGCAGGGCGGGGCGGACGAGAGCGGCGAGCAGATTCCACTCGCCGAAACGCGGCTCCGCGCTCCGATCGTCCCGAAGAAGTTCTTCCACACGGCGGGCAACTTCCGCGAGCACGAGGAGGAGTCGAAGCAGGTCGAGTGGTCGCACGAGATCGCGCCCTGGATCGTGTTCTTCCAGAACGTCGACGCGATCGTCGGGCCGGACGAGCCGGTCGTCTATCCGGAGCACCTCACCGAGGAGCTCGACTACGAGCTCGAGCTCGCGGTCGTGCTGCGGAAGTCGGGAAAGTGGTTCCCGCCGGAGGAGGCGACCGAGTACATCGGCGGCTACGTCATCTTCAACGACATCACCGCACGGGACATCCAGCGCCGGGAGATGCGCTCCGGCGTCTTCTCCTTCTGCAAGGGCATCGACACCTTCTGCCCGCTTGGCCCGTGGATCGTGACGCCGGACGAGATCGGCGACCCGCACGACCTGAAGATGGAGCTTCGCGTCAACGGCGAGCGGCGCCAGGAGTCGTACAGCGGCAACATGTCGGTGACGATTCCGGAGATCCTGTCGCACTACTCGGCCCTCGGCTACTCCGCCGGTGACGTCGTCTCGACCGGCACCGTCAGCGGTGTCGCGGGTTTCAGCGAGGACGCGGCGTCGCTGTACCTCAAGCCCGGAGATGTGATCGAGGCGGAGGTCGAGAAGATCGGGGTACTGCGGAATCCGGTCGTCTCGTGGCAGGAAGCGCACGGCGAGCCCGCGCCGGAACGCATCTCCTGGTGAGCTGGCCGCGCGACGAGGCGAAGCTCGAGCGCGTCCGTGCGCTGATGGCGGAGCAGGAGCTGGACGCGCTCGTCGTGCGCGCGCCCGACAACGTCCTCTACCTGACGAACTTCTGGGGGATGAAGGGCTTCGACGCGGCGGTCTTTCCGCAGGAGGGCGAGCCGATCCTGATCACGATCGAGCCCTCCGCGCAGGACGCGGCGGAGACGGCGTGGACGGAGGACGTGCGCCTCGTGCCGGGCTACGACGCGACGGATCCGCGGCCGCCGGCGCTGCGGGCGCTCGAGGTCGCGCGAGCTGCGGCCGCGCAGTACGGGCGTGTCGGCGCCGAGCTGAGCCTGGGGACGCAGGCGACGGACCGGATGGTCGGCGAGCCGACGACCTTTACGAAGGCGTGGTTCGACGCGTTCACCGTCGACGCGACGCCGTTGCTGAACCAGGCGCGCGCGATCAAGACCGAGCAGGAGCTCGAGCGCATGCGGCTCGCGAACGAGATCGCCGCCGCGGCGATGGAGCACGTCGCAGGTGAGCTGAGGCCGGGAATGAAGGAGAGCGAGGCGGCGGCGCTGTGGCAAGGCTTCGTGCACGGCGAGGGCACGGGCTGGAAAGGCAAGGTGGAGCTCGCGCTGCCGTTCTCGCTCGTGTGGTCCGGTCCTGGGATCAGAACGTTCACCGCAACGGGGCACCGGCCCGTACAGGAGCACGAGCCGACGCTGTTCGAGATCTGGGTCTGCGCGGACGGCTACTGGTGCGACCACACGAAGAACGTCTGCCCCGGCACGCTCGACCAGCGCTACGACGAGCTGCTCGACGCGCTGCTGGGCGTCTACAACCAGGCACTCGAGCACTGCCGGCCGGGTGCGAGCTTCCCCGAGCTCGATCGGATCATCCGCACGGGCATCACCGCCGCAGGCCTCGCGGAGCCGTCACACCCGATTGCCCACGGCGTCGGCGCGCGCGCCCACGAGCCGCCGTACGCGCATCAGGCCGGCAGCGGCACGATCGAGGAAGGGATGGTGCTCGCGATCGAGCCGGGCGCATACTGGGAAGGTGGCGGCGGCCTCCGAGTCGAGGACAACTTCCTGATCACCGCCGACGGCGTGGAAAAGTTGAGCAGCTACCCGGACGACTTCCGATGACAGGAC
The DNA here is from genome assembly GCA_036257855.1 of Gaiellaceae bacterium. GTDB lineage: Bacteria > Actinomycetota > Thermoleophilia > Gaiellales > Gaiellaceae > GMQP-bins7. The sequence goes on along the minus strand of DATAET010000109.1, from coordinate 2,424 downwards.
ATGTCCGAGGGACTGTCCCTGAGACATGTCCATGACCTTCTGGACCGGCGTGATCAACGACGGCTACCGCTTCGACGCGGAGGTCGGCTTCTACGACACGACGCTGCGCGACGGAGAGCAGACGGTCGGCGTCGTCCTGACGCCGGAGGACAAGCTCGAGCTGGCGCGCGGGCTCGACGAACTGGGGATCGAACGGATCGAGGCGGGGTTCCCGCGCGTCTCCGCCGACGACTGGCGCGCCGTCGAGCTGATCCGCGACGCGGGTCTGAACGCGGAGGTCTGGGGCTTCTCGCGGGCCGTCGACGCGGACGTGAAGGCGCTCGTCGAGCTCGGCGTCGGGGCGAGCGTGATCGAGTCGCCGATCTCCGACCTGAAGCTCGCGGCGCTCGGCGTCGACCGCGAGGCGATGCTCGAGCGGATCGTCTACGCCGTCTCCTTCGCGGTCGAGCAGGGGATCAAGGTGGCGTTCTTCGGTGTCGACGGGTCGCGCGCGGATCCGTCCTACTTCGAGACGGTGTACAAGACGGCGGTCGAGGCCGGCGCGCACGAGGTCGTCGTCGTCGACACGATCGGCATCGCGACGCCCGAGGCGGTCGCCGAGCTGGTCGGCCGCACCCACGACTGGCTCGGCGACGACCACCCCGTCCACTTTCACGGGCACAACGACTTCGGGCTCGCGACCGCTGCCGCCGTGGCCGCGGCGCGCGCAGGCGCCCGCTGGATCCAGGGCACCGTGAACGGCATGGGCGAGCGCGCGGGGAACGCGAACCTGCCGGAGATCGCGCTCGCGCTGCGCGGGCTCTACGGCGTCGAGACGAACCTCCGCCTCGACCGCGTGCGTGCGTTCGCCGAGCGCCTGCAAGAGCTCTCCGGTTACGAGCTGGAGCCGTACAAGCCGCTCGTGGGCGACAACCTCTTCCGCCGCGAGTCCGGCGCGGTCGCGAGCCAGTTTCACGATCCCCAGGCGATCGAGCCGTATTCGTCCGACGTCGTCGCAGCCAAACGCGGCATCGTGCTCGGAAAGAAGAGCGGGATCGACTCGATCCGGATCAAGGCGCAGGAGCTCGGCCTCGACCTCGACGAGGAGGCGCAGCGGGACCTGCTCGCGCGGGTGAAGGAGCTCGGCACGCAGAAGCGCGACATCGTCACCGACGAGGAGTTTCGGCAGCTCGCGCGTGGCTGAGCACGACGCGGTCATCGTCGGCAGCGGGATCAACTCGCTCGCGTGCGCAGCATTGCTCGCGCGAGCCGGTTGGGACGTGTGCGTGCTCGAGCGCGAGCAGGAGCACGGCGGCGCGATCAAGACAGCGGAGCTGACGGAGCCGGGCTTCGTCCACGACGTCTTCAGCGCCTGGCATCCGCTCTGGGTGGGCGGGCCTGCGCACGCCGAGCTCGCGGACGAGCTCGCGGCCCGCGGGCTCGAGTACCTCAACACCGAGCATCCGACCGCGACCGCCTTCCCCGACGGCACGAGCGCCTTCCTGTCGACCAGCCCCGAAGCGAACGCGGCCGAGCTGGGCGAAGCGTGGCCGGCGGCCATGGCGGCGGTCGGCGCGCAGGCGGAGCTCGTCTTCGGGGTGCTCGGAACCGAGCTGTGGTCCGGCGCGGGCGCGCGCCTCGGGCTGACGGCCTATCGCCGCCTCGGACGGCGCGGGCTCGCGTCGTTCGGCGGCACGGTCGTGCAGTCGAGCCGCGACTGGCTCGAGACGACGTTCCCCTCGGAGCATGTGCACGGACTGCTCGCGCCCTGGGTCCTGCACACGGGGCTCGGCCCCGACGCGGCGACGTCCGGCTTCATGAACCAGGTGATCGCGTTCGCGATCGAGGCGGGCGGGATGCCGATCCCGCGCGGCGGGGGCGCCCGGCTCGTCGACGCCTTGATCCGGTTGATCGAGGACAACGGCGGCACGTGCCGCACCGGCGCCGACGTCGAGGAGGTCGTCGTCGCGGATGGGCGCGCGACCGGCGTGCGCACGGCGACAGGGGACCTCTTCGCCGCGCGTCGCGCCGTCGTCTGCAACGTGACGCCGACGCAGCTGTACGGGCGTCTGCTGCAGCTCGGAGGAGAGGTGGCGGAGGCGGGAAAGCGCTTCCGCTACGGCCGCTCCGAGATGCAGATCCACTACGCGCTGTCCGAGCCGCCGCAGTGGGATGGCGACGACCGCCTCGCGCGGACCGCAATCGTCCACCTCACGCCTGGCCTCGATGGCGTCTCGCGCGCGGTCAACGAAGCGGAGCGCGGTCTGCTCCCCGCAGAAGCAACCGTCGTCGTCGGGCAGCCGTTGACGATGGACGAGTCGCGTGCGCCCCAGGGCGCCGGCCTGCTCTGGATCCAGTTGCAGGAGGTGCCCTGGCACGTGAAGGGCGACGCCGCCGGCGAGCTCGACGTCGGCGACGGAACGTGGACGCCGTCGCTGCGCGAGC
>DATAET010000108.1:0-52480 GCA_036257855.1 Gaiellaceae bacterium | reverse complement strand
CGAAGAAGCGCTGCGCCCGCGTCCAGGCCCTCGCGCCGGCTGCGGCGCCGACTCGTCGTCCCGCGATGTCGTCGGCGGCTGTCTGCGTCCCCGCGAAGACGCCGGCAAGCCCCGCCTCGTCGGCGGCGCTCCTGTAGGTCGTCCACGGCAGCCCCATGCGCGTGGGGAACGTGCGTCGTCCCGTGTCCGCCGCGAGCACCGCGGCGGCGGCTCGGGCGAACGCGCTCCCGTCCGAGACCCAGCCCGGCGACGGTGGCGTCACGAGCCCTCCGCGAGGGAGCCACTCGGTGCCGAGCACCCACCCGCGAGCGGTCCGAACGGCGATGTCGCCGACATGTCCGGCGAGCGCCGCGTGTCGCTCGCCCGCTGCGCTCGACTCCCGCGTGACGACCTCGACGAGGCCCGGGACGAGGGGGAGTCCCTCGGGGCTGTACGACGGCGCCTTCGGATCGCTCGACTGCCCCTGGAACGCGAGCGAGCGGATCATCGAGATGGGGCGTACCGACTGGTACGTGCGCTTTGCGCCCCAGGTTGCGATGGCGGTGTCGTGCAGCGCGCCGTTCAAGGCGAAGTACAGCCGCACGTCCGACGCGAGCCCTTGCGCGGCGCCCGTTCCGATCCGCCTTGCGCGCGCGCGCGAGTCCGCGACGGCGTTCGCGATCTCGTTCCAGCGGCGAGGCCCGGTTGCGCGCCACCGCTCGGCGACGGCGTCTCCGTCAGCTCGCGCGCTCGCGCGGATGACCGCCACCGCCGCCTGCTGGTAGGCGGTGGCGCTCGGGCCGCCGAGTGCGGGCGCGCCGGGATCGAGGGGCAGCCTCCTCGAGACGGGCAGCGCGAAGCTCCGGACACGGCCCCACTGCGAGTCCAGGAACGTTTGCGCGTCTGCCGGGATCGGGAGCCCTCCCTGGACGACGATCTCGTCGAGCGCGAGGGGCTGCCAGAACGTGCGGTCGTGCATCGTGGCCCCCGGTTGTGCCAGCACTAGCGGCTCGTTCACGGGCGTGTAGCTCGGGTCGACGTAGTGCCGGAGCTCCAGCGACCCGTCCGTGCGGCCGTACGTGATCGCGGCGGCCGCGATGCGGTTGCCGAGGGCGGCGGGTGAGTCGCCGCTCATGTCGACGAAGCCCGGCTCGTAGCAGAGCGACCGCATCGTCGCCGTCAGCCGCGCGAACGCGCGTCGCATGTCCGTCCCGAAGGAAGCGCGCCACGTGAGGAGCCGGTAGGCGGCGGAGCTGATCGCGCCCTCCCGTGCCGCCTGCACGTCGATCGCGGAGTGCTTCTCGGTGACGAAGTAGCCGTCCGCCGTGTCGTCGTAGGCCGACCACGCGTCCCACATCGCCGCGGAGAGGTGGAACAGGTTCCGGGCCTGCTCGGCGGGGGCCCCGCCCGGATCGAGGGCGAGCGCGGCGTCGTCCCAGACGCGGGCGACCGAGCGCCCCGCCGAGCGAGCAGGCGTGCAACCCACGCGGACGGGCGCGTCGGCCTCGTCGGTGCTCGTCGCGGGCAGGACTGCGGTGGGAGCTTTCACCACGACGACCCGGTCGACGGCGACGTCGCGGAGCCGCTTCTCGCGCCCGTCCGGAAAGATCACGACGAGGGAGCGAACGCGGGAGGCGGGCCCGAGGCCGAAGTGGACCCGGGGATCCTCGGAGGAGAGATAGCTCGAGCCGGCGTGCACCTCGCGAACGAGCGTGCGGCCTCCGGGTAGGGTCGCCCTCACGACGGCGCCCGGCGAGAAGCTGGGCAGCGCGACCTCGAGCCAATGACCGCGGCCACCCGTGTTCCGCAGGAGCACGAGTGGCCCGCCCACCGACGCGATCGCGATGTCCATCCTCCCGTCGTTGTCGTAGTCGGCCGCCGCGAGGCCGCGACCGTTGACGACCGGCGTTCGCCCACGCGCGTCGAGGTGCCCGACGTAGGCGAACCGTTCGCGCGTCCGGGTGGAGACGTTCTCGAGCACCTGGATGCGGCCCGCGTCCTTCGCGAGATTCGTGATCGGGACGAGTCCGTTCGTGAGCACGAGGTCGGGCGTCCCGTCCAGGGCGAGGTCGGCCCACGCGGCTCCCCATCCGGTCGAGCTCGCGCCGAACCCCGACCGGAAAGCGCGGCGTGCGCTCGCGAACGACGGTGCTCGGTCGCCCGCACGGCGGTGGAGAACGGCGTGAGGCTCGTGACGCGAATTGGTGACGAAGAGGTCGAAGCGACCGTCGCCGTCGTAGTCACCGGACGCGATGCCCATGCCGGCGTACGGGTCGTCGACGCCCTCGGCCCGCCCCCGCTCCTCGAGCCGGAAACCGAGCCCCGCCGGGTCGGCGGCCGCTCCGCCCGGCCACGCCACGTTCTCGTAGAACTGGTTCGGGTCCTCGTCGTTCGCCACGTAGAGGTCTTGCCGCCCGTCGCCGTCGACGTCCGTGAAGACGGCGCCCAGGCCGTGGCCGAAGCGGGCCGCCTCGAGCCCGGCCTGCACACCGACCTCCCGGAACGTGGCGTGCCCGTGCTCGTCGAGCCCCTGGTTCAGGTAGAGCAGGTCGCGGACACCGGCGTAGTTGGACGGGAAGCCCGTGATCGCGGTCGGGTCCGGAGCGTTGAGGTCCGTGTACCCGGCGACGAACAGGTCGGGACGCCCGTCGCCGTTGACGTCTGCGACCGCGGCGCCCGTATGCCAGCCGAACGACGTGATCCCTGCCGCTTCCGCCCCCTCGCTGAACGTGCCGTCGCCGTTGTTCCACAGCATGCGGTCGCTCGAGTCCGTCGTCACGAAGAGATCGGTGTGGCCGTCGCCGTCGAAGTCCGCGGCGACGCAGCCCTGCCCGCGAACCGCGAGATCGGCGCCGGACCTCCGGCTGACGTCGACGAACTCGCCGCCGACGTTGTGGAAGAGCGCGCTCCGAGGCAGCCCGCCGTGCGTCGCCCAGCGCCGCCTGTCCGCATTCGAGTACGAGTTGACGACGTAGAGGTCCATCCAGCCGTCCCCGTCGTAATCGAGCCAGCAGAGCCCGCCGCCCATCATCGCCGGCAGGTCGTTCGAGACGCCGAAGCGCAAGGCGCCCTGCCGGAACGCGAGGCCCACCCGGGAGGCGACGTCCTGCAGGCGGACGCCGGCGAGCGCGCCGGTCGCGTGAACGGGGGTCGCCTCGGCCGCCGGGGCCGAGGCGTTCGCGGGAACTCCCGTCCCCGCGCCGGAGCCGACGATGACGTACCGGCCCTGCTGCGAGACCACTTCGAGGCTGCGCTTGAACGGGACGGCCGCCGCCTGCGACACGAGCTTCGGCGGGAGCCCGCTGTAGAGGTCGCGTCGCTCGCTGCCGACGAGCGTTGCGAGGATCCGAGGTGGGCCCTGTCCTTCCCCGGGGGTCAGGGCGAGGCGGACGCGGTCGACCTCGTACGTGGAGACGACCACCGGCTTCCCAGTCGACGAACGGATTCGGTCGTGGAGCGTCTCGAGCCACGCGCCCGTCGCCGCGACCGTGGCGCGCCGGAAGTCTCGCAGGCGCAGCGCGTCCGACTCGGCCTGCAGGTCGAGGACGATGTCACGTGCGATCCGCTGTGCGGTCGCACGGTCGACCTTCGACGACACGCGGTTCGCCGCGACGACTGTCACCTCGGGGAGCCGCGCGCTTCCGAGGAGCTCCCCCGCTGTCGCGGTGGGCGTGCGCGCCGGGATCCCGGCGAGAACGACGAGCCCCGCGAATGCGGCCGCACCGGCAAGCGCGAGCCCGCCGGTCGCAACCCGACCGCGCCGTGCGAGGCCCCTGCCCCAGACGGACGGGCGATCCTGGGACGACCCGGCCTCGGGCAGGAGACGCTCGAGGAGCGGTCGCGCCGCGCAGACGAGCGCGAGGGCCGTGAGCACGGCGACCTTCGTCGCGTACTCGGTCGTTTGCGGGGCGATGAGCAGCGTCGCCAGCAAGCCGACGCCGACGGCGTACACGAGCCGGGCGACCCGCCCGTTCGGGATTGTCTTCGGGTCGGTGATCATGAAGAAGAGGAAGACGAGGATCTCGGGCGAGGTGACGAGGAGCCACCAGAACGACCACCCCGAGATCGGCCCCAGGTGCCAGCGAGCGGTCATCGAGTGCCCGCTCGCGGCGAGCACCGCGATGCCGGCCGCGAAGGCGATCCAGAAGCCGACGGCGATGAACAGCAGGCGGAGCCGCGACAGGATCGCGAGGCCGCCGACGACGATGAGGGCCAGGGCGAGGGCGAGCCACACCGACATCGGCCCCCACCAGAAGTCGAGCGGCTCGGCCCGCGCTCTCCCCAGCAGGAGGAAGCAGAGGACGAGGCCGAAGTTCGACGGGTTGAAGAGGTGCCGGCCGCGGAACCGGATCACGTGCTTCGAGAGGAGTGCAACCGCGGCCGTGCCGGCGAAGATCCACCAGCCGTGCATGCTCCACCAGTCGCCGTGCTGCGTCCCCGGCACGCGCAGGACAAATGCGACGCCGTTCCCCGTAAGCAGCGCGCTCGCCGGCCACATCAGGACGTGGTGGCGGAAGAACGCGATCCCGACCTCGAGGACGGCGCACGTCCCGAGGGCGACGAGGATCTGCGCGATCGAGAGGTTGAAGTCGAACGCGGTCTGTCCGAGGACCTGCAAGGTGATGATGACCGCCGCGAGGTGCAGGCGTGGGTCGCGGACCGTCGGCAGCAAGATCGGGTACTGCGTTCCCCGGATCGTCAGCGACGGCCGGCCGGCGAGGGCAGGCGCGCTCATGGGAGCGAAATCGTACTGCGGTCCCGCGCACGGGCTCGGCGCACGATGTGCTGAAGTACTGCCGTGGATCTCGAGGCGACCCGCTACGGCGCACCCATCGCCCGTCTCCGGGAGGCAGCTCGGCCAGACCGCCCTGCCCCGCCCGAGCTCGGGCCGTTCGTGGACAAGGTACGGCGGGACGCGACCACGGTCACCGACCGCGACGTCGAGGAGCTCCTCGCGGCGGGCTTCTCGGAGGACGAGATCTTCGAGCAGACGGTCGCGTCGGCGGTCGCGGCTGGGCTGGAACGGCTCGAAGCAGGGCTGCGGGTGCTCCCGTGAGGCTGCAGTGCCTGGAGGAGGGCCACGACCCGGGCGAAGCGCAAGTCCTCGCCTTCATCCGGGAGCGCCGCGGCGCCGACCCTCCAGACGTCCTGAAGACGCTGCACTACCGGCCGGAGATCTTCGGACGCCCGTACTCCGACGCGCTCGACCTGGCGATGCGCGGCCCGTCGGACTGGAGCACCGGCGAGCGCGAGCTCTTCGCGGCCTTCGTCTCGTCGCTCAACCAGTGCCCGTTCTGAACGGAGTCCCACGGCGCGGTCGCGTCGTACGCCCTCGGCGAGGACACCTGGGAAGCGGTAAGAGGTGACTGGCGCTCGGCGCCGGTGGGGCCCGAGCTCCGCGCGACCCTCGGGTTCCTGGAGAAGCTCACGCTGAGTCCCGAGGCGCTGACGCATGAGGACGCGGACGCGGTCCTCGCCACCGGCGTCACCGCGGATGCGCTCGTCGACGCGATCGTCGTCGCAGCCCTCTTCTCGATGATCGTGCGCCTCGCCGACTCGTTCGCGTGGCGGCTCCCGACGCCCGAGCAGCACGCGGCTCGGGCGCAGGCGAACCTCGAGTCGGGGTATTCGCTCATGACGCCCGCCGACGTCCCCGCCTGACGCTCCGGATGGACGCCGAGCGCCTCACGCCGACCCGCGTCCACCGCTTCTACCGGGGCGGGGCGCTCATCGGCGCGTTACGCGGTGAGCCGGCCGAGGATGGCTTCTTCCCGGAGGACTGGGTTGGGTCGGTCACAAGCGCGAGCAATCCGGGCCGCGCCGATCCGGAGGACGGACTCACGCGTCTCGCGGACGGCCGACTCCTACGCGCCGCGGTCGAAGCCGATCCGGCCGGCTGGCTCGGCGAGGAGCACGTCGCCCGCTTCGGCGCATCGACCGGGCTCCTCGTGAAGCTGCTCGACTCGGCCGAGCGCCTCCCCGTGCACGCGCATCCCGACCGCGAGTTCGCGCGCAGGAGGCTCGAGTCGCAGTTCGGCAAGACCGAGGCCTGGTTCGTCCTGCGGACGCGCGGCGACGACGCCGAGGTCTGGGTCGGCCTCCGCGAGCCCGTCGAGCCCGAGCGCTACCTGGCATGGATCGCCGCGCAGGACACCGACGCACTCCTCGGCTCGCTGAACCGACTCAGGGTCCGCCCGCTCGACGTCGTGTACGTCCCGGCGGGGGTCCCGCATGCACTCGGGGCCGGCATCCTCATCGCGGAGGTCCAGGAGCCCACCGACTTCTCGCTCCTCTGCGAGTGGAAGGGGTTTCCCATCGCTCCCGAGGACAGCCACCTCGGCCTCGGGTGGGACGTCGCGGTCGACGCCCTCGACCTCGGCGCGCACGAGCCGATCAGGTCGCTTCCGCCCGAGGCGGCCGCCTTCTTCGCCGTCGACGACTGCGCTCAGGCGGCCGGGCGCTTCGCCGTGCTCCTCGTCGTCGAGGGCGCCGGCCGCATCGACGGAGCGGACGCGCACCCCGGCGACGCGTTCGCCGTGCCCGCCTCGACCGATGAGCTGCGGGTCGAGGGCGACCTGCGCGTGCTCCGCTTCCTCGCGCCCGATCCTGCTGTCTAGTCGGCCGCCTCGTCGAAGAACGGCTCACCCGGTCGCGCGTACGGACGGCAGGCGTCGAGGTCCGGCTCCGCCCCGATGCCCGGCGCGTCGGGCAGCTCGACATAGCCGTCGACGATCAGCGGCCGGCCGAGGGTGACGAGCCCGTCGAAGAACGGCACCGACGCCGCGTGCCACTCGAGGGCTAAGAAGTTCGGGATCGACGCGCAGACGTGCGCCGAGGCCAGCGTCCCGATGGGGCCGGAGATGTTGTGCGGTGCGATCGGGAGGGAGTGCACGTTGCCGTACGCCGCGATCCGCCTTGTCTCTCCGAGCCCGCCGACCTTCTGGATGTCGGGCGCGAGGATGTCGACGCCGCCGCGGTCGACGAGCGCGGCGAAGCCCTCGAGGCCGTACAGGTTCTCCCCGGTGCAGATCGGCGTCGTCGTGCGCTCGCAGATCCGGGCGATCGAGACGAGGTCGTGCGGCGGCGTCGGGTCCTCCAGCCAGAGAAGCGGGAGCTGCTCGAGCGCGTGTGCGAGCCGCAGCGCGTCGGCGGGCGCATAGCGCCAGTGAAGGTCGAACGCGACCTCTGCGCGTCCCGCGACCGCCTCGACGGTCGCCTGGGCGAGCGTGACCTGTCTCTCGAGCTGCGCCGCGGAGATCGTCCGCGAGTGGAGATCCTCGTTCGGGAGCAACGGCAGGTCCAGGTCGAACTTCAACGCCGTGAAGCCGAGCTCGGCCATCGCGAGCGCCCGCGCGGCGTACGCCTCCGGCGTGTACACGCCGGTTCCCTCCGCAGGCGCCCAGTGCACCTCGGGCTCGTCCCCGACCGCCTCCGGCCTGCTCTCCATCCAGGGCAGCCGCCGGGAGACGAGGATCGCGCTGTAGCTCGTCAGCGCCTCGCCGGCGTGGCAGTCGGCATAGATGCGAACGCGCTCGCGGAAGCGTCCGCCGAAGAGCTGCCACAGCGGTACGTCGTGTGCCCGCGCTGCGAGGTCCCACAGCGCGGCCTCGATGCCCGAGATCGCGTGGAACGTCGTGCCGCCGCGCGACGCGTGGGCCGTGGCGAGATGGAGCCTGCGCACGAGCGGCTCGATCTGGCGCGCGTCCTGGCCCTCGAGCAGCGGCGCGAGCTCCCGGATCGTCTGCGTGAGGCCGGGCCCGCAGAACGCCTCGCCCCAACCGCAGGCGCCGTCCTCTCCGCGCACGCGCACGATCGTCCAGTCGTAGTTGGCCTCGACGACCGCCGTCGTCACGGACTCGATGCGCATCATGCAGCGTGCTCCAGCACGATCTTCGCGACCACCCCGCGCCGGTCGTCCATCAGCGCGAAGGCGTCGGCGAACTGCTCGAGAGGAAAGCGATGCGTCACGATGGGCTCGAGGTCGACGAGCCCTTCGCTCACGAGTGCGACCGTCCGGGCCCATGCGGCGGTCGTGTAGCCGACGCTGCCGAAGACCGAGAGGTCGCGCAGAGCGAGGCGATCGGCAGGGAGCGTCAGCTCGTGTCCGTGGCCCGCGATCCCGAGGAGGACGACCCGACCGCCTTCGCGCGCCAGCCGCGTCGCGAGCTCCACCGCCGACGCGGCCCCGGCCGTCTCGACGACGACGTCGAGGCCGCTTCCGACTTCTTCCCGCCCGACGTTCACGACGTCATCTGCACCGAGTCGTCGGGCGAGCTCGAGCTCCTCGTCGCGCACGCCGTACGCGACCACCGCCGCCGGGCCGTGAAGCCGCGCGAGCCGCAGGGCGATCGCGCCGAGCGCCCCGATGCCGATCACGCCGACCGTCTCGCCGGGTTGGATGCGAGCACGCTCAAGAGCCTTCAGCACGACCGCGGCTGGCTCGATGAGCACCGCTGCGTCGAAGGAGACGTGTTCGGGGATGGGGTGGACGACGCGGGCGGGGACGACGACGTACTCGCCGTACCCACCGCCGCGCGTGAATCCGACGGCGTCGTACGTCTCGCAGAGGTGCGTGTCACCGGCGCGGCAGCGCCGGCAAGCCAGGCAGGGGATGCTCCCCTCGCACACGACGCGCCGGCCCGGCTCGAGACCCGTCACGCCGGCCCCCAGGGATTCGATCACGCCGCTCCACTCGTGGCCGGGGACGACCGGGAAGGACACCCAGCGCGCGTCGAGCGTGCCCGCGACGATGTCGAGGTCCGTCCGGCAGACGCCCGCACACACGCTGCGAACGCGGACCTCGCCGGGGCCGGGTGACGGCGCCTCGACGTCCCGCAGCGCGACCTCGTTGGGCTGCTCGATAACGATCGCTCGCACGGCCGAAGCGAGCCTATCGCTGTCAGGATTGCGCCAGTGAGGCTCGAGCAGGCGTCAACGATCGTGCGGTTCGTGGTGGAGAATGCCGCTTCCCCCGTCTCGGTCTTCGTCGCGGACGGTCACGGAGAGCTCGTCGCGGCAGCGACGATGGACGAAGCCGCTCCCGACACGCGCCTCAACGCGCAGCGGAAGGCCTACACGGCGGCCCGGAGCGACGCGACCTCGACGGCGGCACTCGCGGTCAAGGCGCGCGAGGACGCCGCCGAACGCGCGAGCTTCGATCCGTTCTTCACGTTCTTCCAGGGCGGTGTCGCTGCGTTCGAGGAGGGACGCCGAGTCGGCGCGGTCGGGGTCAGTGGGCTTCCCGGCCCGGACGACGACGCGCTCGCCCGGAAGGCGATCGAGGCCGCGGGTCTCTCCGCGCCCTCGTGACGACGCGCGCCGCTCGGTACCAAGGTTTTCGAGAAGTCCGCTCCGGCTACGCTCTCCGGACAACACAACCTCGAGAGGGAGGACCATGAGGAAGCGCACCGCTGCAGTCATCCTCGTCGCTCTAGTCGCCGCGATCGCTGCGCTGCCGGTGTTCGCAGCGACGCCGAAGCTCCAGGGAACCGATGGCCCCGGCTTCACAATCACCATGAAGACGAAGCCGACGAAGGCCGGGAAGTACGTCCTCGTCGTGAGCGACAAGTCCAACATCCACAACTTCCACCTCTCTGGGCCTGGTGTGAACGTGAAGACGGGCGTTGGGTTCGTCGGGACGAAGTCCTTCACGATCACCCTGAAGAAGGGCAAGTACAACTTCATCTGCGATCCGCACGCGACGATCATGAAGGGCTCCTTCACGATCAAGTAGCGGCTTCGTGCGCCGGAGTCTCGCTACGCGCGTGACTCCGGCGCTCGCACCACCTCCAGAGGCTCGATCGAGCCGTCCGCGATCGTCCAGCCCGCGAGCTCGTCCGTTCGCACCGTGTAGATGAGGTACGGACGCCCGGCCCACAGGCCCACGTTCTCGACGTCGGTGCGCGACGGGCGCGGGGGCGAGGACAGGTGGGAGTGGAAGACCGCGAGCTCGTACCCCTCGTCCTCGAGGAACCATGTCTCGGGCGGCACGTCGAGCTCGAACCGGTACGGCGAGGCGGCGGCGTTGCGGCCCCGGACGTAGTGCTCCGCGACGCCATCCTTCAGGACGACGAGGCCGCACGCCTCGTTCGGGGACTCCTCCTGCGCGTGCCCGACGAGCTCCTGCCGAACGGCGGCCGTTATCACCACCAGACGGCCCGCTCCATCGCCGACTCGACGTCGCTCGCCGTCCAGAAGTCCGCCGAAAGGTACTTCCAGCCTCCGTCGGCGAGGACGCACACCACGACTCCTTCGTCGAGCTCCTCCGCCAGCCGGAGAGCAGCGTGCACGACGGCACCGGACGACACGCCGCCCAGCACGCCCTCCCGTTCCAGCAGCAGTCGGAGCCCTGCGACCGCCTCGGCATTCGTGACGAGGAGCTTCCGGTCGAGCTTCGCGACGTCGAGGATCGGCGGCACGTAGCCGTCCGCGAGCGACCGCAGGCCCATCACCTCGTCGCCGGGGAGCGGCTCGGCTGCCGCGACCACGACGTCCGGGAACGACTCCCGCAGTCGATCGCCCGCGCCCATGAGCGTTCCCCCTGTACCGAGGCCGGCGACGAAGACGTCGACGCGGTCGAGCGCGTCGGCGATCTCGGCCCCGGTGCCCTCGTAGTGCGCACGCGGATTCGCCTCGTTCGCGTACTGGAACGGCATGAAGACGGAGGGGTCGCGCTCGGCGAGCTCGAGCGCGAGCCGGACCGCGCCGTTCGAGCCCTCCTCTCCCGGCGAGTCGACGATCTCGGCGCCGTAGAGGGCGAGCAAGCGTCGGCGCTCGGCGGTCACGTTGGACGGTACGACGCACGTCAACGGGTAGCCGCGCAGCCGCGCCGCCAGCGCGAGTGCGATCCCCGTGTTCCCGCTCGTCGGCTCGAGCAGCCGCCGTCCCGGCGTGAGCTGCCCCGCGGCCTCCGCCGCGTCGAGCATCGTTTTCGCGATGCGGTCCTTGATCGAGCCGGTCGGGTTCTGGCCCTCGAGCTTCGCGATCAGTCGGACGGACGGCTTCGGGGAGAGACGCGGCAGCTCGACGATCGGCGTCGACCCGACGAGGTCGAGGAGCGACGCCGGGAGCGTGCTAGCTGCCACCGGCCATGGCCGGAAGCAAGATCAGGTGGTCACCGTCGGCGACGCGCGTGTCGAGGCCCTCGCGCGTCCGCACATCCTCGCCGCCGAGGTACACGTTCACGAACGGCGCCAGCTCGCCGTCATGGAGAAGCTGCGCCGCCAGCGGCGGGTACCGGTCGACGAGGTCGTCGAGCACCTCGGCGACGGTCGCACCGTCGGCGTCGAGCTCGCGCGCGCCCCCGACCTCCGCGCGGAGGGTGGGAGGGATGCGGACGGCCGCCATCAGAGCCTCACCGGCGCGTTGCAGAACTCGACGTAGTCGACGTACTCCGTGATCGACGGGTGGTCGCCGCACACCGGGCAGTCCGGGTTGCGCGTCACGGTGACCTCGTCGAGGGTCGTCCCGAGCGCGTCGAAGAGCAGCAGCCGGCCGGCCAGCGAATCCCCACGGCCGAGGATCAGCTTGAGCGCCTCGTTCGCCTGGATCGAGCCGATGACCCCGGGAAGCACGCCCAGAACGCCCCCCTCCGCGCAGCTCGGTGCGAGCTCCGGCGGTGGCGGCTGGGGAAAGAGGCAGCGATAGCACGGGCCGCCGGCGCGAGGCGCGAAGACGGTGACCTGGCCTTCGAAGCGGAAGATCGAGCCGTGCACGACCGGGATCCCGCTCCACACGGAGGCGTCGTTCACGAGGTATCGGGTCGGAAAGTTGTCGGCGCCGTCGACGATGACGTCCCAGCCCTCGGCGAGGATCCGGTCGACGTTCTCCGAGGTCAGCCGCTCCTCGAACGGCACGACACGGACGTCGGGGTTCAGCGCCTCGAGCGTTCGCTTCGCGGAAAGGACCTTCGGCTCGCCGAGCCGCTCCGTCGAGTGGACGATCTGGCGCTGGAGGTTCGACTCGTCGACGACGTCGGCGTCCACGATCCCGAGCGTCCCGACGCCCGCGGCCGCCAGGTACAGGGACGCCGGAGACCCGAGCCCGCCTGCCCCGATGAGCAGGACGCGCGCGTCGAGCAAGCGCTGCTGCCCCTCCTCTCCGACCTCCGGGATCAGCAGGTGACGGCTGTAACGCGAGCGCTGCTCGGGCGAGAGCACGCGCGGGATCGTTACCTCGAAGCCGTTGCGCTTCCAGTCCGAGAAGCCCCCGGCGAGGTTGACGACGTTCTCGTATCCGAGCTCCTCGAGCGCCTTCGCCGCGAACGCGGATCGCGACCCGGCCGAGCAGTAGACGACCAGCGGACGGCCCTTGTCGGGCACGAGGCCTTCGATGCGCTGCTCGAGCCGGCCGCGCCCGGTGTAGATCGCGCCCGGGATGTGCCCCTCGTCCCACTCGTCCGGCTCGCGGACGTCGACGAACAGTGAGTCGTCGGACGACTCGAGGCGCTCGTGCGCCTCGATGGTCGAGACCTCGTCGATCTCCGCCTTGACCCGTGCAAGCAGCTCGCGGTACGTCGCCATTACTTTCCGAACTATAGCTTCGGCGTGGGGGCTATCGTCCTGCCGTGTCTGCGCGCCGCCGCGTCGTGCTCGCCGTGGCCGCGATCGCAGCGGCGGCCGTCGCCGTCGTCACCGTGGCCGCGCTCTCCTCGGGGGACGGCTCCGCGGACGCGACCGCATCGACGACGACGCCGGAGCAGCGGCCGGGCCGACCCCCGCTCTCGTTCGCCCTGGGTTTTCGACAGGACCCCGAGGCGCGCGACCTCGCGCAGGGCGCCGCCCTCTACCGGCGTGGGGACACGAAGGGCGCGGCGGCGCTCTTCGCGAAGTACGACTCCCTCGAGGCGAAGGTCGGGGCGGCCTTCGCGACGTGGCCCGACGGCACGCTCGACCGGCTCGAGCAGCTCGCGAAGCTCTACCCGGACGAGGCGGTCGTGCAGCTCCACCTCGGTCTCGCGCGGCTGTGGGCGAATCAGGGCGACCCGGTCGAGGCGTGGCGGGCGGTCCTCGACGAGGAGCCGGACACGCCGTATGCGATCGTCGCAGGGAACCTCCTCCACCCGGACCTCCCGCGTGGGCTGCCGGCCTTCATCCCCTCGTTCGCCGCGCCGCCTGCGATCACGCACCTGCCGCCGGAGCGCCAGCTCGAGGCGTTGCGCGCAGCTGCCGACAGAGGCGGCCTGCGAGCGGAGCTCCTGTACGGGGTCGGGCTCCAGCGGGTCGGCAGGCCGGTGTCGGCAGCACGGGTCTTCGACCGCGCCGCGCGCCGGTTCCCCCACGACGTCGAGGCGCAGGTCGCGGGCGCGGTCGGCCAGTTCGACAAGGACGCGCCCGAGCGTGCGTTCGGGCGCCTCGGCCCGCTCACGCGGACGTATCCGGACGAGCCGACCGTGCGCTTCCACCTCGGCGTGCTCCTCCTCTGGACGGGTCGCGTCGACGCCGCGAAGCGCCAGTTCCGCCTCGCTTCGCACGTGCAGCCGGGCTCGCCACTCGCGCGCGAGGCGGATCGCTATCTCGAGACGATCCGCCGCGCGCGCGGCTAGCCACTACGGCCCGGGGTTTTCGAATGCCGACCTGCGCACCGTCCATGCGAAGAGACACGATGCTTGCTTGGACGTGTCGAGATCGAGCGTCGTCGTGGCGTTCGCATCGAGCATGACTGCCCTAAGACGGTGACTTTCTGCTCCGGTCCCGATCGTGAACGTCGCTTGGTAGCCACCGGAGACCGGGATGGCATCGCCGAAGGTCCCGTCCCACCACCAGCGGAAGCTCTCGGCCGACGATGCCACGACCGTCGAGCTCGCGGCGGTGTTGCAAGCAAGCTTGAACCTGATCTCCGGAGACGGATCGATGGGCGAGCAGCATCCGAACTCGAAGCTGCCGTTGTCGGCAATGCTCCTGATCTCGTCCATGAGAACGCCGCCCCCGAGAACGTACGCCTGACTCGGAAACCCGCCGAGCTTGCTGCTATCAGCGGCGGTGGCGGTCGCGCCGAGAAAGTCGCTCGAATCCTTCCCATCCAGCTTGTCGCTGTCGGCGGCCTTCACCGTCTTTCCCAGGTACAGCCCGTCGGCCTCGGGCTTGTCCAGGAACGCGAGGTCGGCGGCGCTCTTCGAGTACAGGGCGAGCGCAGCCTCGTTCGACTTGCAGGCCTGGCCGGCATCGGTGTCGATCACGCGCCAGGCGCCGGACGACTTCGTGTAGCAGGTGTGGATCACTCCGCCTGCGTCGGGGATCGCCGCGTAGGCGAGACCCCCGGTCGCGACCAGGGCGACCGCGAGGATCGCGACGAGCCCACGTCGGCAAGACAGTGCTGACGGCATGCCGCCTCCTTTGTCGCCCGCATCCTCTGCCCTCGGTGGAATCTGTCAAGACGTCGGAAACGGACTGGTCTCCCGCGACGGCCAGGTTCGACCTGGCCAAGAGGGTCGTTGCTTTGACGACCGCCGCCCTGGTAACTACCGTGTGACCGCTGACGAGGAAGGGGGGCGGTCTGGCCGCTGACGACACGCAGGGCGCTACCACTCGAACGCCGATCGAGGAAGTCCTCGCGAGCGACGAGGGCCAGCGGCTGCTGGAGATCGGCTACCGCACGGGTAGCGTCGACGCCGACGAGCTCGCGCTCGCGCTCGACGAGCTCGACCTCGAGGCCGCGCAGCTCGACGACTTCTACGCGTCGCTCGAGGAGGCGCAGATCGCGGTCGTCCACGCGGACGGGGCGGACGACTCGGAGCCCGACGCGGAGCCCGAGCCGGAGATCACGACCGACGCGCTCCAGCTCTTCCTCAAGGACATCGGCAAGGTCCCGCTGCTGACGGCCGCACAGGAGGTCGAGCTCGCAAAGCGCATCGAGCGGGGCGAGCACGCGGCCAAGCAGGCGATGGTGGAGGCGAACCTCCGCCTGGTCGTGTCCATCGCGAAGCGCTATCGGAACCAGGGCCTCCCGTTCCTCGACCTCATCCAGGAGGGCACGATCGGGCTCGTCCGCGCGGCCGAGAAGTTCGACTACCGCAAGGGGTTCAAGTTCTCGACATACGCGACCTGGTGGATCCGCCAGGCCGTCGCCCGCGCGATCGCCGACAAGGGCCGGACGATCCGCATGCCCGTGCACGTGGTCGAGAAGCTCAACCGGATCCTCCGCTCGGAGCGCAAGCTGCGCGCCGAGCTCGGCCGCGAGCCGCTGACCGAGGAGATCGCGCACGACGTCGAGATGACGCCGGACGAGGTCGACCAGATCCGCCGAAGCGCCCAGATCCCCGTCTCGCTCGAGAAGCCGGTCGGCGACGACGACGAGTCCGAGTTCGGACACTTCCTCGCGGACGAGTCCGCACCCCTTCCCGACGAGCTCGCGGAGACGACGCTGCAGCGGGAGGCCTTGCGGAGCATCCTCGGTGCCCTCTCCGAGCGCGAGCGCATGGTGCTCGAGCTCCGCTACGGCCTCGACGGGCAACAGCCGCGCACGCTCGACGAGGTCGGGCGCGCGTTCAACGTGACGCGCGAACGGATCCGGCAGATCGAGCACCAGGGGCTGAAGAAGCTCCGCGCACTCGCGGACGCTCAGCGCGTCCGCGACGTCGCCTGACCGTACGGAGGCCCGCGCGCTCTGCGTAGACTCGCGGCCGTGACGCCGTCGCCCGACGAGCTTCGCGACCGGCTCGCCGAGCTGATCGCGATCCCATCCGTAAGCGCGGACTCGGCACGCACCGCCGATGTCGAGGCCGCCGCAGCCTGGGTCGCGGCGCGCATCCGCGACGGGGGCGGGAGCGCCGAGCTCGTCCCGTGGGGCACGAGGTCGCTCGTCATCGGCGAGTTCGCCGCCTCGGAGAACGCGGACACCGCCCCGACCGTCCTCTGCTACGCGCACTTCGACGTCCAGCCACCGGATCCGCTCGACCTGTGGGAGTCACCTCCGTTCGAGCTGACACAGAGAGACGGCCGGCTCTACGCGCGCGGCGTCGCCGACGACAAGGGCAACCTCTTCGTCCTCGTCGAGGCCGTGCGGCAGCTCGTGGCCGCCGGTGAGCTGCCGGTCAACGTCCGCTTCGCCTTCGACGGCGAGGAGGAGGTCGGCGGCGACTCGGTGGTCCAGTGGGTCGAGGCCGACTCCGGACGCGCGGACGTCGCTCTGATCCTCGACGGCGGGATGATCCGCCGAGGCGTTCCCGCGTTCGCGCTCGCGGTACGCGGGATGCTCTACTTCCACCTCCGCGTGCGGACGGGCGCGACGGACATGCACTCGGGCCTGTTCGGGGCGGCTGCGCTGAACGCCGTCCACGTGCTGATGGCGGCGCTCTCGCCGGTGCTGCCCGGCTCCGACGGACACCTCCCCGATGAGCTGCGCGCCGGAGCGACCCCGCCCGCAGAGGAGGAGCTCGTGGCGTGGGCCGAGCTTCCGTCCGGGGAGGACCAGCTGTCCCACTACGGCGCCGTCCCCATCGCTCCGGGAGCGCAGGAGGAGTTCTACCTCCGCACGCTGGCCGGAACCTCGCTCGACGTGAACGGGATCGCCGGCGGCTCGCCGGACCTCGTGAAGACCGTCCTGCCCGTGCACGCACGGGCAAACGTCTCCATCCGGCTTGCGCCCGGGCAGGATCCGGACACGATTCGTGCCGCGTTCGAGCGGCGTGTGCGCGAGGCGGTCCCCGCAGGTGCCGAGCTCGAGATCGAGCTCAAGAACAAGGCCAAGCCGGCCCTGACGCCGCCGGACGCGAAGGCGATCCGCCTCGTCGCAAGCGCGTTCGAGCAGACGGTCGGCGCGCCCCCGCTGCTCGTACGCTCGGGTGGCACGCTCCCCATCTACGCGAGCCTCGTCGACCGCGGGCTGCCCACGCTCGCCACCGGCTTCGGCATCGAGAGCGAGTGCAACGTGCATGCGCCGAACGAGAACGTCCCCGAGAACACCATCGAGCTGGGCGTCGCGACAATGCGCGAGGTCTTCACGCGGCTCGGAGAGCTTGGCTCCTAGGGCGCCTTTCTCGAGCCCGCTCGCAGAGCAGCTGGCCCGCGACGTCCTCGAACGCTTCCTCCGCTACGTGCGGGTGGACACGCAGGGGGCGTACCGGACCGTGGCGCGCCCGAGCACGGAGAAGCAGCTCGACCTCTCACGGCTGCTCGTCGAGGAGCTGCGGGAGCTGGGGCTGACGGACGCGGAGCTGAACGAGGGACACACCGTGTTCGCGACGCTCCCGGGCACGGTCGCCGCCCCGGTGGTGGGGCTGATCGCGCACGTGGACACGACCCCGGACGTCGTCGGCGCGAACGTCTCGCCGATCGTCCACGAGGCGTGGGGAGGTGACCCCATCGTGCTGCCGGGCGATCCGCGACAAGTCCTCGATCCTGCCGTTCTCCCGGCGCTCGCGGCGCGCGTCGGTCACGACCTCGTGACGAGCGACGGGACGACGCTCCTCGGCGCCGACGACAAGGCCGGGATCGCCGAGATCATGGCCGCGGTGGGGCGCCTCGCTGCGAACGGCGACAGCCCGCGAGCGCCGATCCGCGTCGCGTTCACAGTTGACGAGGAGGTCGGGCGCGGCGCCGAGGACTTCGACCTCGAAGCATTCGGCGCCGACGTCGCGTACACCCTGGACGGCTCCGACCTCGGCGAGCTCGAGGTCGAGACGTTCTCAGCCGCGTCGGTCCGCGTGACGATCCGCGGCCTTTCGGTACACCCGGGAACGGCCAAAGGGAAGCTCGTCAACGCGGTCAAGCTTGCCTCGGAGCTCGTGCTCTCATTGCCACAGGATCGCCTCTCTCCGGAGACGACTGAGGGTCGCGAGGGGTACGTCCACCCACACCGCATCTCGGGGAACGCCGAGGAGGCGATGGTCGACTTCATCGCTCGCGACCACGACGACGAGCTCCTCACCGAGCACGTCGAGTTGCTGCGCGAGCTCGCCGGCCAGGTCGTCGTGCGCGAGCCGCGCGCGCACGTGGACGTCGAGGTACGCGACTCGTACCGCAACATGCGCCGCTTCATCGAGGAGAACCCGCGCGTCGTGGAGGCCGCGTTCGAGGCGATCCGACGAGCAGGCGTCGAGCCGAGGCTCGCGATCACCCGCGGCGGGACCGACGGCGCGGTTCTCTCCGCACAGGGACTCCCGACCCCGAACCTGTTCACGGGCGGACAGGAGTACCACTCGGTGCGCGAGTGGGCGAGTGTCCAGGACATGGCCGCCGCGGCCGCCACCATCGTGGAGCTCGCGGGCGTCTGGGCGGAATCGCCCGCCTAGCGGAGTCGTTGGGTCAGAACATGGCCAGGCTCGTCGGCATCAATCACGTCGCCGTCCAGGTCGGAGACCTCGAGGGGATGCTCGAGTTCCTCGGGAAGCTCGTCGATCGTCTCGAGCTGCGCGGGCGCTCGGGCGGGATGGCGTTCGTCGACCTCGGCGACCAGTTCATTGCCCTCGAGCGCGCGGCGGAGCCCGTCGCGGCGGGGCACTACGGGCTCGTCGTGGACGACCAGGAAGAGGTCGTGCGCCGAGCCCGCGAGGCGGGCGCACGCATGATCGGAGGGCACGACTTCCTCGACCCGTGGGGCAACCACTGGCAGGTGGTCGACTACCGCGACGTGCAGTTCACGAAGACGGACAGGGTTCTCGAGGGCATGGGGCTCGACGCGCTACCGAAATCCGAGCGCGCGCAGGGCGAGCTCCGCGCGAAGGGCCTCGCCGACTAGCGTCGTGCCTCGCTCCGTGCTCGTCACGGGCGCGTCGTCCGGCATCGGGCAGGCGTGCGCGCTCCGGCTCGCGCGGGCCGGTTGGCACGTGTACGGCGGCATCCGGACGTCGGAAGACGCCGTGGAGATGCGACGTCACGGCGTCGAGCCCGTCGAGCTGGACGTGACCGACAGTGTGCTCGTCGCCGGCGCTGCGGAGACCGTCGGGCCCGAGCTCCACGGCCTCGTCGCGAACGCCGGCATCGCGGTCGCAGCTCCGCTCGAGCTCGTGCCGCTCGACGAGCTGCGGCGGCAGCTCGAGGTGAACGTCGTCGGGCAGGTCGCGGTCGTGCAGGCCTTCCTCCCTGCGCTACGTCGTGCCCGAGGTCGGGTCGTCCTCATGGGCTCGGTCGGAGGACGCAGCGCGCTCCCCTTCCTCGGACCGTACGCGGCGTCGAAGCACGCGCTGGAGGCGGTTGCCGACGTCCTCCGGGTCGAGCTCGCGCCGTGGGGCATCGCGGTGGCGATCGTCGAGCCCGCGAGCGTGCGGACGTCGATCTGGACGAAGGGAGCTGCGCACGCCGAGTCCCTGCGAGAGGCGGTCTCGCCGGATGCCAGGGAGCTCTATGCGGCGCGGATCGAACGGTTCACGCAGGTCGCCATGAAGCGAGGCCCGGGCGTCGACCCGGACGTCGTCGCGAAAGCGGTCGAGCACGCGCTCACCGCTGCGCGCCCGAAGGCCCGCTACCTCGTGGGCCGCGACGCCCACATTCGCGCCTGGATCGAGCGGCTCCCCGCGAGGTTGCGAGATCGCATCCTCGCGAAAGCCCTGACGGGATAGATCGGCCCTTACGTCTCGTGAACGCCGCAGCCGAGCCACTCGTGGCCGAAGCGGCGCATCTCACGCACGACCGGCAGCAGCGCGCGGCCCTTGTCCGTGAGCGCGTACTCGACCCTCGGCGGCGACTCCGGGTAGCTCCTGCGCGCGACGATCCCCTCGTTCTCGAGCCACCGGAGGCGCTCGGCAAGCGTGCGCGGGCTGATGCCGGCGCACGAGCGTTCGAGCTCCGTGAATCGCCGCGGTCCCTCGGAGAGGTCGTGGACTATGAGGACCGTCCACTTCGAGCCGACGATCTCGGCGGCGCCGGCGACCGAGCAGGTCGGCGCCGCATGGACGGGGAGCATCGTGCGGGTGGCCACGATCGGATTGTACGGCCGGCCGCCGCTCAGGTCGGCCTTCGGGCCGTATACAGGGTCGTCAGCATGGGCTTCTCGACGCGGCCGCCGAAGTCGTCGGCCGCGAGTCGCTCGATGGCGTCGAGGACGCGCGCCCGTTCCGCATCGTCCAGCAGGATGATCGGGGAGAACGAGGCGAACAGCTCCCGGATACCCCGGCGTCCCACTCGTGCCTCCAGCGGACGACGTCGACCTGCGAATCCTCGAACCCCGCCTTGGCGAGCGCGCCAGTGGCTGCATCCGCGTCTCGGCCGAAGCCCGTCGCACCAGGGCTGGAGGGAAGCCCGCCGACGATCGGATCGATCGCGTCGCGGAACGGGTCGGGCCGCGTCCGGTCGCCGTGATGGGTCCACCACATGGCCCACCAGCCGCCTGCGCGGAGCGCCCGGAAGATCGCGGCCAGACCGCGCTCGGGCTCGACCCAGTGGAACGACGACGCAGCGACGGCGAGGTCGAACGCATCAGCGGGTAGCACGGCCTCCTCGAGCGTCGTGACCAGGATCTCGGGGCCGTCGCCGACCGACGAGCGAAGGAACGACGCCAGCGCCGGATCGGGCTCGACCGCGACGAGCGAGTCGACCCCCAGTTCGAGGAGGCGCCGTGACACCTGCCCGGTACCGGGCCCGATCTCGAGAACGCGTGTCGCAGGACCGAGCCCGCAGCGTTCGCGAAGTAACTCGTACACGCGCTCGGGGTGGCCCGCCCGCGCTCGGTCGTAGACCGCGGGATCGCGTCCGAAGACGCGGCGCCCCTCACGCCGGTCGATCGTCTCCCGCGCGTTCATCCGTCCCAGGGCGGGGGGTTGTGAACCCAGCGGCCACCCACCATCGTCGCGACGACCTCGATCGACGCGAGCTCGTCGGGCTCGCAGTCGAGCGGGTCGCGGGAGAGAATCACGAGGTCAGCGAGGTAGCCGGGAAGGAGCCTGCCGCGCCGCCGCTCGTCCCGAGCCAGCCATGCGGGAGTGACCGTGCTCGCGAGCAGGGCCTCCTCCACCGACAGGCACTGCTCTGCGTGCCAGGCGGGCC
Organism: Gaiellaceae bacterium; assembly: GCA_036257855.1. Taxonomy (GTDB): domain Bacteria; phylum Actinomycetota; class Thermoleophilia; order Gaiellales; family Gaiellaceae; genus GMQP-bins7. Next base: position 31,583 of record DATAET010000108.1, on the reverse strand, counting down.
GCTCGTCGATCGTCCGCAGCGCCCCGGCCCGGATGCCGGCGAGCGGGTCGAGCTCCTCGACCGGCGCGTCGGAGCCGTTCGCGACGAGCGCGCCCGAGTCCCACAGCGAGCGGAAGGCGTAGGCGTCGTCCAGGCGCTCCGGCCAGAACCGCTCGGCGAGGTCCCGGTCCGACGGCGCATGGCTGAACTGGACCGAGCAGGCGACGCCGAGCTCCGCGAAGCGGCCTACGTCTTCCGGCGCGAGGCACTGGGCGTGCTCGATCCGATGACGGAGCCCGATCGGCGCCCAGACCTCGCGCGTCGACTCGAAGGCGTCCAGGGCCTCACGGTTCGCGCGGTCGCCGATCGCGTGCACGCCCACGGGCCAGCCGAGCCGAGCTCCCTCGCGGATGATCTCGGCGAGCTCCTCGCCGCTCGTGATGACGACCCCGGAGTCGTCCAGCATCCAGGCGGTCTGCGAGCCGAGCGTCCCGTCCATGAACGCCTTGAGGTAGCCGATGCGCAGGAAGTCGTCACCGATGCCCGAGTGGATGCCGAGCGCCTCGAGCTCCGCAAGCCGCTCGTAGGGGACGGACTGCCAGACGCGCAGCGTGAGGCCCTCGCGCTCGGCGATGCGCTGAAAGATCCCGGGCGCCCCGAGCCAGCCGTCCTTGTCGTGGATCGCCACCACACCCCTGCTCGCCGCGATGCGCAATCCCTCGCGCGTCGCCTCCACCCACTCGTCCTCCGGCACCGCGGCGAAGCGGGCGCGGAACTGCCACGCCGACTCCTCGCGCAGGATCCCGGTCGGGCCGTCCGCCTCGTCGCGCTCGACAACGCCACCCTCGACCTGGAGGTCGCCATCCGCGCGAGCGAGTGCCGCAGAGTTGAGCCAGACGGAGTGGTAGTCCTTCGACCAGAGCATCGCCGGCGTGTCGCCGGTGACCTCGTCGAGCGCTTCCCTCGTCGGCTGCGCGTCCCACTCCGCGGAGCGCCAGCCGGTGCCGCGTATCCAACTGCCGCGACGGGGGTGCACGCGAACGCGCTCCAGGGCCTCCGCGAGGCGGGACACGCCCTCGAGCCTGACGTCGTGCTGGGAGAGCGACCACGTGGGGAAGTGGACGTGCGAGTCCGTGAAGCCAGGGAGGACGCAACGGCCGCCGAGATCGACCACGTCGGGGCTCGGGAGCGCCGTCTCGTGCGTTCCGACTCCGCCTGCGACGTGCGCTCCGGCGATCGCCAGCGCCCGCGCCAGGGGCAGCGACGAATCCATGGTGCGGACGACGCCGTTCTCGAGGATCATGTCGGCGACTCGGACGAGAGGAGCATGCGGTGTTCGACCATGTCGGCGTGAACGTCTCAGACTACGGGGTCAGCAAGCCGTTCTACGAGGGAACGCTCGCTCCGCTGGGCTACGCGGTGCAGATGGAGTTCGCGGAGTGGAAGACGGCAGGCTTCGGCGCTGACGGCGTGCCCGGCCACTTCTGGATCAGCGAGCGCGACCCGCTCACCACGGGCACACACGTCGCGTTCCAGGCACGGGACCGAGCGACGGTCGACGCTTTCCACGCGGCCGGGCTCGCAGCGGGCGGGACCGACAACGGAGGCCCCGGCGTTCGCGAGCACTACCACCCGACCTACTACAGCGCATTCGTCCTCGACCCCGACGGCAACAACGTCGAGGCGGTCTGCCACACGGCGTCGTGACCGAAGTGCTCCGACTGGGACCCTCCTAGCCGGTTTCCGGCACCGGAATCGGACGCCACCCCCCTCCGAGCGCGCTCGGCCCGTCGGTCCCGTAGCCGCCCGGCACCGGCGTAAAGAGCTCGGGGTAGCCCCACATCCCGTGCTCGGAGACGTCGAGCCCCGCAGCTTCCGCCTCGGCGTCGGTGCGGATCCCGAAGGTCGCCTTCATCACCCAGAGCGTCACGAACGCGGCGCTGAAGGTGAACACGCCGACGGCGAGGAGCCCCAGAGCCTGCGTTCCGAGCTGGGTCGCCGATCCCGTGTAGAGGAGGCCGCCCTGACCGGTCCCGAGCTTCTCGGCGAGGCTCGGCATCGCGAGGAACCCCAGCGCGAGCGTTCCCCAGACCCCGGCCATCCCGTGCGCGGCGATCGCGCCGACCGGATCGTCGATCCGTGCCCGCTCGACGAGCTGCGAGCCGAGCACGACGATCGCACCGGCGCCGAACCCGATCACGAGCGCAGCCCAGGGCGCGACGAACGCACACGCAGCCGTGATCGCGACGAGCGCCGCGATCGCACCGTTCAACATCATCGACAGGTCGGGCTTACGCATGACGGCCCAGGACGTGGCGACGGCGCCGATCACCCCCGCCGCGGCGGCGAGGTTCGTGTTCAGCGCGACGTAGGCGAAGAACCCGAGCCCGCCGAGCTGCACGCTCAACGTCGAGCCGGCGTTGAACCCGAACCAGCCGAACCAGAGGATGATCACGCCGAGCGTGGTGAACGCCATGTTGTGGCCGGGGATCGAATTCGGCCTCCCGTCAGCGCCGAACCGACCGAGGCGCGGGCCGAGGAGCAGCGCGCCCGCGAGCCCGGCGAGGGCGCCCTGGTAGTGCACGACGGTCGAGCCCGCGAAGTCCTGCATCCCGCGCGCGAAGAGCCAGCCGTCCGGCGACCAGATCCAGTGCGACACGAGCGAGTAGATGAGCGTGAAGACGATCCCGAATGCGAAGTACACCCACAGCTTCGTCCGCTCCGCCATCGCGCCCCAGACGATCGCGAGCGAGACGCCTGCGAAGACGACCTCGAACAGGTAGCCGGCTGCCGCAGGGATCTCGGAGAACCAGGAGAACGGCGCCCGTCCTATCTGGAGGAGCTCCTCCGTCGACGGTGCGAAGCCCGAGCCACCGACGACGCTGTTGCCGCCGTCGCCGAAGGCCATCCCGTAGCCGACGAGGTAGTAGACGATCGACGCGAGCGCGAAGATGAGTACGTTCTTCGCCGCGACGTGACCGACGTTCTTCATCCGCGTCAACCCGGCTTCGAGGAACGCGAAGCCCGCCTGCATGAACATCACGAGGACGGCGGCGATCACCACCCAGAGCGTGCTGGCCGCGAACAGAAGCTCCTTGTTGCTCATCGCTGCACCTCCGTTGGGTCGGACCACGAAAAAAGCCCCAGGACTCCAGTCCTGAGGCCTCGATGCCTTATCCACGCCTCCTGCGCCGGCGGCGTGAAGTCCGGAACGTACACGGGAGGTCTGACGGAGGCAACGTCGTGCGCTCCGTCACGGCGCGAAGCGGGGGAGTGCTGCTCTTTTCCGTCCCTACAATCCGGCGCGTGCCCTGGGAGCCGCTGACCGCCGAGCAGCTCGAGATCCGCGAGCTCGTGCGCACGCTCGCGCGCGAGCGGATCGCGCCGCGCGCGGCCGAGATAGATGAGTCGCACGAGTTCCCGTGGGACGTCGTCGAGCTCTTCCGGGAGCACGGCATCTTCGGGCTGCTCTTCGACGAGGAGGTCGGGGGCACGGGCACCGGGACCCTCCTCGCGCTCATCGCGATCGAGGAGGTCTCGAAGGTCTGCGCGACGAGCGGGCTCATCCTCGCCGTGCAAGAGCTGGGATCACTCGGGCTGAAGCTCGCGGGGTCGGAGGAGCAGAGGGCGCGCTACCTGCCGCCGCTCGCGGCGGGCGAGCTGCTCGGCGCGTACGCCCTCACCGAGGCGGGGTCGGGCTCCGACTCGGCGGCGATGCGCACCACGGCGCGTCGTGAGGGCGGCGAGTACGTCCTCGACGGCTCGAAGCGCTTCATCACGAACGCGGCGGTCGCCGGCCTGTACACGGTCTTCGCGAAGACCGATCCCGAGGCAGGTCATTCAGGCATCTCCGCGTTCGTCGTCGAGGCCGACACGCCCGGGTTCGGGGTGGCAAGGCTCGAGCCGAAGATGGGGATCTCCGGCTCGACCACGGGGGAGCTGACCTTCGACGGAGCCCGCGTGCCGGTCGGGAACAGGCTCGGCGAGGAGGGCGAGGGCTTCCGCATCGCCATGCGGATCCTCGACCGCTCCCGGCCGGGCGTCGCCGCCCAGGGCCTCGGCATCGCCCAGGGCGCGACCGACTACGCGCTCGAGTACGCCCGCACGCGCGAGACGATGGGAAGACCGATCGTCGAGCACCAGCTCGTCGCCGCGAAGCTGGCGGACATGGAGACGCGCTGTGAGGCGGCGCGCGGGCTCCTCTACCGGTTCGGGCGCATGGTCGACGAGGGCGCCGACGACGCCGAGCTCACGAAGGCCTCGGCGATGGCGAAGCTCTACTGCACGGACACCGCGATGGACGTGACGACCGAGGCCGTGCAGATCCTCGGTGGCTACGGGTACATCAAGGAGTACCCCGTCGAGCGCATGATGCGCGACGCGAAGATCACGCAGATCTACGAGGGGACGAACGAGATCCAGCGGCTCGTCATCGCGCGCGAGATGCTCCGCGAGTCCCGCGCCTTCCTCCTCGCCGGCGTGGCGTAGCTAGTGCCGGCAGAGGCTGCGCTGCGGCGTGGGGCCGGTCCACCGGAAGCCCGGCGCGCGCGCGCGGGCGACGAAGACCCTGAAGCAGCCCGGCTCGGCAGAGACGCGGAACAGGACCTTGCCGCCGCTCCCCGTGACTCCGGTCCCCGTGAAGACTCGGCGGCCGCCTTCGCTCACCGCGAGCGTCAGCGAGACTTTTGGAACAGGGCGCCGGGCGCCGTCGACGGCGCCGACCACCACGCGAAGCCCTCGCCTGGTGGTCGAAACGACCATCGAGACGATCCGCAGGCTCGCGGGGGTTACGGCGACGGACGCGTTCGCGACGAAGCCGACTGCGCTCGCGGTGATCCGTCCGGTGCCGACCTTTCGGCTGGCGGTGAAGATCGCCTCGCCGCCTGTACCGGACGTGATGGTGCCGAGATCGCCCGGCGACACGCTCCACGCCACGGTGGCGGGGATTGCGTTGCCGAAGGTGTCGCCGGCCGTGGCGACGAAACGCCTCGTGCCGCGGGCACGCACCTGGCTCGACGTAGGAGTTACCGCGAGCTTCACGGCGGGGCCTGACGTCACGGTGATCGTCTGCGTCCCGGCCGTAACCCCGGGCGCGGACGCCGTCAGCGTGGGCTGACCCGCGGTGGTGTCGAGGTAGTAGAAGGTGCCGGGGGCAGTGGGGGAGACGAGCAGGGTCAGCGTCGGCGTCCACGGTCCGGTCGGACTCGTCGAGAACGTTCCCTGTGGCGAGCTCGAGCGGAGCGTGACCGAGAGTGGCGTCGCGACGCTCGACGCGATCGAGACGGTGAGCGGAGGCGACGGCGTTCCGGCCGGAATCGGCGCGGTCGGCGCCGCGATCGTGAGCACCGACAGCGCCCACGTGCGGAAGCTGCGCCACGCTTCGTTGTGGCGTGCGTCGACGAGGTCGAACGCGCACAGAGCCCCTTGCGCCCCGCATGCGGCGCTCCCGGGCTCCGCTTCGTCCACGTCGCCCGTGTCGCGGATCGCCGCCGCCAGACGGTCGAGCACCTGGCTGGTCTGCGCGGCGAAGTCCGCGGACGGCATGCCCGTCGTGTTGCGGGGAGCCCAGGCGAAGCCCCAGTGGTCGCGCGCCTGACCCGTCGTCGCGCTGAAGTAGCGCAGCGCGTCGACCTGCGCGGAGACGTACGCGCTCATCTGCCCGACGTCGACCATCGTCCAGCCGTAGGCGGAGTCACGCTCCCACGCCGCGTTCGCGAGGGGGCTGTACGCGTCGCGGAGAAAGGCGCGGGCCGGCTCGATCGTCTCCGGTCCGGCGCTCGCGAGTACGAGCGGGTGCTGGAGGTAGTCGTCGAGGTAGTCGCGCCGCACGTCCTCGGGCTCGCCCGGCACCGCGTGGCTGCGGACGTCCCCGTACGCCTCCTGCGACCAGTCGGCCACGTACTGCGACACGTTCGACCAGAACGCGGTGTCCTCGAGCCAAGCCTGGAGGGTGCGCTGGTACACGGAGAGGTCCGAGGTGCGCTGGCCGAAGCCGACTACGAAGACGGCGCCGCGCGTGGGTCGCGTGCCGTCGCCGTCGTACAGCCCCCGTAGGAACTCGAGCACGTTCGCACGCGCGCTGCCGTCACCGCGGCGCACGGCCGTCGTCAGCTCGTTGAGCACCCAGCTGTCGCCCCGGGACACGTCGTATCCGGCCTCGGCCATGCGCTGCCGGGCCGTCACGCCCGCCGTGTACCAGGAGCTGCCGGTGCTCGCGACCCACCTCGTCCACGTCGCGAAGTGGATCTCTGCAAGAGCGTGGAAGTTGGGTCCGAGCGCCCGGATCCTCGAGGCCTGGTCGCGGCGGGGCTGCGTCTTGTCGGCGACCACCGGCGGGATCGAGACGTAGTACTCGGCGCACGGAGATGCCGTCGCGGCGAGCTTCGTCGCCAGTCGAAGCCAGTCCGACGCCGCGTAGAAGACGGCACGGAGCGGCCGGCACTCGGCGGCGGCTCGTGCCCTCGCGTGTGGCGGGCCTGTGGACACGAGCTCCCGCCAGAGCTTCGCCGTCGCGACGGGCTCGAGCGACGCGACCGGGGCGTCGGTCGGCTTCGCCGCAGCCGTGCCGGCTGTAGCGCCGCCGGCGAGGCTGACGAGGCAGAGCAGAGAGGCGAGGGAGATGGCCAGGCGCACGGCGGGTCACCGTAGCGGCGGTCTGTGATGGCTCCGTAAGAGCCCGAGGGGGCAGGCTGCCCCCTCGGGCGGAAGCGACCTAGCCGCGCCCGCAGTGGACGAGTGCGTTCAGGCAGTCGTTGACGAGCTTCTTCAGCGCGCCCGGATTCCACGCGTTCACGAAGTCGGCGTGCGCGCTGAACTGGCCGCCCGAGGAGAGCACGAAGCCCTCGCCGCCGCGTGTCGGGTACCGGTAGATCTGCGTGATCTGCGGCACGGAGATCGGATGCGTCGAGGGGCAGCCCGCCCGCGTCGCGTAGGCCATGTGGCTCTTGTGGTCGGGGCTGTCGAGCCGGCGGCCGTCCCAGCACTCGGGGAAGCGGATGTGGAGGCGCAGGAACGAGCCACGCATGTTCGGGCACGTCGGCACCGTGCTCGAGCGGCCGACGCCCGACTCGACGCCGCAACTCCAGAACGTCACGCGCAGGCCCTGCGCGCTCGTCGCCTTCGCGTCCCCCGCGATCATTCGGAGGTTGTTCGGGAACGTGCTCACCTCGGCGAGCGTCCCGCGGCGGTAGTAGACGGTGGCTGCGACGGGGAGGATCTCCGTCGTGCCCTGAGAGAGCGCGGGCACCCAGTACGCGGCGGTGTCGTCCTGCCGCATGCACGTCGTAGCGCCCGAGCGGAGCGACCCGAAGGACGAGAATGCGTCGGTCGTCACGTTGCCGACGAACGTGTGCTGGTGCGAGGCACCCGGCTGGCCCGGATAGACGATCGGGTCGTCGGGCGCCTGGTGGGTATAGCGACAGTTCTCCACGAAGTTGACTCCGACGAGGTCGGAGCGCGTGATGCCTTCGCCCATCCTCGGCTTTCCGCCCGCGAACGCGGCTTGGCCCAGCACGGCGGCGGCAGCGAGCACGAGAGCGCCGACGGCGATCAGTACGACTCCCTTCACGGCGTTTCCCTCCTTGGATCGCGGCTTCCTCGCTGAATCCAGCCACCCAGCGGTTCGCTTTCCTTGAGCGAAATGTGACGTACCCGTAAGCATTCGGTACGGGTCGACGCGCAAGTTTTTCGCGTGCGGGAACGTCTTCCTTGATGCCACTCTGCGTAGAGGAGGAACACCCATGAAGCGCATGACGCTTGCCGTACCAGCAGCGCTGGTCGCGGTCGCTGCACTTGTCGTCGTCGCCGGCGCGCCCGCGAAGAAGCCGGCACTCTCCGCGACGCCGGTCTTCAAGCTCAATCTCAAGCCGAGCCAGGAGGTACCCGCGATCAAGGGCCTCAAGGCCGGTGCGAACGGCAGCGTCACCTTCGACCTCACACGAAACGCGTCCGGTGCGATCACCGCAGGGGACGTGATCTTCTCGTTCAACTACGCGTTCTCCGGCCCCGCCACGGTCACGGGCCTCCACATCCATCAGGCCGCCAAGGGCGTGAACGGGGCAATCGTCGTCGGCGCCGCGCTCTCGGCCAACGACGCCGCCGACACGGACGGCGTGGGGAACATCACGTCCGTCATGACGGGGACGTCGCCCGCCACGCTGCAGGCGATCCTCGACAACCCGAGGAACTACTACGTCAACCTGCACACGAGCGTCTATCCGAATGGTGCGATGCGCGAGCAGATGCACAACCCGAAGAAGGGCTAGCGCCCATCGCACCGATTCAGGCAGGGGAGCTTCGGCTCCCCTGTTTGCCTTGGACGCCGGTTCCGTCGGGAGGCGTGGCCGCCGGATAGCGCGTACGGATCTCGTCGACGAACGCCGCCAACCGGTCCGCGACGACGGGGTCCGCGATCTCGAGCACGTCCTCGGCGTTCCGCTCTCCCGAACGCGAGAAGTTGAAGCTCCCGACGAACGCAGTGTCGTCGGCGACGACGACCTTCGCGTGCATGAAGTCGTGGAGCGAGGTCGGCGACCACGGCGTCGACGTCTTGCCGCTGAACTTGGCGCCCTCGATGACGCGCTGTAGGAGGGGGATCTTCCACGCGCTCACGCCGTTCGTCCTCCACTGGCCAAAGACCTGGTCGACCTGCGTGTCGTCGATGACGCCGGCCACGCTGCAGCGACCCTCGTTGACGACCTCGACGAGGGTCGCGAGGATAGGGCCCGACGTGAGCACCGGTGACGCGATGCGGATGCGCCGGTGCGCCTTCCCGAGGTGCTTCGCGACCCGGTGCGACAGCGCCTCCCCGTGCTCCGGGCAGAACCAGGCCCGAACCCGGGCGACGCCGACCTCCTCCGGCCTGGGGTCGACGTTGCCCGAGCCCTCGACCGTGCCGCTCTCCCAGAGTTGGCCGAAGGCGAGGGCGTACGCATAGGCGATGTCGTGCGAGTCCACGGTCACGATCACGTTCTCCTGACGCGACCACGAGTCGTCGGTCCAGTTGGTCGACCCGGTCCAGACCGCCTGCTCGTCGCGGACGACGAACTTGTGGTGCATGAGGTCGGGGATGCCCGCGATGCCCCGGGTCGGGACGGGCAGCGCCTCGATCGCCTGCGGCACCGTCTCGGGGGGTGGCGGGACCGGGATCGGGCCGGGGTGGGCGACGTTGTAGAGGAGTCGCACCTCGACACCACGCTGCGCCGCTCCCAGGAGTGCCGCCAGGACGAGCGCGCCGGCGTCGGTCTCGAAACGGACGTCGTACAGCGCGATGTCGAGTGACGTGCGGGCGCCCGAGAGGAAGCCGGAGATCCCGCGCGCGACGTCGGCGGGGCGTTGCCCGCCGTCGAACAGCGTGTCGAGCTCGACGGCCGCGGGCGCCGTACCCGACGTCACTCCGTCGCCGCAGCCGCCCGCAGGGCGGCCTTGTGAGCCCGCTTCGCGGCCTGGTACTCGGCGAGCGCCTCGGGAGAGTCGATCCTGCCGAGACACGGATGGTCGGGGACGAGCTCCTGTGCGGCCTCGACCCCGAACTGCAGCGCGAGCACCGATCCGAGCCCCATGATCTTCATCGACCCGAACCCCGGGAGCGAGCCGATGCGCTTGCGCAGGTCGGCCGCGTCCGACGCCTCGGTCCACACGCGCGAGGCGTCGCCGCCGTACTCCTCGGCGATCACGGCACACAGCTCCTGCACTCGCTTCGCCATCGCGCCGGGGAAGCGATGGATCGCAGGGCGTTGGCGGAACGCCGCCTCGAGCTCGGCCGGGTCCATGGAGGCGATTGTCGATGCGTCGAGGCTGCCGACGCGCTCCTTCAGTTTCTGGGGGCCGGAGAACGCGGTCGGCACCGTGACCTGCTGGTCGAGCGCGAACCCGATGAGGAGCGCAAGCGGATCGCTCGCGATGAGGGCGTTCGCCTCGTCGGAGTCCGTGAGGTACAGGGCCGCGGGCACGCCTCGATCTTAGACGCCGACGCCCTCCGCGAGCCGCTCGGCGACGGCCGCCGTGGTGAGGTTCGTGTTGGCCCGGGGCAGTGTCGGCATGACGGACGCGTCCGCGACGACCAGGCCCGCGATCCCGAGGACGCTGCCACTCGCGTCGACGACGTCGCCGATCGGGCACGTGCCCGCGGGGTGGAAGTACCCCCTGATCGTGGAGCGGACGTAGTCCTCGGGCGCGAGCTCGCCGGGACGGAGCTCGCGGTCCAAGAGCCCGCGGAGCGGCTCCGTGTCGGCGAGCGAGCGTGCGAGCTCGATCCCCTCCAGGATCGGCTGGAGGTCCGCCTCGTGGGAGAGGAAGCCCCGCTCGACGAGCGGCATGACCGAGGGATCGCGGGAACGCAGCGAAACGCGCCCGTGGGACGCGGGCTTCATGTGGAAGACCATGGCGCCCGCCTCGTACTCGCCCGGCTCCTCGGTCGGCCCGATCCACGTGACGAGGTGGAGGTCCCAGGAGTCGGGGGCGCACGCCGTGCTCGCAGCCTTCAGCAGCGCGTTCGGTGCGACGAGCTCGCCCGCTCGTACGCGCGCGGCGGTGTCGTCGCGGAGCTTCGTGGACGGAGCCCATGCGACCGTTGCGCCGCAGTGGTCGAGCAGCCGCTCGCCGACCGGGAGGTCGGCGACGACCTGGATCTCGAAGCGATCGAGCTCCGCGGCCGGACCGATCCCCGAGCGCAGGAGGATCGCGGGGGAGAAGTACGCGCCGGCGGCGAGGACGACGCAGTCCGCCTCGTGGAGTCGACCCGACGCGTCGAGCACGCCTGCGGCACGACCGTTCCGCAGGACGACGCGGTCGACGACGGTCTCCGGCACGACGGTCAGATTCGTTCGCTCGCGGGCGGCGTCGAGGTAGGCGAGGGCCGCGTTCCAGCGGGTTCCGTCGACGACGTTCGCCGGATACGGGCCGACCCCGACCGGGTTGCCCTCATCGTCGAAGTCGTCAAGCGCTCGATGGCCCAGCGCCTGCGCGGCGTCGACGAACGCGAGGTGGAACGGGCTCGGCCGGTCGGTGTTCGCGCCTGCGGTGCGCAGTGTCGCCCGGGCGCGCTCGAGGTACGGGCGGAAGCTCTCGTACGACCAGCCCGCGCCCCATTCGTCGTAGTCGGCCGGTGTCCCCTGGACGACCATGCACGCGTTTACCGCCGACGAACCTCCGAGCACGCGCCCGCCCAGAGTCCGACCGTCGTCGCTCCCGGGCTCCCAGAGGTGCGTCGAGGGGGGCGCGCCCGCCGAGAGGAGCTCGGACGGCCAACGTCCCTCGGCCAGCGGCCCGTAGTCCGGGCCCGCCTCGACGAGGCAGACGCTCCGCGACGGTTTCTCGCTCAGGCGTGCAGCGAGAACGCATCCCGCCGTGCCTCCGCCGACGACGAGGACGTCGAAGCGCATCGCTGGAGGATAGGGCGCGACGGTTACCCTGGAAGCCATGGCCGCGCTCGACGTCTTCTCACCGGCCACGAGGGCGTGGTTCGAGCGAGCGTTCGAGACTCCCACGCCGGCGCAGGAGCTCGGCTGGCCTGTGATTGCGGAGGGCGGTCACGTCCTCATCCAGGCGCCGACGGGGTCGGGCAAGACGCTCGCGGCGTTCCTGCTCGGGGTCGACCGCCTGAACGAAGCGCCTGGGAGCGGTCTCCGATTGCTCTACGTCTCGCCGCTCAAGGCCCTCAACTACGACATCGAGCGAAACCTGCGCAGCCCGCTCGCGGGTCTCGAGTCGAGGCTCCAGGTGGCCGTGCGCACCGGAGACACCCCGCCCGAGGAGCGGCGGCGAATGCTCCGGACGCCTCCAGACATCCTCATCACGACCCCGGAGTCGTTGTTCCTGCTGCTCACGTCCCAGGCACGCGAGACCCTGCGGGGGATCGAGACGGTGATCGTCGACGAGGTACACGCGGTCGCCGGAACGAAGCGCGGCGCGCACCTCGCATTGTCGCTGGAACGGCTCGAGCGACTCGTCGATGCGCCCTTCCAACGGGTGGGGCTCTCCGCCACGCAGCGGCCCCTCGAGGAGATCGGCAGGTTCGTCGCCGGCACGGGCCGTGACATCCGCCTCGTCGATGCCGGCGTCCGCAAGGAGCTCGACCTGCGCGTCGTCGTCCCGGTCGAGGACATGCGCGAGCTCGGGACGACGGCCGAGCTCTCCGTTCCACCGCTCGCCGACGGCGTCGAGCTCGGCGTCGGTGTCGAAAGGTCCAGCCGCTCGATCTGGCCCTCGATCTACCCGGCCATCCTCGAGCTCGTCCGCGCGCACCGCTCGACGATCGTGTTCGTCAACAACCGGCGTCTCGCCGAACGCCTCGCGCTCCGGATCAACGAGCTCGCCGAGGAGGAGCTGGCCCGCGCACACCACGGCTCGCTCGCGCGCGAGCAGCGCGTCGTCGTCGAGGAGCTGCTGAAGGCAGGTCGGATCCCGTGCCTCGTCGCCACCTCGTCGCTCGAGCTCGGAATCGACATGGGCGCGGTCGACCTCGTGATCCAGGTGGAGAGCCCCAAGTCCGTCGCGCGCGGCCTGCAGCGGGTGGGTCGGGCAGGGCACGAGCTGCACACGGTCTCGAAGGGGCGCATCTTCCCGAAGTTCCGGGCCGACCTCCTCGAGTCGGCCGTGGTGGCGCGCGCGATGCGCGAGGGCGAGATCGAGGAGACGCGCATCCCTCGGAACCCGCTGGACGTCCTCGCGCAGCAGACCGTCGCGATCTGCGCCGACGAGGAGATCTCCGTGTCCGAGCTCCACGAGCTCGCGCGACGCGCGTACCCGTTCGCCGAGCTCTCGCGCGCCCAGCTCGAGAACGTTCTCGACATGCTCGCGGGCCGCTACCCCTCCGACGAGTTCGCGGAGCTCCGCCCGCGGATCGTGTGGGATCGGACCGCCGGAACCGTCCGCGGGCGCTCCGGGGCCAGACGGCTCGCCGTCACGAACGCAGGGACGATTCCTGACCGCGGGCTGTTCGGGGTCTTCCTCGCGGACGGCGGAGGTCGGGTGGGCGAGCTCGACGAGGAGATGGTGTACGAGGCGCGCGAGGGCCAGACGTTCGTCCTGGGCGCGTCGACGTGGCGGATCGAGGACATCACGCGGGACCGGGTCCTCGTCACCCCCGCGCCGGGGGTTCCGGGCATCGCTCCGTTCTGGAAGGGAGAGGGCGTCGGGCGTCCTGCGGAGCTCGGCGAGAAGATCGGTCGGGCGGCGCGAGAGCTCGCAGCGCTCGCCGACGAGGCTGCGCTCGAGCGCCTCGAGGGCGAGTACGCACTCGAGCCCCTTGCCGCCCGCAACCTCCTCACGCTCCTCCGCGACCAGGAGGCCGCTACCGGTGTCGTCCCCTCCGACCGCTCCGTCGTCGTCGAGCGCTTCCGCGACGAGATCGGGGACTGGCGGGTCTGCATCCTCTCGCCGTTCGGCGGCCGCGTGCACGCACCGTGGGCGATGGCGCTCCGCTCGCGCCTGCGCGACTCACTCGACCTCGACGTCCAGTCGCTGTGGTCGGACGACGGCATCGCGATCCACTTCCCGGACGCGGACGCGCCACCACCGCTGGCGGACCTCCTGCTCGAGCCGGAGGAGATCGAGGATCTCCTCCTCGGGGAGCTCGCGCAGTCGGCGCTGTACGGGGCGCGCTTCCGCGAGAACGCCGCGCGCGCGCTGCTCATCCCGCGTCGGCGCCCGGGCCAGCGCACACCCCTCTGGCAGCAGAGGCTGAAAGCGCAGAGCCTGCTCCAGGTTGCGCGCCGCTACCCGCAGTTCCCGATCGTGCTCGAGACGTTCAGGGAGTGCCTCCAGGACGTCTTCGACCTGCCCGCCCTGCGCGGGATCCTGCGCGGGATCCAGACGCGCTCCCTCGCGGTCGTCGAGGTCGAGACCGCTTCGGCGTCGCCGCTGGCCTCGTCCCTCTTGTTCGATTACGTCGCGACGTACATGTACGAGGACGACACGCCGCCCGAGGAGCGGCGTGCCCAGGCCCTCTCGCTCGACCGCGACCTGCTCCGTGAGCTCATGGGGATCGAGGAGCTCCGCGACCTCATCGACCCCGGGGCCGTCGAGCAGGTCGAGTCGTCGCTGCGCCCCGTCCCCCGAAACGCCGACGACCTGCACGATCTCCTCCGCCGCGCCGGGCCGCTGCTGGGGGACGAGGCCGACGCAGGCATCGCCGAGACGCTCCTCCGGGAGCGGCGCGCGATTCGCTTGCGACACGGAGCGAGGGAGCTCCTCGTCGCGATCGAGGACGCCGGGCTCGTCCGCGACGCGTTCGGTGCCGTGCCCCCGGGCGGCGTGCCGGACGTGTTCCTCGAGCCCGTCGAGCGCCCCCTCCGTTCCGTGCTCAGGCGGTTCGCGAAGACGCGAGGCCCGTTCACGACGGCCGAGGCCGCAGACCGGTTCGGCCTCGAGCACGGCCGGATCGACGCCGAGCTCGCGTCCCTCGAGCTCGCGGACGAGCTCGTCCGGGGCGAGTTGCGGCCCGGAGGCTCCGAGCGCGAGTGGTGCGACCCCGACGTGCTGCGCAGGATCCGTCGCGCCACGCTCGCGGTGTTGCGGCGCGAGGTCGAGCCCGCCGAGCAGGGGGCGTTCGGCCGATTCCTCCCCGCCTGGCACGGAATCGGCCGACGGCAGGGCCTTCGCGAGGCGCTCGTCCCGCTCCAGGCCCTCCCGCTCCCCGCCACGCTCTGGGAGAGCGACGTTCTAGCCAGGCGCGTTCCGTTCTTCAGATCGGCCGATCTCGACGCGCTCTGCGCCTCGGGCGAGGTCGTCTGGGTCGGCGCCGGTCTCGAGCGGGTTGCCGTGTACTTCCGCGACGATGCGCACCTGCTCGGGCCGCCCGCGGGCGACCCGCCTCCGGAGAGCTCGTCGGCTGTCGCGTTGCGCTCCGCGCTCGCCGAGCGGGCGCTCTTCTGGCCCGACCTCGTGGAGGCGACGGGAGTCGCCGCGGAGGAGGCGCTCACGGCTCTCTGGGAGCTCGTCTGGGCGGGCGAGGTCACGAACGACTCCTGGGCTCCACTCCGTGCTGCGCGACGATACGAGCTCCCGCGGCCCGAGCGGCCCGGCCGTCGGTTCGCCCGGTCGCGGAGGGGAACCGTCTCGCCGACGCAGGGCAGATGGTCTCTCACGGCTCCCCTCTTCGCCGAGGTCGCCGACCGCCGTGCCCTCGCCGAGCTCCTCCTCGAGCGGCAGGGAATCGTCACGCGCGACAGCGCGCGCGGCGAGGGGATCCGGGGCGGGTACGGGGCCGTGTACGGGGAGCTGAAGGCGCTCGAGACGCTCGGCGTCTGCCGGCGCGGGTACTTCGTCGAGGGTCTCGGAGGCGCGCAGTTTGCGCTCCCGGGGGCCGTCGAGCGGCTACGCGAGCTTCGCTCGGTCGGCCGTGCAGAGGACCGGACGGAGGCGCTGGTGCTCGCCGCCGCCGATCCCGCGCAGCCGTACGGAGCATCGCTCCCGTGGCCGCGCCGCTCGGGAGCGCGGGCGGCGCGCGTCGCCGGCGCCTGGGTGGTGCTCCTCGACGGCGACGCGGCTCTCTTCGTCGAGCGCGGAGGCCGCTCACTCGTTCCCTTGCGTGACCCCGACCCGGACTGGTTGCGTCCCGCGCTCGCCGCGCTCGTGGCGCACGTGAAGGCGGGCGGAGCAAAGCGGCTCGCGGTCGAGCGCTTCGACGGCGAGCCCGTGGTCGAGACCGAGGTCATGGGCCTCCTCGTCGAATCGGGCTTCCTCGCAGGCCCGCGCCGCGCGGTGCTGCGTCCGTAACGCAGGAGACGGCGAGTCCGACGCGTACCCGGAGACGTGGCCGTGCGCGCGCCGCATCTCTACCCGCTGCTCCGTGGCTTCGTACTCGGGTCGTTCGTCCTGCTCGGACGCGAGCTCGAGGAGGGCGCAGAGCTCCCGTTCGCATTCGAAGAGCACGTCGAGCGCCGCGGTCCGTCCCTGTACGAGCTCCGACCGCTCGTCCGGTCGTTCATCGAGGACCACGAGGCCGAGCTCCGGGTGCGCGAGGATGCTCGGCTCGCCGTCGAGGAGCTGCGCCGCGAGCCGGCGGCCGCGATCTTCGCCCGTGCCCACGCGAGCCGTCACGCGGGCGAGGACGAAGCGCTCTTCCGCACGGTGCTGCTCGGCGTTCTCATCTCCACCGCGGAGGCCTGCGGAGGCTTCGACTGGGACGACGAGGCATTCGAGAAGGCGTACGCCGACCTCGAGTCGTCGCTCTTCGGCAAGCGCCGCCGGTACGTCGCGCTCGCTCCGCTCGTCGGGATCTCGATCGCGAAGCCCACGGAGCTCGGCGCCGGTCTCGTCGTCCGCCCGTTCGTGTCGGGCGAGCTCGCGAGCCACTGGCCGGAGTCGAGAGCGCTTCTTCCCCGCGACTTCGGACGCGAGCCGGACCGCCTCCTGGCGATCGAGGTTCGTCACGAGCTCGACGTTGGCGTGGCGCCGCCGGACGCGCCGGCCGAGATCGCGGACGCGGTGAGCGCGCTCAGGCTGACGACGGCAGCCTCGGTCGCGGCAGGCCCCGTCCTCTTCGAGACGCTCGACGGGCGTCCCTTCGGCATCCAGCCCGTGCTCCCGATTGCGGCCACACAGCCTCCCGGGGAGGCATCGCGCCTGGACGCCTTCCGCGCGCCGATTGCGGTCGAGGTGCTCGCTGCGCTCGGCGACGCCGACGGCGATCCGGAGCTGTCCGACGCGCTCGATCGCTGGGAGCTCTCGCTCTTCCAGAACGAGCCCTTCCGAGGCGAGCAGATGCGCGCCGCCCTCGGCGTGCTGCTCGGCACGACGTGGCCGATGCGGGCGTGTGTTCTCCTCGGCGAGGACGCACGCGCACGAGAGGAGCTGTACGGCGAGCTCGTCGCGCTCGCAGAGGGTCAATCCGTGACCGCGGCCGCAGTCGACGCCATGCGTCGGGCGGTCGTCGCCGTGCTGCGCTCGCGTGACCGCGACCGACTGGTACACGACCTCGACCGCGAGTTGCTCGGGCTCGAGCGTCGCGCGGAGACGCACGCCGTCGCTGTCTAGCCGTATCGATTCACAGAGCCGCGTCGAAGCCGTTACCCATCGGTGAGCGGGCCAGGGCTACTTTGGCTGCGTGGACGAGTCGAGCGCGATCCTCGAGCGGCTCGAGCGAATCGAGGCGCTCGACAGCGCGGGAGCGCCGGCGTCCGATCTCGTCGAGGAGCTACGCGCGTTGCTCGTCGACGCGGAGGCATGGTCGCGGAAGGAAGGAGGTGATGCAGCCGCCGAGGCCGTCGCGGACCTCCGTGCGGCCTTGGCGCGTGACATGATCGGCGCGTGATCTCGCACTGGGACGACGTGCGGACCTGGCGGGGCGAGCGCGGCCACATCGCCGGGACGTGGTCGAGCCTGACCGGGTGCTCGTCGCGGTCGGAGATCTTCGTCGTCCTCGAGGGCGACGGTCACCTGCTGCTGTACGAGGAGGGCGGCGTGGAGGAGCACGCCATGCGCGCCGGCGCGGTCGTCGTGCGGCCCCGGCGACCGGTGTCGCACACGCCTTCCGTGGCGGTGCACAAGGCATGACGCTGCTGATGTACGGCACGCGTGACCCCGGCGACTCGTGCTTCTACCCCCGGTCGGGGAAGGTCTTCTTCCGTGGGCTCGGGCTCTTCACGCGCGTCGGCGAGCAGCTCGACGTATGGGAACGGGAGGACTGAGAACGGTTGAAGGACTTTCCGCGGAGGGCGGGAAGGTGACGCGGAGATGGCGCTGTCGAGACTCCTCCCGCGGCTGCAGCCGCGCCCCGAGCCCGTCCCCGAGCCGGTCGATGACGAGCCGAAGGCGGCCGACGACGAGTCCCCGCGCCTCCATGCCGTCCCCGAGCCGGCTCCCGCTCCCAGTCCCGGTCCGGCGCCCGAGGGTGCCGTGATGGCGAACGTCATCGCGCTCGCGAACCAGAAGGGCGGCGTCGCGAAGACGACGACGACGCTCAACCTCGGCGTCGCCCTCCACGAGCTCGGCCATCGCGTCCTCGTGATCGACCTCGATCCGCAGGGCAACCTCACGATGAGCCAGGGGATGAACCCGGACGCGATCGAGCGCTCGATGTTCGACGTCCTCGTCCACCGTATCCCGATCTCGGACGTGATCACGTCCGTCGAGGTCGACATCGCCGTGGCGTCGATCGACCTCGCGGGCGCCGAGCTCGCGCTGTCCGCGCTCATCGGTCGCGAGCGTGCGCTGGAGAAGGCGCTCGTCGAGGTCCGCGACCGCTACGACTACGTGCTGATCGACACTCCGCCCTCGCTCGGACTGCTCACGATCAACGCCTTCGTCGCCGCCGACGGCGTGATCGTGCCCGTCCAGTGCGAGTACCTGTCGCTCCGCGGGCTCGTCCAGCTCGAGAACACGCTCGCGATGGTCCGCGAGAACCTCAACCCGCGGGTGCGCGTGCAAGGCATCGTTCCGACCATGTACGACGGACGCACGTTGCACGCGCGCGAGGCGATCGAGATCCTCGAGGAACACTTCGGCGACCTCGTCTACGACACGCGGATCCGCAAGACCGTCCGGTATGCGGAGGCTCCGGTGAAGGGGAGCTCCGTCCTCAAGTACGAACCGTCGGGGCCGGCGGCCCAGGCGTACCGCGACCTCGCGAAGGAGGTGCTCGATGGCGCGCAAGCGCGCGACGATGCGTGAGGGCCCGCTCGCCGAGCTCTTCCGCAAGACCGAGGCCGCGCAGCGCTCGCAGGGCGAGGCCGCGCATGAGCCCGAGAAGGCGTCCGTAGACGCACGCGCCGAGGCTGCGCTCGACGAGACGGTCGAGCACGTCCCGGACTTCGCGAAGCCGCCGGAGCCCGTCGAGCCACCCGTGTCGGCCGCACCCGCGGTCGTACACGAAGAAGAGGTTTCGGCGGAGGCGGCCGCATCCCGAGCGGCAGCGCGGTACTTCCAGACGATGCTCGAGCCGGCTCCTCGGCTCCACCGTGTCCCGCCACCGAAGGGCTCCGCGTACATCGCCGCAATCCGAGTGGTGGGAGTCGGGGGCGCAGGGCTGAACGCGATCCATCGCATGATGGATGCGGGGATCGCCCAGGTCGACTTCGTCGCGGTCAACACCGATCGCCAGGCGCTCGCGATCTCGGACGCCCCGACGAAGATCTCGATCGGTGAGGGTCTGACGCACGGGCTGGGCTCCGGCGCCGATCCGGCGGTCGGGCGCGCCGCCGCCGAGGACGCGATGGACCAGCTCCGAGCCGCGCTGCGCGGCTCGGACATGGTGTTCGTCACCGCCGGGGAGGGGGGCGGCACCGGCACCGGCGCGGCTCCTGTCGTCGCGCGGGTCGCGCGCGAGCTCGGCGCGCTGACGGTCGGAATCGTGACGACGCCGTTCCGCTTCGAGGGCACGCGCCGCCGGTCGGCCGCGGAGAACGGCGTGGACGAGCTTCGCGCGGCCTGCGACACCGTGATCGTCATCCCGAACGACCGGCTGCTGGAGGTGCTCGACAGGTCGACCTCGATGGTCGACGCGTTCAAGATCGCCGACGACGTGCTCCGCCAGGGAGTGCAGGGCATCTGCGACCTCATCACGACGCCGGGGCTCATCAACCTCGACTTCGCGGACGTCCGCACGGTGATGCAGGACGCGGGGTCGGCGCTCATGGGGATCGGGTACGCGACCGGGCAGAATCGCGCACGAGAGGCCGCGGAGCGGGCTCTCGGCTCGCCGCTCATCGACGCGGAGATCGTGCGCGCCCGCGGCATCCTCCTCTCGATCTCCGGCGGAGACGACCTCTCGTTGGTCGAGGTCAACGACGCCGCCGAGGTCGTCCGACAGACCGCCACGGACGAGACGAACATCATCTTCGGTGCCACGGTCGACTCGCGACTCACGGGCCAGGTCTGGGTGACGGTCGTCGCCACGGGTCTCGGTGGGATGCGGCGTCGGGCCGGTCGTCCCGAGTTCGAGCTCGGCCCGGAGCCCAGCCGCACGGGGGACCCCGACCTCCCGTCCTTCCTGAACACCGGCTAGCCGCGCAGTACCCTCGGCGGATGCGAGGCGCGATCGCAGCCGGACATCCGCTCACGGCGGAGGCCGGCGCCCGCGTCCTGCGCGAGGGCGGGAATGCGATCGACGCCCTTCTCGCGGCGGTGTTCACGGCGTTCGTGACCGAGGGGCCGCTGACCGGCCCCGCGGGCGGCGGGTTCCTGCTCGTGCACGAGGTGACCGGCAAGACGACGGTGCTCGACTGCTTCTTCGGCGTTCCCGCGGCTCGACTCGGCGAGATGGAGGAGCTCCTCATCGACTTCGGGGACTCGGGGACGCAGGTGTTCCACATCGGCCCCGGATCGGTCGCCGTGCCGGGGCTGCTGATCGGCCTCGAGGAGGCGCACCGACGCTTCGCGACGCGGCCGTGGCGTGAGCTCGTCGATCCGTCGGTCGTCCTGGCTCACGAAGGCTTCGCGCGGGACGCCGAGCGCGTCACGCTGCACAGGATCCTCGCGGGCATCCTCGAGCGCGAGGACGGTGGCCGGCGTATCTACGGCGATCCCGAGCGCGTGCGCACCGTCGACGCCTGTGGGACGCTCGAGCGTGTGCGTGATGCGGGCGCTGCGATGGTCGCAGAGCTCATTCCCGAGTACGCCGACGACCTGCGCGAGTATCGCGTCATCGAGATGACACCGCTCGACAGCGACGTGCTCGGGCAGACGGTGCGGTCGACGCCGACCCAAGGAGGCGCCGTCGTGCAGCGCATTCTCGCGCTCTATTCGGCGAAGGCCGATCCGACGCCCACAGACCAGGCACGGGCCGTCGCAGACGGATACGGGCCGCTCGGGTCGGGGCCACTCCCCGGGACGACGCACATCTCGGTCGTCGACGGAAGCGGAACGGCGGCCGCGCTGTCATCGACGCTCGGGTCGGGCTCGGGGATCTTCCGCGGGGGGACGCAGCTCAACAACATGCTCGGCGAGCTCGACGTCATCGGGGTCGACGAGAAGGCGCCCGGCGACCGGCTCGCCAGCATGATGACGCCGACGCTCGTGCTCGAGGGCTTCCGACCGCGGCTCGTGCTCGGGAGCGCGGGCTCGGTGCGGCTCGCGGGTGCGATCGCCCAGGTCACCTGGAGGATTCTCTGCGGCATGCATGTCGCTGCGGCAATCCGTGCGCCCCGCCTCCACGTCGAGGGCACGACGCTGCACCTCGAGGGCGGCTGGTCCGAGCATGACGTCCTCTCGCTCCCGTCGTCGTGGGACGTCAACCGCTGGGTCGGCCTCAACCTGTTCTTCGGCGGCGTGCAGGCGGTCGGCTGGGACGAGGAGGGCGGATTCGAGGCTGCGGGCGACCCGAGGCGGGGCGGCGTCGGCATCGTCGTGTCGTGACCACGATCAGACAGGCGACCCCGCACGACGCGAGTGCGCTCGTCGAGCTCGCCGAGAGCGTCGGGCGGGAGGAGGGGCGATGGATCCTCGGGACCGGGCCGTGGCGCTCGGCCTCCGACGAGCGCAGGTACCTACGCACGGTCCAGCGGCACCCGGACGCGACCGTGCTCGTGGCCGACGACGAGGGCCGTATCGTCGGCCGCCTGTCGCTCGCCCGCGACCCGCATCCGGCGAGCAGGCACGTCGCGGACCTCGGACTGATGGTCGCCGAGAGCCACCGCCGGCGGGGTGTGGGCACCGCGCTGCTCGACGAGGCCGTGACCTGGGCACGGTCGGCAGGCGTGCGCAAGCTCGAGCTCCATGTCTTCCCGTGGAACGAGCCAGCGCTCGGGCTCTATCGCGCGTTCGGCTTCGAGCCCGAGGGGTACCGGAAGCGCCAGTACGAGCGAGGAGGCGAGCTCGTAGACGCCATCCTCATGGCGTACTTCGTCGAGGACTAGCGCCGCTGCGTGGCCGCTCGGCGACCACGAGCACGGTGAGCGCGCGGTACGCCATCCGGCCGCGTGCCCACCCGCCGTAACGACCGAGCAGGAGGAGAAGGACATCGAGCGGCCGCAGCATCGTCGTCGAGTTCCTAGGGGTCGTTTACCCGTATCGGCACGATGCGAGCCCCACCGCTCGCCGCCTCGCGCGCATCCTGGTGCGCCGTTTGGCCCTCAGGAGTTGGCTGCTGCTCGTCCGAGGTCCACGCGTCCGACGCACGTGCAACCTCCTCGGCCACGCTTTCCATCGCCTGGAGGCTGTCTCGCAGACCGGCGAGCAGATCCTCCGATCCGGCCTCCGGCATCCGGGATGTGGGGACCTGGTGAGCCGGCGCATGCGAGACGAGGTCGTCGAGCCGAGCCTCGAGGGACCTGAGCGCGACGGGCCAGAGCGTCTTCGCACGGCCCATCTCGGCGGCGACCGCTGCGATACGCGCCTCGATACGGTCGAAGCGCTCGGACACCTGGACAGGGACCTGCTCGACGTGCGCAGCCTCGAGCCCTTCGAGGCGGGCCGCGAGGGAAGCCATGACTGCGGCGTTGGACTCCACCTTCGAGCCCATCTCGTCGAGCGCTTCCGGCGATGCGTCGGGAAGCGCGCTGAGTGCATCTCGGATGTCCTCGACGACGGTCTCGATACGGGAGCTCGATTCCGAGAAGCGCCCCTGCAGCTGTGCGAGCTCCTGCTCCTTCAGGTCGAGGCTCGTGACGGCGGACCCGAGGCTCGCCGCGAGCGTATCGACGCGCTGGGAAAGGGAAGAGACGGTCGCCTCGGTCTCCGAGCGCCGCTCGTCGAGCATCCTCGTCTCCTCGGCGTCCGCCTCCTCGAGCGACGCGGTTCGCTCAGTGAGCGCGGCTAGGGACTCCGTTTGCTGGGCGAGCGACCGCCTGTGCTCCGCCAGCAACGACGTCAGGCGTCCACTGGCGTCCTCCACGTACGCACGAAGGTCCGACAGCGCCTCCTCGCTCCTCGAGACGTCGCCCTCCGTCGATGTCATCGAGTCCGTCACGGATTCGAGACGGCCGGCGAGGCCGTCGAGCGCGGCGCCTAGTCCTGCGACGCGTTGCGCCAACGCCTCGGCTGCCTGTCCCTCCGACTGCTCGAGCGCGGCCGTTCGCGCCGCAAGCGTCTCGAGCAGTTGCTGCTGCTGCGCGACGTTGTCGGCGACGGTCGATCCCGACGCCGTGAGGGAGTCGAGCCCGTCGGCGAGGGATGTATCCACTCGGCTGAGCTCGTCGCTCAACGACGCAGTTCGCTCTGCGAGCTCGTCGATGCGGCCGGCGAGTGCCTGCTCGATCCGGTTCGGATCGGGGAGCTCCGCGAGCGCGTGCGAAAGGTCGGCGACGAGCGCATTAGCGCCGGAGGTCGCGTCTTCGAACCGGCGCTCCATCGCCTCGAGACGGTCGTCGCGGGCATCGATACGCTCGCTCGTCGACGTGACGGTTACGTCGAGCTGCTCGAGCCGCCCCGCGAGGCTCTCGATCTGGTCGCCCCCAGCCGAGATGCGCTCCTCGAGCGCCTGCGCCGCCTCGACTTGAGCCTGCGCGAGCGCGTCCGCCCGCGCGGCGAGCGCCGTGAGCGATTCCCGTTGCTGTGAGAGCACGGCCTTCACGTGCGCGCCGCTCTCCTCCATGTACGCATGGTGGGCCGAGACGTTCTGCTCGGCCGCCGACAGCCGGCTCGACATCGAGCCCGATGCCTGCGCCAGGGCATCGAGTCGCTCGCCGAGCGCCTCGACCTTCGTCGCAACCTGGCCGATGACCTGGCGGTTCGCATACAGCTTCCGCGCCGTCTCGTCCGCGAGCTCCTTGAGCTCCTGGCGCACATCGGCGACGCTGCGAGGGTCGACCGCCCGTCGCAGCTCCCCGAGCTCGGCGCCGATGCGATCGTTCCCTGTCTCCACCGCACGACGGAGCGCATTCATCTCGCCCTCGCGACCGGCGAGCCCGGCGGCCGTGGTCGAGACGGTGGACGAGACCGAGTCGAGCCGCTGCGAGACGAGCTCGAACTTCGCGGCGAGCTCGTCGACTCGACCTTCCAGGCCGCGCGGCATTCGCTGTTTGGAGACCTTCGAGAGATCGTCCAGTGCGCGCCGGATCTCGGCGAGCTCCTGGGGATCGGCCCCTCGCCCGGCTTCCCGGATGGCCGCATCGACTCGCGCGAGCTGCGCGTCGAGCTCGCGACGGAGCTGAACGATCTCGCCGTCCTTCCCGGCCAACGCGGCGGACGACGTCGATACCGTCTTCGCCACGGTCTCGATTCGGTCCGCGAGAACGCCCACCCTCTGCGTCAAGCGTTCCTCGAACTTGGGGTCGCGCTTCGCGAGGGCGTCGATCGTACGGCGGAGCTCCTTCAGAGCCTTCGGGTCGACGAGCTCCGTCGTCGCCCTGATGAAGCTCTCGAGCTCGTCGAGACGCGCCGCGAGCGCCGACGGGGTGTCCGGTCCGGGGGTACGACCGTCCTCGGAGGGAGGAACGGCGGCGAGGCTATCCGGTTGCAGCTGCACCTGCGCTCCGGCAGGTCGGGGTCGTCCGATTGCCGCGCGACCGGCTCACCAGCTTCGTATCGGAGCCGCTCGCCCGCGGCTCGCTCACTCGTTTGAGTGGCCTACACGCCGGCTCGCCAGTCGAGCACGACGAGCCGCTGCTCGAGTGTCTGTGGGCAGCCGAGCCCCCGGGCCTCCGCGATGCGGTCGAGCGCCTCCTTCGGATCGGCCCCGTGGCGGACGAGCCAGCTGCCGACGACGACGCCGGTCCTGCCGCAGCCAGCCCAGCAGTGGACGTACACGAGCCCGCCGCGCGCGAGCTCGCGGTCGATCTCGTCGAGCGTGGCGACGAGTTGCTCTCGACTCGGGACGGCGAAGTCCCGGATCGGCATGCGAAGGTGACGCGCCGGGGGCTCGACGAGCGAGGAGTAGGGGTCGAGCTCGCCTTCCTGGGTGAGGTCGAGGAACAGCGTGACCCCGGCTCGCTCCAGCTCCCTCACCTCGGTCCAGGCGTTCTCTTGCCCCCATGCGCAGGGATGTCGGCCGGCGATGAGTCGGCCCGGGTCGATGACGGTCGGCGGACGCACGACGCCACAGTCTGCCGACCGGTACCTCGTCCGAGGGGACCGTCTCAATCGCCGTCGCGCGGGTGCCGATAGCCGAGGCATGCCTCGTTCCGAGACCTCGTCCGACGAGCTCCGCGACCGCGCGCTCACGCTCGCGTCCGAAGCCGGCGTCGACCCGGCCTCGTGGTACGTGAGAGTCCTCGAGGAGGGGCGCCGGGAGCACCTCGAGCCGGATCTCGGGGCACTCGTACGCGCCTACTGGGAGCTCCAGCGCGTGACCGGGAGGAGCGACCTCCGCGACACGTGGCGATCCCTCGCGGATCAGCTCTGGTCCGGCGAAGCGGCCTAAGTAGCCGCCCGGGCGCCGGCCGGACCCCGTCGGACCCGGACAGTACGATGGCCCTCCCGTGGCGGCGACCAGCACCGGCAGCTTCGTCCACTTGCACGTCCACTCGGAGTACTCGATCCTCGACGGCGCATGTCGCATCCCCGCGCTCGTGGAGAAGGCGGCGAGGCTCGAGATGCCCGCGGTGTCGCTCACCGATCACGGCTCCCTGGCCGGTGTGGTCGAGCTCTACCGCGAGTCACGGAAGGCCGGGGTGAAGCCCGTCGTCGGCTGCGAGCTGTACGTGGCCGACGACCGCAAGGCGCAGACGAAGGGGTACGCGCACCTCACGCTCCTGGCGGAGACGAACGAGGGCTACGCGAACCTCATCAAGCTCTCTTCGCTCGGCTACCTCGAGGGCTACTACTACAAGCCGCGGGTCGACTGGGAGCTCCTCGAGCGGCACGCGAAGGGGATCGTCGCGCTCTCCGGCTGCCTCTCGGGCCGCGTCTCGCGCGCGCTCTCCGAGGGGCGGCCGAAGGACGCCCGCTTGGACCTCGACCGCCTCGTCCAGATCTTCGGGCGCGACTCGACGTACGTCGAGCTGCAGAACGCCGGCCTGGCAGAGCAGCAGCAGGTGAACCCGGAGCTGATCGCGATCGCAGAGGAGACCGGGCTTCCGCTCGTCGCGACCGGTGACGTCCACTACCTCGACGCGGGCGACGCGTTCGCGCACGAGGCGCTCCTCTGCATCCAGTCGGGCGACACGCTCAAGAATCCCGCGCACTGGAAGTTCGACACGAACGAGTTCTTCTTCAAGGCGCCCGACGAGATGGCGGCCGACTTCCCCGGCCTCGAGCACGCGCTGGCGCGAACGCTGGAAGTGGCGGAGCGGTGCAACGTCGAGCTCGAGCTCGGACGCATCCTCCTGCCGACCTACCCCGTCCCCGAGGGCAGGGACGCCTTCGACTACCTCGTCCAACTCTGCGAGCAAGGACTCGTAAAGCGCTACGGGAAGGCGACCCCCGAGCTGACGGACCGCCTCCGCTTCGAGCTCAAGACGATCAAGGAGATGGGGTTCGCCGACTACTTCCTCATCGTCTGGGACTTCATCCACTTCGCGAAGCAGACCGGGATCAGTGTCGGCCCGGGGCGCGGCTCGGCGGCGGGGTCGCTCGCCGCGTACTGCCTCGAGATCACGGACGTCGACCCGATGCGCTACGGGCTCCTCTTCGAGCGCTTCCTCAACCCGGCCCGCAAGGACCTGCCGGACATGGACATCGACTTCTCCGTCGCCGGTCGCGATCGGGTCATCAACTACGTCGCGGAGAAGTACGGGCGCGACCGTGTCGCCCAGATCATCACGTTCTCGACGATGGCGGCCCGAGCCGCGATCCGCGATGCCGGGCGCGTGCTCGACATCCCGTACGGGGTCGTCGACCGGATCGCCAAGCTCGTCCCCGAAGGCCCGGGCCAGACCCTCGAGGCGGCGCTGAAGTCGGGCGCCGAGCTCCGCCAGGCCGTCGACTCGGACGCCATCGCGAAGGAGATCGTCGAACTCGCGCGGCCGCTCGAGGGGCTGACCCGCGCGGACTCGATTCACGCGGCCGGCGTCGTGATCGGCGCGCAGCCGCTCATCGAGGTCGTGCCCCTCCAGCAGAAGGGATCCGACCAGGAGGTCGTCACCCAGCTCGGGATGTGGGACGTCGTCGACCTCGGCCTGCTGAAGATGGACTTCCTCGGCCTCCGGAACCTCGACGTGATCGACAAGGCCGTCGAGCTCGTGGGCGGGGTCGACATCGGCACCATCGCGCTCGACGACGCGAAGACGTACGCGATGCTCGCTCGCGGGGAATCGACCGGCGTCTTCCAGTTCGAGTCGTCGGGAATGCGCGACGCGCTCCGGCAGGTGAAGCCCACGGAGTTCGAGGACCTCATCGCGCTCGTCGCGCTCTACCGTCCGGGGCCGATGGGCTACATCCCGACGTACGCGGCGCGGAAGAACGGCCGCGAGCACGTGAGCTACCCCGATCCGCGGCTCGACGCGATCACGGGGCAGACGTACGCCATCTGCATCTACCAGGAGCAGTACATGCAGATCGCCAAGGAGCTCGCTGGCTTCACGCCCGCGGAGGCGGAGACGCTCCGCAAGGCGATCGGCAAGAAGATCCACGCCCTCATGGCCTCGCTCAAGGACAAGTTCCTCGAGGGGTGCGCGGAGAAGCAGGTCGCGCCCGCGGTCGCACAGCAGCTGTGGAAGGACATGGAGTCCTCGCAGGACTACTCCTTCAACAAGGCGCACGCAGCCTGCTACGCGCTGATCGCCTACCGCACGGCGTGGCTGAAGGCGAACCACCCGAAGGAGTACATGGCGGCGCTGATCTCCTCGGTGATGAACACGAAGGACCGCGTCCCGTTCTACGTCAACGCGTGCCGGGAAATGGACATCGACGTCCTCCCGCCCGACGTGAACTCGTCACAACAGGACTTCGCGGTCGTCGGCGGCGTCATCCACTTCGGCCTCAACGCCGTGAAGAACGTGGGCGAGGCGGCGGCCGACGCGATCGTGCGCGTGCGGACCGAGGGTGGGCCCTTCGAGTCGATCTGGGAGCTGACCGAGCGGGTCGATCCTCAGGTCTTGAACAAGCGCGCGCTCGAGTCGCTCGTCAAGTGCGGCGCGCTGGACTCGACTGGCGGGACACGAATGGGGATGCTCGCGGCGCTCGACGCTGCGCTCGGGCACGGCCAGCGCATCTCGGCCGACCGTCTCGCGGGCCAGGCCTCGATCTTCGACGGGGCGTTCGGCGAGGCCGAGCAGCCGGCCGACGTCCATCATCCGCCGCTCGCGAGCACGGAGTTCGACGAGCGCGAGCTGCTCCGGCTGGAGAAGGAGACGCTGGGCCTGTACGTCTCGGAGCATCCGCTGGAGCGCGTGCGCTCGGAGCTCCGCAGGAAGACTGACTGCGCGTTGAGCGACCTCGAGCGCCGGCGCGACGGTGAGTTCGTGACGGTCGGAGGGATCGTCTCGTCGCTGAAGCAGGTCACGACGAAGCGCGGCGAGCCGATGGTCTTCGTGACCCTCGACGATCCCACCGGAAGCGCGGAGGTCGTCGTCTTCAACTCGACGTACGCAGCCGCGCGCGAGTTGCTCGAGGCCGACCGCATCCTCGTCGTGAAGGGGCGGGTCGACCACAAGCAGGCCGGCGAGACGAAGCTCGTCGCGAGCGAGGTGAGCGCGTTCGAGTCCGCGCTCGTCCGACGTGAGGTCCGGCTGCGCATCGACGCCCGCCAGGCCCCGGCGGGCCTGATCCGCGAGCTCGCCACGCTGGTCGCCGACTATCCGGGCGACGCGCCGGTGTTCGTCGCGCTCGAGACGTCGCTCGGCGAGCGGACGCTCGCCCTCGGGCCCGAGTACCGCGTGAAGCCCGAGGCCGACTTCTTCGCCGAGGTCAGAGCGCTCCTCGGCGAAGCTGCGATTTCCTGAATCCGATCAGCTTCGCGCGTCGCGCGCGAGCCGCTCGCCGACGCGGGAGAGCACCTTGAGCGCGATCGACGGCATGGTCTCGACGACCGAGTGGAAGCGGCGATCGGTGATGACGAGGAGGTCGACGGGCGACGTCGTCGTGACGGTCGCCGTACGCGGGCTGTCCGTGATGAGCGCGATCTCGCCCAGCCAGTCGCCGGGGCCGAGGTCGGCGATCCGCTTCCCGCTCCTCGTCACCTGCGCGGTGCCGTCGATGAGGACGAAGAACTCGCGGCCGCGCTTGCCCTCGCGTGTGAGCACGGTTCCTTCGCGCACGTCGAGCTCGTCCGCGGTCTTCGCGAGCTCGCGGAGCTCGTTCTTCGAGCACCCGGAGAAGAGCGGCACCTTCTTCAGGAGCTCGACCTTCGCGTCGCGGCGCAGCGCCACGGCGCCATCCTAATGTCCACCCCTCGCTTTGCAACCTGGACGTTGAGATCTCAACGGTCTATGCTTACGCCCGCTCTTTGCGGCCACTGACAAGAGAGGGGTACTGGGGATGATGGCTCGTAGGACGATTCTGGGGTCGGCGCTCGTCGCGCTCGCGGCGGGGGCGCTGCTGGTATTGGCGGTCGGAACTGCGGGACAGGCGGCGACGACGCAGCAGGTGCAAGCGACCATCTCGTGTCAGCCCGGCACGGTGAAGCCCGGCAGGAGCACGGGGTGCCTGTTGACGGTCACGAACATTGGGGGCAACAACGTCAATTCGGTCATCGTGACCGATACGGCTTCCGCCGGAACCTTCTCCTCATTGCCCTCGTTCTGCACGGCGAGCGGAAGCACGCTGACGTGCGACTTCGCCAAGCTCACCGCGGCGGGCACGGGTGGTGCGACGAAGTCCGCGACGTACGAGCTCCTGTCCCCGCCGACCGGTACGTCGATGAGGCAGGACTTCACAGGCAGGTACTCGTCGCCGACGGGGAACAACCGCGGCAGTGTCAGCATCTCGTTCACGCCGTCCTTCGTGATTACAACGCTGGACAGCTCGGCCGACTTCGACGGCACCTTCTCGGACACAGCGACCGACGCCGTGCAGACGGACCCGATCACGGCGGGCAATCCGTACAGCACTGGGGCGACCCTCGGGACGACGGGCTTCGCCGTCGGGCTCACGGTGGAGGAGAAGGCAGCCGGAAGCAATAACGTGAACTGTCCGAGCACCGGCTGCTTCGCCGGGCAGGTGGTCGACTTCAACATCACGCCGCTCGACGGCGTCACGTACCCCGCCAGCTTCCAGCTGACGATCAAGGTCTACGTCGGCCCCGGAGTCAAGGGCGAGGACATCGAAGTCCGTCACAACGGTTTTCTCGTGACGCTGGACCCGAACACGGATCCGAAGCACAACGTTCTGACGGGAATCCCCGTGGTCGATGCGTCCTCCAAGATCGCGACGATCGGGATCACCGGCCCGGGCAACGGGAACGGCGGTTACGGCGTCGGGTAGAGAGCTACGAAACGAGTGAGCGGTCGTCGAGCGCGGCGAGGAGATCCCTCGCCGCGCTCGACATGACGACACTGCCCTTCAGCTCGGCGAGCGCTTGTGCCTCCTCGAGCGCCGCCCTCGACTCGTCCGCGCGCCCTGCGAGCCGCTGCACCTCGGCGAGGTCGAGGAGCGCACCGAACTTCAGCAGGACGCCGTCGGTCGGCGCGAGGATTTCGAGCGCCTCTCGCGCGAGGGCCTCAGCCTGCGCGAACGAACCCTGGCGGGCCAACATCTTCGCCCGTGCGCAGCGCCACATCGCCTGCGTGTCGATGTCGTCCTCGGTCGCGAGCTCTTCGACGAGGGTGCCCATGCGCTCTGCGTCGTCGAAGCGACCGAGCGCGTACTGCGTCCGCGCCATATGGCCGGCGACCGTCGACAGGATGTACTTCTCGCCGACCGCGTCGAGAGCGTCGTAAGCAGCGCGCAGCTCGCTCTCCGCCGCAGCCGGGTCGCCAGCGAGGATCTCGATGCGCCAGGCCTCGATGGCGACGAGCGCGCCCTCGACCTCGAGCCCGAGCTCCTCGAGAAGCGCGCGTGCCCTCGCCACGAGCTCCCGTGCGCGCTCGAACGCCCCCTGCATGGCGATGAGGGTGGCGACGTAGCCGTGCAGGATGCCCTCGGCATGTCGGTCGCCCGAAACCTGCTCGAGCATGCGCTCGCAGCGGTCGATCGCCTCGGAGACTGGGGTCGGTCCGAAGACTGCGCACACCGCGTACGCCGTTGCAGCGCGACTCTGCTGGCGGACGTCGTCGGCGAGGCGCGCCTCCTCCAGCGCGTACTCCTGCGCCTCGGCGGCAAGTCCGAATCGGCATGCCACGCCGTGCGTCCAGGCCAGGAGCCGCCAGCCCATCGCGAGCCCGGCCGGGTTGCCGGCCTCCTCGAATACCGCCATCGCCTCGGTGATCGTGACCGCCGCCTCGTCGCGCCAGTGTTCCTGTTCGCTTGTGCGCAGGCGGACGAGCAGGCGAACGAGCGACGCCCACGCGACCGCCTGTCGCGCGCCCGTCTCGCGCCCGAGCTCGATCGTCTCCGCCACGGCTGCATCCGCGTCCTGGAAACGACCCGCCTGTAGCAGCGCCTCCCCGTATTCGGCCATGAGCGTGAGGCGGGCGTCCTCGCGCTCCGGAAGGAGTGCAGCCGCACGACCGAGGAGGTTCACCGCCGCCGGCGCATCGCCGCGAGCGAATGCGCGCCGCCCCGCCGACGCGAGTCGTTGTGAGCCGTCCACCCCGAGCGCACGCCCGTGGTCGTCGATCGGCCCGAGGGCGGAGCGATAGCGGTAGGCCTGCTCGAGGTGGTAGCCGAGGATCTCCTCGTATTCCGTCGCGCCTTCGCGGTTGACGCTGTCCGCCCACTCGACGAACTGCTCGTGGAACGTCGCGCGAGCG
>DATAET010000107.1:0-7784 GCA_036257855.1 Gaiellaceae bacterium | reverse complement strand
GTTCGGCCGAGCGCGCCCGTCTGTGAAGGTCACGATCCGCGGACACACGTGGAGAACCACGCCCGGCGTCTACGGCGGCGAGGCCTTCATCGGCGTCAACCGTGCGGTGAAAGCCGCGACCGGGGTCGACGCCGGCGACCGTGTTCGCGTGACCATGGAGCTCGACACGGAGCCACGGACGGTCGAGCCGCCCGCTGACCTGAAGGCGGCTCTCGCGGCGGCCCCGGATGCGCGAGCAAGCTTCGACCGCCTCTCCTTCACGCACCGCAGGGAGTACGTCGAATGGGTCGAGGGCGCGAAGCGCGCCGACACGCGAGAGAGGCGGATCGCCGAGACAGTGCGGCGTGTCCGCGCGGGGGAGGCTCCGCCATGACGTCGGTCCTGCACGGTGCGCTCGCCGCGTCGGTCACGCCGCTTCGCGACCACGGAACGAAGGTGGACGACGATGCGTTCGGTCCCCTGGCGGACTTCTACGTCGAGTCCGGCCTCGACGGAATGCTCGCGCTCGGCACGGCAGGCGAGGGCATCCTGCTCCGCGTCGAGGAGCGCCGACGCGTCGCCGATCTCTTCCTCCAGGCGTCGGACCGCCGCCTGCAGGTCGCCGTGCACTGCGGTGCGCAGACGACCGCCGACACAGTGACGCTCGCCGCCCACGCGGCCGAGGTCGGGGCGGACGCGGTCGTGGTCATCGGCCCGCCGTACTTCAAGCTCGACGAGAAGGCGCAGTACGGCCATTTCCTCGCAGCCGCGACCGCGTGCGCTCCGTTGCCGTTCTACGTGTACGAGTTCGCCGCAACCACGGGCTACGCGATCGCGCCGGCGGTTCTCGAGCGTCTTCGGCAGGACGCCTCGAACGTCGTAGGGCTCAAGGTCTCGGACACGCCGTGGGAGCGTTTCGCCGAGTACGTGCTGCCCGGCTTCGACATCTTCGTCGGGCCGGAGGCGCTCATCGCGGACGGCATGGCTCAGGGAGCCCTCGGGGCCGTCTCGGCGCTCGCCTCGGCGTTCCCGGCCGAGGTCGCGGCGGTCGTCCGCGATCCCACGCCCGACGGGGCTGCCAGGCTCGGAGAGCTCCGCGCGTTCGTCGAGCGGTTCCCCCGCCAGGCTGCCCTCAAGCGGCTCCTCGCGCGCCAGGGCGTTCCCGTCCACGAGGTCGTACGTGCGCCGCTTCGACCGCTCACCTCGGACGAGCGCGACGAGCTCGACACGTGGGCGGCTGACGTCTTCTCCTACTCGGAGTCCCACTCCTCGTAGACGTCGGGCTCCGAGCCCACGAGATCCTGGGCCCAGCCGATCGCCTCGGGCAGGTCGTCCCCCTCGACGATCACGCCGAAGCGGTCTGACGCCTCGTTCCATATCCAGCGGTCGGGCGGCGTGAGCTCGGGCACGGCCTCGCGCAGCTCGTCGATGCTCGTCTTCGACTCGAAGACGTTCCAGATCAGGAGGCGAACGATCACGCAGCGGCTGCGGCTTCGAGCTTCCGGAGAAGCTCCTTGAGCCTTCGCAGCAGGTCGGCCTCCTCGTGGCCAAAGTCGTCGAGGTAGGAGCGCACGGCCGAAACGACGAGCCGGAGCTCTTCGTCGGACAGTTCGATCGTGTTCATGGCGCCAAGCCTACGGCGTGACGGCTACATCCGGAAGATCCCGAAGGTCGTCTCCGGAACGGGCGCGTTGGCGGCGGCCCCCAGGCCGAGCGCGAGCACGCGACGCGTGTCGAGCGGGTCGATGATCCCGTCGTCCCAGAGGCGTGCGGTCGAGTAGTACGGGTTGCCCTCGGCCTCGTAGGTCGCGCGGATCTCGTCGGGGTCGGCGTCGCCGACCATCGTCAGCACCGTCGCCGCCTGCTCGCCTCCCATCACGGAGATGCGCGCGTTCGGCCACATCCACAGCTGTCGCGGCTCGTACGCGCGGCCGCACATCGCGTAGTTGCCCGCGCCGAAGGAGCCGCCCATGACGACCGTGAACTTCGGCACGTCCGCGCAGGCCACCGCCATCACCAGCTTGGCTCCGTCGCGGGCGATGCCGCCCTCCTCGTACTCCTTGCCGACCATGAACCCGGTGATGTTCTGGAGGAAGACGAGCGGCACCCGGCGCTTGCAGGCGAGTTCGATGAAGTGCGCGCCCTTCTGCGACGACTCGGCGAAGAGCACGCCCTGATTGGCGAGGATCCCGACCGGATAGCCCTCGATCCGGGCGAACCCGCACACGAGCGTCGTCCCGTACAGCTCCTTGAACTCGTGGAACCGTGAGCCGTCGACGATGCGGCCGATCACGGCGCGCGCGTCGAGCTCGTGCCGGAAGTCCTCGGGGACGAGGCCGTAGAGATCCGCGGGGTCGCAGGCGGGGGGCTCGGGCGGGGATAGCTCCCAGGGCGAAGGGAGCGGAGGATCGAGGTTGCGGACGATCTCGCGCGCGATGGCGAGCGCGTGCTCGTCCGAGGTCGCGAAGTGGTCGGCGACGCCGGACCGCCTGGTGTGGACGTCCGCGCCGCCGAGCTCCTCCGCCGTGACGTCCTGCCCGGTCGCCGCCTTCACGAGCGGAGGCCCGCCGATGAAGATCGTCCCGGTGCCGTGCACGATCACCGTCTCGTCCGACATCGCGGGGACGTAGGCGCCGCCGGCGGTGCACGAGCCCATGACGACTGCGATCTGGGGGATCCCGAGCGCGGAGAGCCGTGCTTGGTTGAAGAAAATCCGCCCGAAGTGCTCGCGGTCGGGGAAGACCTCCGCCTGGAGCGGGAGGAACGCGCCGCCCGAATCGACGAGGTAGAGGCACGGCAGCCGGTTCTGGCGAGCGACTTCCTGGGCGCGGAGGTGCTTCTTCACGGTGAGCGGGTAGTAGGAACCGCCCTTGACCGTCGCGTCGTTCGCGACGATCACGCACTGCCTGCCTTCCACGACGCCGATTCCGGTCGCGATCCCGGCGGAGGGAGCGTCGCCGTCGTAGAGCTCCCATGCGGCGAGGGCGTTCAGCTCGAGGAAGGCGGTCCCGGGGTCGACCAGGCGGTCGATGCGCTCGCGGGCGGTGAGCTTCCCTCGCGAGCGGTGCCGCTCGACGGCCTTCGCGCCGCCACCCGCGGCCACGCGCGCAGAGCGCTCGCGAAGCTCCGCGACCAGCTGCTCCATCGAAGCGCGGCGGCGCTCGAACGTCTCGTCACGGGCAACGTTCGACGCGAGCACCCCCATCGGCGGCTGAGCCTACCGCTTGCCCGCCGGGGCGGTCTCGGCCAGACTCGGGGCACCCCGTCCGACCGAGGAGAGGAGCGCGAGATGAACGACCAGGTCAAGTACGTCCTCGACGAGACCCGCCTGCCAGAGGCCTGGTACAACATCGCCGCCGATCTCCCGTCGCCGCCTCCGCCCGTGCTCCATCCAGGCACCGGGCAGCCCGTCGGCCCAGACGATCTCGCGCCGCTCTTCCCGATGCAGATCATCCTTCAGGAGGTCTCGACGGACCGGCTCATCACCATCCCCGAGGAGGTCCGCTCGGTCTACCGGCAGTGGAGGCCGACGCCGCTCTACCGTGCCCGTCGCCTCGAGCAGGCGCTCGAGACCCCGGCACGCATCTACTACAAGTACGAGGGCGTATCGCCGACGGGGTCGCACAAGCCGAACACCGCGGTCGCGCAGGCCTACTACAACAAGGCCGAGGGCGTCCGGCGCCTGACGACGGAGACCGGAGCCGGCCAGTGGGGCTCGGCGCTCGCGTTCGCGGGAGCCGTCTTCGGGCTCGAGGTCGACGTGTACATGGTCAAGGTCTCCTATGACCAGAAGCCCTATCGACGCGGACTGATCGAAGCGTTCGGAGCGCGGGTCGTCGCGAGCCCTTCGGAGGAGACGAACTCGGGTCGCGCGATCCTCTCCGAGCACCCCGACTCGACTGGCAGCCTCGGCATCGCCATCTCCGAGGCCGTCGAGGCCGCGGCGCCCAACGAGGACACGAAGTACTCCCTCGGCTCCGTCCTCAACCACGTCCTCATGCACCAGACCGTCATCGGCGAGGAGGCGCAGATGCAGATGGACGAGGCCGAGGACTACCCGGACGTGCTCATCGGGTGCACCGGGGGCGGCTCGAACTTCTCCGGGCTCTCCTTCCCATTCATCGGGCGCGCGCTGCGCGAGGAGTCGCGCATCCGCATCATCGCAGTCGAGCCGGCCGCCTGTCCGAGCCTCACGAAGGGCACGTACGCCTTCGACTTCGGCGATACCGGCCACCTGACCCCGCTCGTGAAGATGCACACGCTCGGCTCGACGTTCGTGCCGCCGCCATTCCATGCCGGCGGCCTTCGCTACCACGGCATGGCGCCGATGGTGAGCCATCTCCACGAGCTCGGCCTGATCGAAGCCCGCTCCTACACGCAGACGGAGGTCTTCGCGGCAGGTGTCGAGTTCGCGCGGATCGAGGGGATCATCCCGGCCCCCGAGGCGAACCACGCCGTGAAGGCCACGATGGACGAGGCAGCGCGCTGTCGCGAGGAGGGCGTGTCGGAGGCGATCCTCTTCAACCTCTGCGGGCATGGGCATTTCGACATGCAGGCGTACATCGACTACGCCGCCGGCAAGCTCGAAGACCACGCATATGCGGAGGAAGAGGTCGCCCTCGCGCTCGCCGGCCTTCCGTCCGTGCCCGCGTAGGGGTCCGGTTGGTTTCCGCGGCGGCCGCAGGGAAGGGCGCCTGCGGCGACGAACTCACAGTCCATGGCGGCTCCCGAGGTTCGCGTCGTGGTCGTGCGTCCGAGGACGGTCCTGCAGGCGCTCGGGATCGTCGTCCTCGTGGGCCTTGCCCTGCTGCTCGTCTACAACGCGTGGAGGGTGCTCACGTGGATCCTCATCGCGGGCGTGCTCGCCGCCGCGCTGAACCCTGCGGTCGAGGCCTTCGAGCGCCGAGGCCTGCGCCGGGGCTGGGCCGCGTCGCTCGTCTTCGGGATCGCGCTCCTCGGCATCACGGCGATCGGCTATCTCGTGATCCCCCCGCTTGTCTCGCAGGTCACGGACTTCGTGAACGCGGTGCCGGACTTCATCGACGATCTCACCGCGGGCCGCGGCCCGCTCGGGTTCCTCCAGGATCGCTACCAGATCGTCGACCGCATCCGTGCGGCGATCAACGAGCGTGGCGTCGGCGGCGTCCTCGGGTTGAGCCAGCCTGCGCTCGACATCGTCCGCAGTGTGGTCACGGCCGTCGCGGGCGTCGTGACGATCATCTTCCTCACGTTCTTCATGCTGCTCGAGGGGCCGCGCACGATCTCAATGCTGCTCGGGCTGCTTCCCAGCGAGGCGCGACCGCGGTTCGAGCGGGTGGGGCGGGACATCTACAGGTCGATCAGCGGCTACGCGACGGGCAACCTCGCGATCAGCGTCGTCGCAGGAACGCTCGCGACGATCGTGCTGTTCGCCGTCGGCAGCGATTACGCGATCGCCCTCGGGCTCGTCGTGGCGGTGCTCGATCTCGTGCCGCTGGCAGGCGCGACGATCGCTGCCATCATCGCCTCGACCGTCGTCGCGATCGAGACGGACTGGATGCGGACGCTCATCGTCATCGCCTTCTTCATCGCCTACCAGCAGTTCGAGAACCAGCTGTTGCAGCCGCTCGTCTACGGTCGCACAGTCGAGCTCTCGCCCCTTGTCGTCCTGTGCGCGGTGCTCATCGGCGCACAGCTCGCCGGCATCTTCGGCGCGCTCTTCGCGATCCCAATCGCGGGATCTCTGCTCGCGGTCGCGCGCGAGTTGCTCGACTACCGCCGAGAGGTGTCCGAAGCTTCGGAGGCGAGTAAGCCCTAGCTCGGTTCGCCTGCGTCTCGGCTCGACGCCAGCCGTGACTGGACGATCGAACCGTAGACGACCAGGAAACCGAGAAGGCCGACTGCCAGTGCCGCAACTGGCCAGATCATGTCCTCAGCATCGGCGCGTGCGCGTTCGCGTGCAATCCCTGCATCGAGTCGTCCGAGTGTCGACCGTCGCTCGAGGGATAGGCTTCCGGAACCCGACGAGGAGGCTCTCATGGCAGTTGCACGAGTTGTGTTGTTCGATGGTGTCGGCAAGGACCGGGCCGAGGAGATGAAGCGAGAGATGGAGTCCGGGCAGGCCCCGGAAGGGATGCCGTCGTCCGAGATTGTCGTCCTCCACGACCCGGAGGCCGAGAAGTCTTTGGTCGTGGTGTTCTTCGAATCGGAGGCCGACTACGCAACCGGGGACGCGATCCTCGACGCGATGCCTGCCTCGGACACTCCTGGCCGACGGGCGTCCGTGACGAAGTACGACGTCGTCTCGCGCATGTCCATGTAGCGGCGTCGCCGGTCCAGTCGAGTCCGGCGGAGCGACCGGACTTGACTGGACGTGCCGGATGTTGGAATGTCCGCCCTCTCACCCTCAGAACGGGAGGACGAAGCGATGTCGATGTCGATGCAAGAGCTCGAACGGCGGAGCGGTTGGACGATGTTCGCGGCAATCGTCCTCTTCTCGGTGGGGTTCCTCCGGATCATCTCCGGCATCAGCTACCTCGCCGACAGTCACAAGGTGAACGACCTCACGCTCGGGTTGTTCGGCGACAACCTGTGGGCCTGGGGGCTGTGGGATCTCGTGATCGCGGTCGTGGCGATCTTCGCCGCCTACTCCCTCCTCGGCGGCGGGACGTTCGGCAAGGTCGTCGCGTATCTGTGGGCTGTCCTTGTGATCGTCAACAGCTTCCTGATCATGGGAGCCGCGCCGTGGTTCGCAGTCAGCATGATCGCGCTCGCGGTGCTCGTCGTCTACGGACTCGCCGTGAGCCGAACTCCCGAGATCACGTAGATTCGAGCTGCTTCGAGCGGGGTACCTGCAGTGCTGACCGTGCCGGGAACGGCGCGGCAAGACGCATATGGCTTCGTACGCGGTCAACGAGCGGGCTGTCGAGAAGGCGAGGCGCCTCATCTCGTCCCGTCAGTACGTTCTCGACACCGACTGGGGAGACGTCCAGCCCAAGGCTGAAGCCCAAAACGCCTACCTCGCGGCTCATGGCTGGGACGAGTACGCGGAATGGCATCTCGGCTTGACAGAGGGTGCTCCGGACGAGACGAAAGCTCGCTACGCATTCGTCTACGGCGACTTTCGCCGGTTGCACAGAACCGGGCTGATTGCCTGCCAGTACCGCGCAGCCGAATGGCGGCACAAGGAGATCGAGCTCGCCGCACACGAGCTGCTGCAACTCCTCGACCGGTCGACGGCGGACGCTTCGACGAAGCGTTGAAGATCACCCTTCTGCGCGCACAGGTTCTGCCCGCCCCAAGCGTCTACCAACCACCGGAATAAACGTGCGGCGGCTTGTGGCGGCTAGGCCGCCGCGCTCCGGTCTGGCAGTGGCGTCGATCCAGAGAGGTGCACTTGTCCGCATTGGTGTCATCCGTCGAGGTCCTGAGTCCGGAGCTCGTGCTCGTCGATCCGGGACTTGCAGCCCACCTGCGCGCCCACTTGTCGGATCGAGAAGAGACGCGCACGCAAGGCGAGCCCGAACCGATCAAGTGGTCCGAGAAGCAGACCGAGGCTGCACTACGGCGCATCGAAGAGCTCGCCAAGGAGGACGAACGCATCCGTCGAGGCACCGACTTCCGCGTCGCGAAGCTCACCGCTGCACTGGCGAGCTGGTGCGCCGTTGCGATTCTCGCGGCGGACATGCAGCTCTGGGGACTCGTCGCACTCTAGGTTGCGACCCTGGACAACGCAGTGCGGCCCTTATAGGTTGCGCCCACGGGCGCGGAAAGGTCGCTCCTCGTGAGCTTCCCTCCCGCCGCGCCCGGCTCTTTTCCTCGTAGGC
>DATAET010000106.1:0-7798 GCA_036257855.1 Gaiellaceae bacterium | reverse complement strand
TCGTGCTCACGATCGTCGCTTTCTTCGCGATCCTGTTCACCGGCCGCTACCCGAGGGGCATCTTCGACTTCAACCTCGGAGTATTGCGCTGGACCTGGCGCGTGTCGTTCTACTCGTACGGCGCGCTGGGCACCGACCGCTACCCACCTTTCACGCTCGACGAGGCATCCGACTACCCGGCGACGCTCGACATCGCGTACCCGGAGCGGCTCTCGCGCGGCCTCGTGCTTGTGAAGTGGTGGCTGCTCGCGATTCCTCAATACATCCTGCTCGGGATCTTCCTCGGCGGAGCTGGCTCCGCGGCCGGCAGAGCCGAGGACTGGGGCGGATGGCACTGGTGGTACGGCGGCGGGCTCATCTGGACCTTGGTGCTCTTCGCTGGAGTCGCGCTCCTCTTCCTGGCGCGGTATCCGCGCGGCCTCTTTGACTTCGTCCTCGGCCTCGACCGTTGGGTGGCGCGGGTCGTCGCATACGTGGGCCTCATGACAGACACCTACCCGCCGTTCCGGCTCGACCAGGGCGGGGGCGACCCGGCCGGAGCCACGGCCGTAGCGCGTGCGGCGCCGCCAGCGCCCGAGGCGTTCGCACCTCCGGGCGAACCGACGCCCGCCACTCAGACGATTGCGGCGCAGCCCGTGGCTGCGCCGCGTACGCGAGGCGGGGCCGGACGCGTCGTCCTCATCGTCGTCGGCGTCATTGCGGCGCTGCTCTCGCTCGGGTTGCTCGCGGGCGGCACGGCTCTTGTCGTGGTCGACCAAACCCAGCGCGACGAGGACGGCTTCCTGATGTCTCCGAGCGAGGACTTCTCAACGGCGACGTACGCGATCGTCTCCGAGAGTGCCGACGTGGACTTCGGCGGCTCCGAGAGCGCCGCACGTGCCATCCTCGGCGATGTCCGCATCCGCAGCGAGAGCGATCGCGACGTCTTCATCGGCATCGCCCGGGACACCGATGTCGAGGAGTACCTGAGCGGCGTCGAATACTCCGTCGTCACGGACATCGAGAAGAACCCGGACTACTCGGACCACCCGGGCGGCGCACCGACCTCGCCTCCCGGCGATCAGGACTTCTGGGTCGCTTCCGCGAGCGGGTCGGGTCAGCAGACCCTCGAATGGGAGCCAGAGGACGGAAGCTGGAGCGCCGTCCTCATGAACTCGGACGGGTCGCGAGGAGTCGCTTCTGAGCTGAGCATCGGAGCCGAGCTCGACGCGGCGCTATGGGTTGGCATCGTGTTGCTCGCAATCGGCGCCCTACTAGCAGCGCTCGCGGCACTCGCGATCACTGCCGGTGCGCGCCGGAGGGCAGCCCCAACCGCAGCCGGCTGACTCGACACACAGGACCGCCTGCCTCCTGGCTCATCAGCCCTCCTCACATCCGGCGCTCGGCGCTTCGCTAGGCGACTACGGGTGCGAGCTTGCCCGCTACTTCCTCGGTCCACGTGCGGATCGCATTCCAGTCTCGCGCGTCGAACGCGGGCAACCGGTTGAACGGGAACCGCCAGCTTTCCGGCTTCAGGGCACCGCCGAAGATCGTCACGGCAATCGGCTCGAGCTCCGGTGTTGCCGCGAGTGAGCGCTCGAGCTGCCTTCGCGACTCGCCAACCTTCGATTCGTCCAGCGAGTCCGGGCCCATCCCGAACACGGCGAAAGGCTTCCCGGCCAGCTCGTGCCGGTGGCGCTTCAGCATGTCCCTCGCATCCGCATGCCACTTGCCCATGTACAGCCCGCCGCCGATGACGACCGCCTCGTACGGTGCGATGTCGTCAACGCGTCGCGCCTCCCTGACCTCGACGACGAGTCCGAGCTCCTGGAGCGTGCCAGCGATTGATTGGGCGACTTCGCTCGTGGTCCCGTGCTTGGTCGCGTAGGCGACCAGAACCTTGGGTGACATCACTTCCTCCTTTCGGCAGGTGAGACTCCTTGTGTCGAGGGCCGCATCCGCCCCAGCGCTCCGCCCGACGATGTCACCGCAAGCGTCTGAGATCCGGTGCGTCGCGACATCAGGGAGAGTGCTGATGTCGCGTGCGGTTTACGAGCAGCCACAGAAATCTCAGGCTCAGAGCAGTAGCAGCATGAACACGAGCATCGAGAGAGCCGAGCCGGCGACGATGAGAGTCACGGTCCAGCGTCTCGACGCTGCAAGGGCTTCCGGCAACAGGTCGGCGACCACCAGCCATGCCATCGCCCCAGCTGCGAATCCAAGTCCGATTGGCAGAACCTCGGCGAACTCTTCGACGAACAGAAACGCCGGCACTGCCATCAGGGGCTGCGGCAGGCTGGAGAAGATGCTCCACGCTGCCGCGGTGCGCGGCGAGGTGCCGCGAGGGACGAGAACTAGGCTGATCGCGAGACCCTCGGGAATGTTGTGCACCGCGATCGCGACGCCGATCAGAACACCGAACGTCTCCTCGACCCCGAAGGCCACACCGACCCCGACCCCCTCCGCGAACGAGTGGAGAGTCATGACTCCTACGATCAGTAGAGCGCGGCGCGCGTCTGCGCCTTGCAGCGATCCGAGATGGAGCTCGCGACCGCGTCCGCCCATGAGCCTTTCGGAGACCGCGATGAAGATCACTCCCGCTGCGAGACCGGCGGCCGTACGCGCCGCTCCGTATCGCGCACCCTCGTAGCACAGGCCGGCGGCCGCACCCAGCATGAAGCCTGAAGCGAGGCTGTTCGCGACACCGAGCCAGCTGCGACCTGGCCGGCCCAAGAAGAACGGCAGTGCTCCCAGGCCGGTCGCCAGGGCGGTTCCGAGCGCAACGAGGAAGACCGTGAGCGCATCCATGGTCCGAGTCTCAATCTGACCATGAGCACGGACATGCGGCCCGCGTAGTTCACCGCACATCGCATCGAGGCGAGCGCCCGCGGCAGACGTCTCCGCGCTCGTCGATCCAGTCGAACTCCGTTCCCGCGGCTGTGCTCGATCTTCGAGATGTCGAAGTCGCGGCTTTGCCGCAAGCCGCTTGCGCGCCCGCCCCGATGTCCTCGCTCGCCCGGGCGACGACGCTCGTCCGATGACGAAAACGAACTGGCCTACCCTCCCATAGCATCAGGCGTCATGAGCGGTCCCGCCGCCGAGACGCTAGAAGCGATCGACCGCTACTGGCGTGCCGCGAACTACCTCGCGGTGGGTCAGATCTACCTGCTCGACAATCCATTGCTTCGGGAGCCGCTGACCGCCGAGCACGTCAAGCCACGCTTGCTCGGGCACTTCGGCACGGCGCCCGGCCTGAACCTCGTCTACGCGCACCTCAACCGTGCGATCCGCGAGCGGGAGCTCAACGCCATCTTCGTGACCGGCCCCGGTCACGGAGGGCCAGCGAACGTTGCTCAGGCGTACCTCGAGGGAACGTATAGCGAGCTCTATCCCGAGATCGGCCAGGACGAGGACGGACTGAGGAAGTTGTTCCGCCAGTTCTCGTTCCCTGGCGGGATTCCGAGCCATGCATCCCCCGAGACCCCGGGCTCGATCCACGAGGGCGGTGAGCTCGGGTACGCGTTGTCGCACGCATTCGGCGCTGCGTTCGACAATCCCGATCTTCTCGTCGCATGCGTCGTCGGTGATGGAGAGGCGGAGACCGGCCCGCTCGCCGCGAGCTGGCACTCGAACAAGTTCCTCAACGCCGCTGTAGACGGAGCGGTGCTCCCTATCGTGCACCTCAACGGGTACAAGATCGCCAACCCGACCGTGCTCGCAAGGATTCCCGAGGAGCAGTTGCTCGACCTGTTCCACGGGTACGGCTGGGATCCGGTCATCGTCTCCGGCGGGTTCGACGGCGAGGACTCGGGGCCGGTGCACGAGCGGTTCGCATCTGCACTCGACGACGCCCTCGACGCGATCGACTCGATCCAGGTGTCCGCTCGAAGCGGCTCGTCCTCGTCGACCAGCTGGCCGATGTTGATTCTCCGCACACCGAAAGGCTGGACATGCCCGCGTGAGGTGGACGGCGTTCCTGTCGAGGGCACATGGCGCTCGCACCAGGTACCGATCGCAGACGTGCGCGACAACCCGAAGCATCTCGAACTGCTCGCCGAGTGGATGGGTAGCTACCGACCGGAGGAGCTCTTCGACGAAAAAGGGGCGCTCATGCCCGACCTCGCCGCGCTGGCCCCGGAAGGCGATGCGCGGATGAGTGCGAGCCCGCATGCCAACGGCGGCGAACTGCTCCGCGATCTCGTATTACCCGACTTCCGCGACTACCGCGTCGAGGTTCCCGCGCCGGCAACCACGTCTGCCGCGCCGATGCGGGCTCTCGGCAGCTTCCTCCGCGACGTGGTGAGCGAGAACCGCAACAACTTCCGGATTTTTGGACCCGACGAGACTGAATCGAACCGGCTTGGAGACGTGTTCCAGGTCACCTCGCGGGCGTGGTCGGCCAAAACTCTCGCCACCGACGAAGGCCTGGCGCCCGACGGGCGCGTCATGGAGATCCTCTCTGAGCACCTCTGTGAGGGCTGGCTCGAGGGCTACCTGCTGACGGGCCGCCACGGCGTCTTCAACTGCTACGAGGGGTTCATCCACATCGTCGACTCGATGTTCACCCAGCACGCGAAGTGGTTGAAGGTGTCGCGCGGGATTCCCTGGCGTCGACCCGTCGCTTCTCTCAATTACCTGCTGAGTTCGCACGTGTGGCGGCAAGACCACAACGGCTTCTCGCACCAGGATCCCGGCTTCATCGATCACGTCGTGAACAAGAAGGCGGAGGTCATCCGCGTCTACCTGCCACCCGACGCGAACACCCTCCTGTCCGTCGCCGATCACTGTCTGCGGAGCCGGAACTACGTCAACGTCGTAGTCGCC
Source organism: Gaiellaceae bacterium (assembly GCA_036257855.1). GTDB lineage: Bacteria > Actinomycetota > Thermoleophilia > Gaiellales > Gaiellaceae > GMQP-bins7. The sequence goes on along the minus strand of DATAET010000106.1, from coordinate 2,995 downwards.
GGCAAGCAGCCCGCGCTCAACTACCTCTCGATGGACGAGGCGGTCGTCCACTGCACACGTGGTCTCGGCATGTGGGAGTGGGCCTCCTGCGATGGGGACGAGGAACCGGACGTCGTGTTGGCTTGCTGCGGCGACGTCCCGACACTGGAGACAGTCGCGGCAGCAGCGATCCTGCGCGATCGGCTTCCGTCGCTGAAGGTCCGCGTCGTCAACGTGGTGGATCTCATGCGTCTGCAACCGGAGAGTGAGCACCCCCATGGGTTGTCCGACGCCGAATTCGACTCACTTTTCACTAAGGACCGCCCGATCGTCTTCGCGTACCACGGCTATCCGTGGTTGATCCATCGGCTCACGTACCGACGTACGAACCACAACAACCTGCACGTGCGCGGCTACAAGGAGGAGGGAACGACGACGACGCCCTTCGACATGGCAATGCTGAACGACCTCGATCGCTGCCATCTCGTCATAGACGTGATCGATCGTGTTCCGGGTGTCGCCGCCCACGCGGCTCACCTGCGCCAGGAGATGGTCGATCGTCGACTCCAGGCTCGCGCGTACACGCGCGCGCACGGCGAGGACGATCCCGAGATCCGCGACTGGACCTGGCCCTACTGAGCACGTGGGCGCGGTCCTCGTCGTCAACGCAGGCTCCACGAGCCTGAAGCTTCGTCTCGTCTCCGAGGACGAGCACGTCGAGAGCGTCGAGTCGTTCGAGGCCGCTCGCGCGTCTGACGTCGACGCTATCGGTCACCGGGTCGTCCACGGCGGTCCGCGCTTCGTCACGCCGACCCTCGTCGACCAGGAGGTGCGCGTGTCCATCGAAGAGCTCGAGGCGATAGCGCCGCTGCACAACGCACCCGCCCTCGCAGGCATCGATGCTGCGGCGGCCGTCTTTCCCGGGCTGACGCAGGTCGCGGTCTTCGACACGGCATTTCACGCCACGATTCCGGCTGAAGCTGCAACGTACGCCCTGCCTCAGATCTGGCGGGACGAGTGGGGTATCCGACGTTACGGCTTCCACGGCCTCTCCGTGCAGTGGTGCGCGGAACGAGCGCCGGATCTCCTGGAGCGCCCTCAGGTGGCGTTGCGGCTGGTCGTCTGCCACCTCGGTGGTGGCTGCTCGATAACGGCCGTCCGTGGCGGGCGCTCCATCGACACGACGATGGGCTTCTCACCTCTCGAGGGTGTGCCGATGACGACCCGCTCGGGCTCGGTCGATCCTGGCGCCCTGCTCCACGTGCAGCGACAGCACGCTGTGTCGTTCGAGGAACTCGAGCGCGTACTGAATGAGGAATCAGGTCTCAGGGGCCTGTCCGGGCTGAGCGGCGACATACGCGAGCTGGAAGCAGCGGCACGAGAAGACGAACGTGCGCGCCTAGCGCTCGCCGTCTACGCCCACCGGATCGCAGGTGCCGTCGCCGCGATGGCGACACCGCTGGAAGGACTCGACGTGCTGGTCTTCACAGCCGGCGTCGGGGAGCACTCCCCGGGAGTTCGTGCGGCCGTGTGCGCACGCCTGGCCTTCCTAGGTGTCGAGCTCGACGCCCGTCTGAACGAACGATCAGCTCCCGACCGGGATATTGCGAGCTCAGAGTCGGCAGTGCGCGTGCTCGTGGTCGAGGCGCGCGAGGAGCTCGTGGTCGCCCGGGCGGTGCGCGCGCTCCTCCGGCCGCCTTGATCGCGGACAGTCACTCGGCGCGATGCTCGTCGTTCGCTTGCTCTTCCATCTTCTCGAGCCGTGTGTAGTAGTCCGGAAACTCGTTCAGGTGCGCGAGTGCGATCTTGCCGGTGAGGAGAGGGTCGTCCCCTGTGACGTCGGTGGCTGGATCCCGTGCCCCGTGCTCGAGCTCGACGTCCATGCCGGCCCGGAACTGCTCGACGTCGAACGGGCTCGACGCCCAATCGATGCCGAGCTGCTCGCCGACGTCTCGCGCATCGTTCGTCGTGAAAGTTTGGTCTCCCACGTCATGCCTTCCTTTCCATGTCGAACACCCTGTCCTCTGCCACTTCACATCGGCTGACCATCGCCTCCCCTTGCTGGCGGCGGGCGACGACGATGCCGGCGCGCCACCCCGGAGCTCGTCCGCCCCGGGGTAGGGCGATCGACTCGACGTCGAGCCCGCTGCTAGCGATGAGCCACGACACGAGCGAGTTCGAGTTCCACATCTCGCCCGCGCGGAGCTCGTCGCGGCCCCAGACGGGCGTGGGCACCTCCGGCACCAGGTCGAGGAGGCGTCTTGCGCATTCGGTATCGTCGCTGAGGCGCTGCGGACTTTCGACCGCCTCGGCGATATCCGGGATCGTGCCGTCGAGCCAGCATCGGATCTCATAGCGGAAGAGCCGGAAGCGTCCAGCAGCGCGCGCTCCCACCGCGCCCGAGCCGACGACCCCCCGCTCGGCGCTGCCGCACCGCGCCGGGGCCTGCTCGATCACAAACCGTCCCTCAGGTACTTCGACCTCGAGTGCAGAGTGGTAGAGGTCGTAGCGGGGTCGTCGCGCGAGTCCGGCTGCCACGAGCTCGAAGACACGCCCATTCAGCCGGACGGAGTGGCCACCCGCACCGAGTGGCAGCCAGTAGAGGTTGATCCATGCATGAGGCGACATCCCTGATCGTCCCTTGCCAGATGCCATCGCGGAAGAAGCGATGTAGCGCCGCAATCTCGGGGCGGCTGCACGGGGATGCGGGACCTCTACGCTATTGGCACTCATGGCCACGGGCTCCCGTTAGTGGCTCATGGTGCCTTTTACGTTACCGACCCTGAGCAGGCCGACCTGGCCGAGATCGACGTGCGCGAAAGCGTGGCTCACGAAGGGATACATGCCCGGCTTGTCGATCTTGACGTCGAAGACACCAGCGCCTCCCGCCGGGACCGCGACCGTCTGGACGCCGCGCTCGAACTTCGTCATGTCACCGTCGACCCAGGCGCGGTCGAGGATCGTCCCCACGACGTGGAAGTTGGTGTCGAGCGTCGGACCGGCGGCGACGACGTAG
>DATAET010000105.1:0-5476 GCA_036257855.1 Gaiellaceae bacterium | reverse complement strand
GCTCCTCGTCGCGTCGGGCGCCAACTTCCTCGTGCTGGACGAGCCGACGAACCACCTGGACGTCGAGTCCCGCGAGGCGCTCGAGGCCGCGCTCGAAGCGTTCCCCGGGACGATCCTGCTCGTGTCGCACGATCGTGCGCTTCTCGACGCGGTGCCGAGCCGCATCGTCGCCTTCGAAGAGGGGACGCTGCGCTCGTACGACGGCGGCTGGGCGGACCTGGAGCGCCAGCGCGGAACGGCTGCCGCCGCGGACGAGCAACCGCCCGAGCCCGTGAGCCCGTCGCGGGCACCGAAGCCACGGCCTGCGAAGCAAACGCCGTCCGAGCTCGAGCTCCTCGAAGCGAAGATCGCCGCAGTCGAGTCGCGCATCGCCGAGCTCGAGCGCACGCTGGCCGACGACTGGACGAACATGGACGTCCTCGGAGCCCACCGCGCTGCCCGGGACGAGCTCGTCACGCTCCTCGCAAGGTGGGAGGCGGCGTTCGACGAGGCCCACGCCACGTGACGCCAGGAGGGCCCGGCGACGTAGAGAGGGCGTGCATGCGGTGACGATCGACGCTCCTCGCTCACTCGACCCGGCCGAGACGTCGTTCGCCGCAGTCGCCGAGGAGCTTCTCGACGACGTGTACGGCTATCTCCTGTACTTCACGAAGAACTGGGCCGTCGCGGAAGACCTGACGAGCGAGACGTTCGAGGCCGCCCTGCGCAGGTGGAGGAAGTTCGATCCGAGCCGCGGCACGGCCCGTGCCTGGCTGCTCGCGATCGCACGCTCGACGGCCCTCGACTGGTTCCGTACGGACACGAGGCGGCGACGCCGCGAGGAGCGGGCGGGCGCAGCCGATCCTGCCCGCGGTGAGACGCACTCGTTCGGCGAGGAGATGGGCTTTTCGCCTGCCCTCGAGGAGGGGCTGCAGGCCCTTTCGGCCGGCGAGCGCGAGGTCGTGTACCTGCGCATCGTCCTCGACCTCGAGGGCGAGGTGACCGCACGGCTGCTCGGGCTCACGCCGACCGCCGTCTCCACGCGATTGAGCCGGGCCCTGACGAAGCTCGAAGAGAGGATGAGAGACCATGACGTCGTCGTCTGACCTGATCCACGAGCTGCGGGCGACGCGCCCGTCCGCTCCGGCCGAGCTTCGTGCGCGAGTGCGTGCGATCGCCGTGGGGGAGCCGGCTCGTTCGTCCTGGAGGGTCCGGCGGCTGCGCGTTCCGCTGCGACGCGGCCTCGTGATCGCGGTCCCCGCCGCGGCAGCGCTCGCACTCGCGACCGCCGGAGTCCTCGGGCTCGCGCGCTCCGACAACCCGACGGCGCTCCGCCAGCAGGCGGCCACGGCAACCCTCGAGTCCGCCGCGAAGCCCGCGGGCAGCGTCGCAGGCAGCCTCGCAGGCAGCGTCAATGCGCAGCTTGGCGAACCGACGCGCGATTCCGCGACGTCCCGCGCACAGCGGGTCAGCGCGACGATGACGCTCGAGGTGCGGAACTCCGACGCCGTCTCGCGGGCGGCACAGGGCGCGCTCGATCTGACGCGCTCGCTCGGCGGCTACGTCGTCTCGTCGTCGGTCGCGACCGGGGAGGAAGGGAGCGCGTCGCTCACCGTCCGCGTCCCCGTCGCAAGGGTCCAGGAGGCGATCGCAGGGCTCTCGGCACTCGGCCGCATCGTCTCTCAGCAGGTGACGATCGACGACCTGCAGGCGACGCTCGACGAGCTGCAGAAGCGCGAGGCGAGCGTCCGCGGGCAGATCGCGAGGATCAGGGCACGGCTCGAATCCGAGTCGCTCGATCCCGAGACCGAGGCGGTGCTGCGCGCGAAGCTGCAGACGCTTCGCGCCGAGCTCGTCCAGCTGCGCACGGGCATCGACTCCACGAACGCGGAGGCCCGCATGTCGACGATCCAGGTCGCCGTCGTGACGCCGGGCGCGTCGGGCGCAGTTCCGCCGACGTCCCGCATCGACCGCACGATCGACGAGGCGCTGAACGTCGTCGCCTGGGAGGGTATCGTCCTCCTCGGGCTGCTCATCGTCCTCGCCCCGTTCGCGCTCGTCGGCGTCGGCGCATGGCTCGCCCTCAGGGTCTACCGGCGGCACGAGGAGGAAAGACTCCTCGCGACCTAGGGACTACCGGCTCGGCTCGCCGATGGTCGCGATCAGCGCCTCCGCGACAACCTTGAGTGGTCGGCCGGAGATCTGGCTCGCCTTGCGGAGCCGTGCGAAGGCCTCGTCCTCGGAGAGGCCTTCACGGTGCATGAGGATCCCCTTCGCCCGCTCGATCGCCTTGCGGGCGGCGAGCGCCTCGGCGAGCGAGTCGGCCTCCTCGCGGACAACTCGGAGCTCCTCGTGCCGTGCCGTGGCGGTGGCAATGGCTGGGAGGAGGTCGGTCTCCCGGAACGGCTTCACGAGGTAGCCGAACACGCCCGCCCCGACCGCCCGCGACACGAGCTCGCGCTCGCCGTACGCGGTCACCATGACGATCGGGAGCGGCCGTTCCTCGAGCATGCGGCGCGCTGCCTCGATCCCGTCGAGGCGCGGCATCTTCACGTCGAGAAGGGCGACGTCGGGCTCCGTCTCGCGGGCGAGCTCCACCGCCTCCTCACCGTCTCGCGCCTCGGCACAGACCTCGAAGCCCGCGGCCTCGAGCAGTCCTCTGAGGTCGAGGCGAATGAGCGTCTCGTCCTCGGCGATGAGAACCCTCACGCTGCCATCCTGTCAGCAGGCGGCGTCGTCCCGGGGTACCTCTACACGGGGAAGACGACGCGCGCGCGCGTCCCCGCGCCCGATTCGAGGTCGAAGACTCCCTGCAGCTCGTCGTGCACGAGCGCGCGCACGATGGACAACCCGGTGCCGCTCCCGTCGCCGTCGATGCCCGCCCCGTCGTCGGAGATCGTGAGGACGACCTCGCCGTTCCGCCGTTCGAGCGCGACGGTCACGTGGTCCCCGCCGTGCTCGAGCGCGTTCTGGAAGAGCTCCGTGAAGACGAGCGCCAGCGCGGTCGCACGCTGGCCCGCGAGCGACACGGACTCGAGCTCGGACGTGACGTCTTTGCCCGCGACGAGCCCCTGGACGAGCATCGCGCGCAGCCGGTCGACGAGCTCGCCGAGGTCGACGTCGTCCTCGCGATGCTCGGTGAGGACCTCGTGCACGGCGGCGATCGCCAGGATGCGGTTGACGGAGTCCTGCAGCGACTTGCGCGCATCGACGTGCTCCGCCCGCGCCTGCAGGCGAAGGAGCGATGCCACCGACTGCAGGTTGTTCTTCACGCGGTGGTGGATCTCCTGGGCGAGCACGCCTCGCATGACCGCACGTCCGTGCTCGAGCGCCACCGCCGCGTGGTGGGCGATCGCCTCCAGCAGGGCTTCGTCGTCCGGCGAGAACGGCGTATCGCGGTCGCAGACCAGCTCGCCGATCTGCCGCCGCTTCCAGCGCAGGGGCATCCGGACCGCGTACGCACCCGGGCGACCCTCCGGCCAAGCGATCTTCCCGTCCTCGAGGACGAGCGCGGCACCGCTCGCGTGTAGCGACTCCATCGTCGTCGCCACGATCGCCTCGAGCGACTCCTCGAGGTAGAGCGACTCCGAGACCGCCTCGGAGATTCGTGCGAGCGCCTCGAGCTCTGCGACGCGCCGCTGCGCCCGCTCGTACAGCCGTGCGTGCGCGATCGTCTGAGCCACCTGCGACGCGATCGCGACGAGGAGCTCGATCTCGGCACCCGTGAAGGCACGAGGCGCACGTGTACGGACGTTGAGGGCGCCCTCGAGCGTGTCCCGGGCGAGGATGGGCACGGCGAGGATCGACTCGTACTCGTCCTCGGGCAGGTTGGGGAACTGCTTGAAGCGTGGATCGAGATGGGCCTGCTCGGCGATCATGACCGGCGCTCTCGTGGCCGCGGCCACGCCGGTGATCCCCTCCCCCGGCCGCATGCGCGGCGTGCGCGTCATCTCGTCGACCCGGCTTCCGCGCGTCGCGCGAAGCACGAGCTCGTCCGCACGCTCGTCATACAGATAGACGAAGCAGGCGTCGGTCTCGAGCGCGTCCGCGACCTTGCTCGCGACGAGCTCCAGCACCTCCTGCAGGTCGAGCGAGGAGTTGACGGTGGCGATCGTCTCGGTGAGAAGCCGGAGGTGACGTGCCGTCGCATCCACTGAGGTCATTGTCGTAGGATCGAGGCTGGCGTGAGCTTCAGCGACTGGGTCTTGGTGCTGCACCTCTGGAGCGCCTTCGCACTCGTCGCGTCGATGGTCCTCTTCTGGACACTCGTCGTCGCCACGCGCACGCTGACCGACGTGGACGCTCGGATCACGTACGGCCGCGTCGGCGATCTCGGCGGCAGGATCATCGGCGTCGGCTTCTTCGGAACGATCATCTTCGGGATTTGGCTCGCGTTCGCGAAGGACGGCTACGCGATCTGGGAGGGCTGGATCATCGCGGCCATCGTCCTCTGGGCAATCGGCGGCGCGACCGGCGGCCGTGCCGGTGCCGAGTACCAGAAGGTCCTCGAGCACGCGCAAGAGCTCAAAGCCGCCGGGCGACCGGCCCAGCCGGGCGAGTTCCGCTCGTCGTCGGGTGAGCTCATGCTCGCGATCTCCTCGCTCGCGATCCTCCTCCTTATCATCGACATGATCTGGAAGCCCGGCGCATGACGAGCCTCCTCGCCGCGCACCGGCCGACTGACTGGAACTTCCCGCTCTTCGTGCACGTCTTCGGCGCGATGATCCTCGCGGGGGGCCTCCTCGCCGGCGCGAGCATCCTCACCTTCGCGCGCGGGGACGCGCGCTTCCTGAGGTTCGGGTACTGGACGCTGCTCGCGGTCGCGCTCCCCGGCTACGTCGTCATGCGCATCGGCGCGCAGTGGATCTATTCGCGCGAGGGCTGGGACGACCTTCCCTCCGGGGTCGACGACCCGACCTGGCTCAGCATCGGCTTCGTGGTCGCCGACCTCGGCGCCCTGCTCGTCCTCATCGCGCTGATCCTCGGCGGCATCGGCGTGCGCCGCCTGAAGAGCGGCGGAGGCGCCGGGCTGCTCAAGGCGACGATGGCCGTCGCGTGGCTCGTACTCGCAGCAGCGCTCGTGGCCGTTTGGGCCATGTCCGGCAAACCTGACTGAGGCAGTCGGTGCACGGCATGTGAGGCCGGAGGCCGGCTCTGCCGGCCGAGAGGCCCCGTGCGGATGAGTGCACGCAGCGGCAAGGGAGGGGGGCTCGTGGGGGGAACCGTGGGTTCCACCCACGCCGAAACGACCACGGGCTCCACACCAGGGAGCCCGCGATCGGCCGTCAGATACAGGGCTCGCCGCTCGCCTTGCGGCGTACCCTGCAGCGCGCATCATCCGACTTTCGTCGGCTGACTGCAAGGGGAATCGTCACAAGGCGGCGAGGTATTTCCCCTTCTCCCACTCGGTCACCTGGACGCGGTACTCGTCCCATTCACGCCGCTTGAGCTCGACGTAGCGCGGGAAGATGTGATCCCCGAGCGTCCGTCGCATGAG
>DATAET010000104.1:0-1631 GCA_036257855.1 Gaiellaceae bacterium | reverse complement strand
CGGCGGTCTCGGATCGGCGGCGGCGACACAACGCTGGCAAGTCAGCCCTCGGGCGACATGCGGGAATCGAGTCAGCCGCCGCCGCCCGAGTCTGCGTCGCTCACCGGACGCCACCACGACGTCGAGAATGACAGTGAGTTCCGGAATGTCCCCTGGGCAGGCAAGCGTTGGCCACATCCGCACGGACACCCCGCCGCGCCCGTATTCAACGCGCTAACGTCCGGCTGTCCGAGCTCCGCGACCCAGGGGGAGGCCATGACGACACTCGAGAACCGCCCGAACATTGCACTTCTCGTGATCGACGTGCAGAACGGTGTCGTGGGCGGCGCCTACGAGCGGGACACCCTCGTCGCGAATGTCGGCACCGTCGTCGAGAAGGCTCGCGCGGCGGAGGTTCCGGTCGTCTGGGTGCAGCACTCGAGCGACAACCTCGCGCAGGGAAGCGAGCAATGGAAGATCGTCCCGGAGTTGAGCCCGGACGAGAGCGAGCCGCTCGTCCAGAAGCGGTATCCGGACTCGTTCGAGGAGACGACGCTCGAGTCCGTACTCGCCGACCTCGCCGTCGGGCGCCTCGTCGTCGTCGGCGCTCAGACGGACGAATGCGTGCGCTCGACGTTGCACGGCGCACTCGTTCGCGGCTATGACGCGACGCTCGTCAGCGATGCGCACACGACCGAGGATCTCTCGCCCTGGGGCGCGCCGCCGCCGGAACTCGTTATCGCGCACACAAATCTCTACTGGGGCAATCATGAGGCTCCGGGGCGGACGGCCGGCACGGTCGAAGCGAAGGACGTCACCTTCGCAGCGTCCTGACGACGCCAGATCCAGAGACCGGGCGCGACTTCGACGATCGCCACCATCGCGGCGTCGCGTCGATCATCCCGACTGGGATCAGCGGGCGCGGCGCAGCCGGGCCGGCGCACAGCAGTGCGGACGACGGAAGGTTGCGTAGCGGACGCCTGGTCGGGCGTGACCGCACATGCATCGCCCAGTCACCGCGGGTGTCCCGCCGCCCTGGGGGCGAGCGCCGCAGGCGCGAGGCGTGGCGCTGCCGGCGCGAAGCACCGGCTACTCCCCTGAATAAGCAACGAAAGGGTCACGTCTATGTGGAGGCCGAGACTCCCACCATCATCCACGACCGAAGCGGCAGACCCGACGTCTTCCCCGGGCCGCTATCGACGGCGGTGCCTTCGGACCGGTGGTGCCGAGCTATCACCGCTGCAACCTTAGGGCCGCGTCCGACGAGGGCGCGCCGTCAGGTCCGACAAGGGCGCGCCGTCACGGAGTTGTACGGAGGTCATGCATCGAGTCGGAGGACGACCTCCTCCGTCTCCTCGCCGCGTCCGTGTGCGAACCCACGCCCACCTCCCACGCGCCTAAAGCCGCATTTCTCGAGCACGCGGATGGAGCCGGCGTTGTCGCTCGCCGCGCGGGCGTAGAGCGGACGGGCCAACTCGATCGTCGTCAGGAACTCCTGCAGAGCGCGAGTCGCGATCCCCCGGCCCCAGTCCTGCCGGCCGATCCAGTACGTCACCTCGCGTTGACCGTCGAGCTCGAAGCTCGCGATCTGGCCCACCACTCGGCCCTCGGTCTCGACGACCCTGTTCGTCGTGTCGCGGTCGCGTCTCAGC
>DATAET010000103.1:0-4707 GCA_036257855.1 Gaiellaceae bacterium | reverse complement strand
AGCCCGTCCTCCTTGCGCTTCGTGTTGACGGAATGGATGAGGTCGTAGACACGGCCCCTGCGCACGAGCTCGTCGTCGAGGTGGAGGTCGAGCGCGACCGTGAGCCCGTCCGAGGCGGCGACCGCCCAGCCCTCCTTGCCGTGACGCTCGACGAGCACCTCGTCGCGCGTGAGGTCGTGACCCGCGACCCGGACGCCGCCGTCGGGGAGCTGCTCGAAGTCGCCCGCCTGGAGCAGATCCCGGACCGCGCCGAGCTCCTTGCCGAGCTTCGGGCCGAGCACCGGGAGATTCGGCTTCACGCGCAGCTCGCTGGCCTCGACCTGCCCGAAGGAGACCGCGGCGACGCGGAGCTCGTCGGCGATCTCGTCCGCGTGGCCCTCTGCGAGAGCGGCGCCCTCCACGACGAGAGCGCGGAGTGGTTGCCGGAGCTTGAGCCCCGATGTCGCCCGGGCCTGCCGGCCGAGCTCGACGACGCGGCGGAGCTCGTCGATCTCCGCGAGCAGATTCGCATCCGGCTGGTCCGTCTCGGGCCAGCCGGCGAGGTGCACCGAGGTGGGAGCATCCTGGCACGGGCTCGTCAGGACCCTCCAGAGGTGGTCGGTGAGGAGCGGCATCAGCGGCGCGACTACGCGAAGGCCCTGGACGACCGCGTACCAGAGCGTGCGCAGGGCGACCGGGTCGCCGTCCCAGAACCGACGCCGAGAGCGGCGGATGTACCAGTTCGAGAGGTCGTCGACGAAGGCCTCGAACGCGCGCACGACGTCGACGGTGAGCCAGCTCTCGTAGGCCGCCGTCGCTTCGGCCACGAGCGCATGCGTGCGCTCGACGAGCCAACGGTCGAGCGGCTCGAGCTCGGCGTCGATGCCGTCCGCCAGGTCGGCGTACGCGGGCTGCCAGCCCTCGATGTTCGCGTAGTCGACGAGGAACTTGCAGGAGTTCCAGAGCGTCAGCAGCTGCCGCTGGATCTCGTGCGCCGGGCCGAACCCGAAGAGGAGGTTCTGGTTCGGCGGCTGCGAGCAGTATTGCCACCGCATGACGTCCGCGCCCATGCGCGCGAACGCGTCGGGGGCGTCGATCGTGTTCCCCCACGAGCTATGCATCTCGCGGCCTTCCTCGTCCAGCATCTTCTCGTACCCGAGCACCCTGCGAAACGGCGCCCGGCCCGTCAGCGCGACCGACATGAACAGTTGCGAGTAGAACCAGAGCCGGATCTGCTCGCGCATCTCCGAGACCCAGTCCGCGGGGAACCACTGCTCCCAGTAGGCGTGATCCGGAAGATCGGCCGTCGTGAGCCCCCTCGCAGCGCCGGTGGCGTACCCCTGCGGAACGTACTCGGGGCTCTCCCAGCCCAGCGTCGAGAACGGCACGATGCCGGCGTCGAGCCAGACGTCGCCGACCTCCGCGATGCGCTGGACCTCGGCATCGCATGCCTCGCAGCGGATGCGGACCTCGTCGATCCAGGGGCGTCGGAGCTCCTCGAGCTCCTCGACCGGGCCGGTCGCGCGCTCCAACAGTTCGGCCTTGCTGCCGACGACGTTCAGCCGCCCGCAGGAGCAGGGGTAGAAGGGCAGCGGGAGCCCGTAGTAGCGGCGCCGCGAGATGTTCCAGTCGCCCATGTTGCGCAGCCAGTCGTCCATACGCTTGCCCATGTATGCCGGCGTCCACTCGACGGTCGCGTTTGCGTCCAGCAGAGGCTGTCGCAGCTCGTCGACGGCGATGAGCCAGTCGTCGGTCACGCGCCAGATGAGCGGCGTGTCGCAGCGCCAGCAATGCGGATAGCGGTGCTCGAAGCTCCCGGCCTGGAGGAGGAAGCCCGTCTCGGCCAGACGGCCCACGATCTGATCGGCTGCCTCGGTCGTGGAGAGCCCGTGCAGCCAGCCGTACGTGTCGTAGAAACGGCCCGCCTCGTCCACCGGTGACAACACCGGGAGCTCGTGCACGAGACCGAGCTCGAAGTCCTCCTGTCCCGCGCCGGGGGCGATGTGGACGATTCCCGTTCCCTCGTCGAGCGACACCTCGTCCCACGGGATGACCCGGTGGTCGACCTCGCCGCCCGGGCCGAGGTCGTCGAACGGACCGCGGTAGCGGAGACCGACGAGCTCAGCACCAGGGACGACCTGCACGAACGACTCGTCCGGGTAGCGGGAGACCGCGACCCATTCGCCGGTTTCGCGCCGTCCGTACTCGGCATCGGGCTTGACGGCCGCCGCGACGTTCGCCGGCAACGTCCACGGCGTCGTCGTCCAGATGACGAGCGACTCCCCTGGCCGGTCGAGCAGCGGAAAGCGCACGAAGAGGGAGGGGTCGGTCCGATCCTGGTAGACGCCGCTCTGCGTCAGCTCGTGCTGTGAGAGCGACGTGCCGCAGCGCGGGCACCACTCGGTCGAGCGGTGACCCAGGTAGAGCCAGCCGCGCTCGTTCACGAGCTGCAAGAACCGCCAGATGTACTCGATGTTCGTGTCGGAGAACGTGAAGTAGTCGTTTCCCCAGTCCATCCACTGGCCCAGTCGCACCGAGCCGTCGATGAGAGCCTTCGAGGACCGGACGACCACGTCGCGGCAGCGGCGCGCGAACTCGGCGAGCCCGTAGTCCTCGATCTCGCGCTTCGAGTTGAGCCCGAGCTCGCGCTCCACGCCCACCTCGATCCACAGGCCCTGGCAGTCGAATCCGTTCTGATAGCGCTGGTGAAACCCGCGCATCGCCTTGTAGCGCTGGAAGACGTCCTTCAGGGTTCGTCCCCAGGCCGTGTGAATGGCGAGCACCATCCTGTTCGCGGTCACGGGACCGTCGACGAAGCTGAATCGCGGGCCATCGGCGTTCTGCTCGCGCAGCGTCTCGAACGTCCCCTCGCGTTCCCAGCGCTCGAGGATCTCGAGCTCGAGCGCGTTATGGTCGGGCTTGTCCGGAAGGGGTGTGAAGATCTTCGCCACGTGGAATCAGTCTAGGCAAGCGTTTGGCGGGGAAGGATTCCGCGTCGCCGGGCGTTCAACCACAAGGCATTTGCAAATGAAAGACATGAAAGGAACAAATGAGTCTTATGGCACTTGACGTCACGGAAGCGACCTTCGAGCAGGAAGTCCTGAAGAGCGAGACACCCGTCATAGTCGATTTCTGGGCCGTGTGGTGCGGTCCTTGCCACGCCGTCGCCCCGGTTCTGGAGAAGATCGCAGAGGAGCGGAAGGACGAGGTCAAGCTCGTGAAGGTCAACATCGACGAGGAGCAGGCCCTGTCCATGAAGTACGGCGTGATGTCGATCCCGACGATGATCCTGTTCAAGGACGGCGAGCCCGCGGCCTCCGCAGTCGGCGCGCAGCCCAAGTCTGCGCTCGAGCGCTCGCTCGGTTTCGCGGCCTGAAGCCGACGGCACTTCCCCCGCAGCGCGTAACCTGATAGGAAGCTCTTTCCAGCGAGTTTTTGTTCGAGGCTTCCCCCTCCCCCTCCCCTAACCGACGGGCCGGTTCGCCGGCCCGCGGTTCTTTCGCCGGTACCGTATTTCCGTGTCTCCACGACACGTTCCCGCCTCGGTGACCGAGCTTGCCCGCGTGGGCCTGTTCGCCGACCTCACGGGCGAGACGCTCGGCAAGCTCGCCGATCGGATGCAGCGCGAGGAGGTGACCTCGGGGACCGTCCTCATTCGTGAGGGCGAGCCGGGCGACCGGTTCTTCGTTCTCCTCTCCGGCCTCGCAGGGGTGTCGCAGTCCGAGCTCGGTGAGCGCCGAGTCCTGAAGGCGGGAGAGTTCTTCGGCGAGGTCGCACTGACGATGCACGTTCCGCGTACCGCCACGGTCACTGCGATGACGCCGTGCGTCGTCGCGAGCTGCGACGAGACGACGTTCGACGAGCTCGTGCGCCCGCTCTTCGCGGACGACGGCGACGACCCGGTCGCGGCGTAGGCCCTAGGCGCCGAGCTCGCCGAGCACGGCGTCGGCCAGCCGCGGCCACACGTCCTTCGCCCAGTCTCCGAACTCCCGCGTCGTGAGCGCGACGCAGGCGATCCCAGGGTCCGGATCGACCCACAGGAACGTCCCGCTCCCGCCGAAGTGACCGAACGTGCGCGACGACGTGCGCTTACCCATCCACGACGACGGGCGCGTGTTCAGCTGGACACCGAGGCCCCAGTCGAGCGGGTCGAACCGGCCGTGATCGGGGAGCACGCCCGGGAGGCCCGGGAACTGCACGCTCACCATCTCGTCGCGTGTCTCCTCGGCGACGAGGCGCGGCGCGAGGAGCTCCCGACCAACCGCAAGGACGTCGTCCAGCGAGGCGTGCATGCCCGAACCGGGATCGCCGGCCGGGTCGAGCCCGATGCCGAGCGGGCGCGAGACTGCCTCTCGCACGTACTCGGAGAACGGCATCTGCGCGGCCGCGGCGAGGTGGGCGGCGAGCACCCGGAACGCCTCGTTCGAGTAGATGCGCCGCTGTCCGGGCCGCGAGATCGGCTCCCTCCCCTCGAAGGGCAGCCCGGACGTGTGAGCGAGAAGATGCCGGACGGTCGATCCGGGAGGTCCGGCCGGCTCGTCGAGGTCGACGACGCCTTCCTCGGCGGCGACGAGGACCGCGAGCGCGGCCACGGGCTTCGAGACCGACGCGAGCCGAACGACGCGCGACGCGTCGCCATGCGTGGACACCTGCCCGTCCCGATCGACGATCCCTGCTGCGGCGAACTCCACCGGCCAGGCGTCGATCTGACGAAGTGCCTGCACGCGG
>DATAET010000102.1:0-3893 GCA_036257855.1 Gaiellaceae bacterium | reverse complement strand
GTGTCGGCCTCGACGGCCTTCAGCTTCGTCCGCTTCATGCTCTTCGGGACGCCGGGAATCGCCTTGCCGGCGTTCCAGTTCGAGATGAACACGCGGCCCCAGTTCCGCTGGTCGAGCCCCGCGCTTCCGGCCGGGCCGGTGTACGGGCCGGTCAGCGCAGTAGTGGCCAGCTTGCAGTTCGGTGCCGCCGGACTGGCGACACGCGTGGAATCGGCCGTTGCGACCGAGGCCGCGACGGCGCAGGCCGCGGTCATGGCCGAGACCCCGACGACGATGGCTTTCCGCATAGACATGCTCCTCCTTCGCTCCCCCGCTTCGTGTACTCCCTGTTTGACGTCGGAGCGCAACCGACAGTTGTCGAGAACTGCTCGACGCGAGCCCCATGCCCGAGCTCGTCGGGGGAATGTGACACCCGCTCCCTGTCATGTCAACAACCGTTGAGCGGTGCAGAGTGGAGTAGCTTCGGGGCGTCAAAGATGAAACACCTCGCCCTTGCCGTCACCGATCAGGAGCGCTCGCGGCGCTTCTACGAGTCGTACTTCGGCTTCGACGCCCGTCCTGCACGCCGCTACGACGGCGGGGTGCTCATGCTCTACGACGCCCAGGGCTTCTCACTCGCCCTCGGGCCGACGGACGAGCCGATCCGGCTGCCCGCATTCCTGCACTTCGGAGTTCACATGCCCGACCCGGAGTCCGTCCGCTCGTTCCGCGAGCGTCTGCGCCGCGACGGCGTCCAGATCGTCGAGGAGTGGGACGAGCCCGAGTACGTCAGCGTGAAGTGCCTCGACCCGGACGGCTACGTGGTCGAGGCCGCGTGGGAGCCGAGAGGAGCTCCCCATCGATAGCGGGCTCGAGGGCAAGGGCGTCATCGTCACCGGCGCCTCGGGCGGCATCGGGTCGGCGTGCGCGCGGGCGTTCACGGCGGAAGGCGCTTCCGTCGTCGTCCACTACCACGGCGGCGAAGAGCGAGCGCGGACGCTCGCCGCCGAGCTCGGCGACGCTCCGGTCGCGCAGGCGGATCTCACATCCGAGGCCGAGTTGGATCGTCTCTTCGGCGAGGCACGTGCCGCTCTCGGCCGGATCGACGTGTGCGCGGCCGTCGCCGGCAGGTGGCCCAGCGAGGACGTGCCCGTGTGGGAGCTCCCGCTCGAGTGCTGGGAGGAGACACTGCGCCAGAACCTGACGTCCCCTTTTCTCGTCGCGCGCGCCTTCCTGCGTGAGGTCGAGCGCACCGGGCACGGCTCGCTCGTCCTCATCGGCTCGACCGCGGGCGTCTTCGGGGAGGCGGGCCATGCCGACTACGCGGCGGCGAAGTCCGGCGTGACGGGCGGCCTCCTGCTCTCGCTGAAGAACGAGATCGCCCGCATCGCCCCACGCGGCCGGGTCAACGCCGTCGCACCCGGGTGGACTGAGTCACCCATGACACGCGGCCACGTCGACGCCGAGCAGGTTCGGGCGCTGTCGCGCACGATGGCCCTCCGCAAGGTCGCGCAGCCCGAGGACGTCGCGGCCCAGGTGGTCGTCCTCGCCTCGGACACGCTCTCCGGGCACGTGACCGGGCAGCTCGTAATCGTCGCCGGAGGGATGGAAGGGCGCACGGTCCACCCGGACTGACTTCACGAAGCAACGTCTCACCGGAAAACGGCTGAAGGAGAGCTATCGGCCGCCGACTTACGAGCCTTGCTCGCGAGCGCCTCGAAGGTCTTGGCGCGATCGAAATCTGCACTCGCAATTTCGATCTGCGCATGAGAAATGAGAAGGGCGACGTCGTCCGCCGCCCCTTCTCGGTGCTCCAGGCCTGGCTGATTGCCGTCAGTCCCCAGCCGGGAGTCGCTCTCGCTATCGGCACCGGCCCGCAAGCGCTTGAGCGAGCGCACTCGGCCACCGACATCGTGACCTGGCATGCGAGCGTCTGCTCTGCTTTCGCGCGATCGGGATTCGCGCTTGCGAATCCCGATCCGCGCACAGAAAGGGAACGGAGCGGGGTAGCCGCCAAGCCCCCGCTCTCCGTCCCCGGCAAGCTCCTCCGACGGAGGAACTGCTCTTCACCCCTCGGTAACCTCACCCGGACTGCCGCCGCATCGCTGCCCGCCGTGAGTGATCGCACTGTCGTCGGATCCCCCACCGTGGGCGTCACCCGAAGGCGCTTGACCGATCCCCCGAGGTGCGTTGACGGCCTTGGTTCACCACCACACCAGCCGCCGCCCCGAGCCGTCCGGGCGCGCGTGGTGGAATGCGCGCGTGAGCCGCTTCGCCGAGAGACTCGCCACCGGCCCTCCCCTCGTCGGCGACGGAGGGATGGGCACGCTCGTCTCGAGCGCCGTCGCGCGGCTGCGCTGTCCAGAGGAGGCGAATCTCCGCGCTCCGGAGAGCGTCCTCTCGCTCCACCTCGGCTTCATCCGCGCCGGCGCCGACCTCATCGAGACGAACACCTTCGGCGCGAATCGCCGGAAGCTCTCGGAGCACTACCTCGAGGACGATGTGGCTGCGATCAACGAGGCTGCGGTGAAGATCGCCCGCGACGCGCGCGAGGTCTCCGGATCCGACGTCTTCGTCGCGGGCTCGATCGGGCCGCTCGGGGGTCCAGCGAACGATCGCGAGGCGCTCTTCGCCGAGCAGGCAGGCCTGCTCGAGGGCCGCGGCGTCGACCTCTTCATGGTCGAGACGTTCTACGACCTGGAGGAGCTCCTCGCGGCGATACGTGCTGTCCGCAGCGTGTCGGCGCTCCCGATCGTGAGCCTGCTCACCTTCGACGAGGACGCCCAGACGCTCGGGGGCGTGTCGGCCGAGGAGGCGGCGGCTGCGCTCGCGGGGCTCGACGTCGCGGCCATCGGCGCCAACCACGGCCTCGGCCTGCAGGCCGCGCTCCGCGCGATCGAGCGAATGGGCGAAGCGGGCAAGCCGCTCGCGGCGTTCCCGAACGTCGGCCTCGCGAGTCTCGCGGGCGAGCGCGTGATCTTCCCCCATGCAACGCCCGAGTACTTCGCCGAGTTCGCCGCACACGCACGCGAGCTCGGCGCGCGCCTGATCGGTGGCTGCTGCGGCACGACGCCGACCGAGATCGCCGCGATCCGCAACGCGGTCGACGAGGAGCGGAGCCCGTACACGCAGCTCGTCGTCCGCGAGCGGGAGCTCGTCGTCTCCGCGGCCGCACCCGAGCGAGAGACGCTCCTCCAGCGCAAGCTCCGCGAAGGCGAGTTCCTCGTCTCGGTCGAGATCGACCCGCCGCGCGGAGGCAACGCGCACGCCATGCTCGAGCTCGCGCGTGCCCTTCAGGCGTCGGGTCACGTGGACGTCGTCGACGTGAACGACAATCCGCGAGCCCGCGCGCGGATGAGCGGGCTCATCGCTTCCGCCACCATCGAGCGTGTCGTCGGGCTCGAGACGATCCCGCACCTCACGCCGCGCGATGCGTCGATCGCGGGGCTCGAGTCGATGCTCCTGGGCGCGCACGCGGAGGGGATCCGCAACATCCTCGCCGTCACGGGCGATCCTCCCGAGGCCGGGGACTACCCCGGCGCGCAGGGTGTGTACGAGATCGACTCGATCGGCCTCTCGCAGATGATCACGCGGATGAACGCGGGCGAGGACTACAACGGTCGCGAGATCGACGCTCCGACGTCGTTCTTCCTCGGTGTCGCCGTGAACCCCGCGGCCGACGACCTCGACTACGAGCTCGAGCGCTTCGAGCACAAGCTCGAGGCCGGCGCACGGTTTGCGATGACGCAGGTCCTCTTCGACCTGTCGTACCTCGAGGCGTTCCTCGAGCGTCTCGGCGGAACGTGCCCGATCCCGCTTCTCGTCGGAGTGTTCTACGTGCGGAGCTACCAGCTCGCGTTGCGCCTGCACAACGAGGTGCCCGGGATCGTCGTCCCGGAGCACGTCCAGGAGCG
>DATAET010000101.1:0-1757 GCA_036257855.1 Gaiellaceae bacterium | reverse complement strand
TCCTCGGCCTCGATCGGCAGGAGCTCCGGGAGCAGCTGCCGGGCACCTCTCTCGCCGCCCTCGCCGCGAAGCAGGGCAAGAGCGAAGCCGCCCTCGAGGCTGCGATGCTCGCTCCCGCGAAGGAACGGCTCGCGAAGGCGGTCGCCGCAGGCACGATCCCGCAGGCTCGCGCAGACACGATCCTCGAGCGGCTGGAGCGGCTGGCCGAGCGTCTGGCGACCAGGGTGTTCGCGGCCTAGGGACGCGTCACGGCGTAGGACGGAAGGGGCGCTTCTGGCAGCGCCCCTTCGCGGTTCTTAGGCAACTCTTAGCCTCTTCACAGGAGACTCTCACCCGGAACCGCTCCACTGAAGGTTGTTGTACTCCCTCCGATCGACTGCCCTCCAGACGAAGGCCCGCCCGGCGGGCCTTCGTCGTTTTCAGATGAAGCACGGCCGCAAAAGAAGGGTCGCCGCGACGCGGCTGCGGAGCAGCCGCCTCTAGGGGCGTTGCGCGACCGGAGAGTCCGCACTAGCGGGTCTCCGGTCTTGCGCCGCAGCTTTGAGTTCGTCCGCCTTGTCGGTCCGCTCCCAGGTGAAATCGCGATCGTCGCGGCCGAAGTGGCCGTATGCGGCCGTCTTCGCGTAGATCGGACGCATGAGGTCGAGGTCGCGAATGATCGCCCCCGGCCGCAGGTCGAAGTGCTCCGACACGAGCTCGGTGAGCTTGGCGAGCGGGATCGTCTCGGTCCCGAAGCAGTCGACGTTCACGCTCATCGGGTGCGCGACCCCGATCGCGTACGCCACCTGCAGCTGGCAACGGTCCGCAAGACCGGCGGCGACGACGTTCTTCGCGACGTAGCGTGCGGCGTACGCCGCCGAGCGGTCGACCTTCGTCGGATCCTTGCCCGAGAACGCCCCCCCGCCATGGGGAGCGGCGCCGCCGTAGGTGTCGACGACGATCTTCCTTCCGGTCAGGCCGGTGTCTCCCATCGGGCCGCCGATCACGAACTTGCCGGTCGGGTTCACATACAGGAAGTCCTTGTCGCCGAGGCGCGACGTGTCCACGTGCCCACGGAAGTCCGCGTGCAGGATCGGCTCGACCACGTGCTCGAGCAGGTCGGGCTTGAGCAGCGTCTCGACGTCGAGACCGTCGCGGTGTTGCGTCGAGATGAGCACGCGCTCGATCTCCACTGGCCGCTGGTGACCGTGCTCGTCGACCTCGTAGCGCACGGTGACCTGGGACTTCCCGTCCGGCCTCAGGTACGGGAGCACGTTCGCCTTTCGCACCTCGGCGAGCCTGCGGGTCAGCCGGTGCGCCACGAGGATCGGCATCGGCATGAGCTCCTCGGTCTCCCGCGACGCATACCCGAACATCATCCCCTGGTCGCCGGCGCCGAGCAGGTCGAGCGGGTCGACGTCGCCGTGCTGTGCCTCGTAGGACTCGTCCACGCCACGGGCGATGTCAGGCGACTGCCCGTCGATCGCGACCATCACGCCGCACGTCTCGAAGTCGAACCCGTACTTCGCACGCGTGTAGCCGATCTGGGCGATCCGGTCACGGACGACGTCGCGGATGTCGACGTAGATGTCCGTCGTGATCTCGCCGGCCACGATGACGAGGCCGGTCGTGATCAGCGTCTCGCAGGCGACCCGCCCGTTGGGGTCGTCCTTCAGGATCGCGTCGAGGACCGAGTCGGAGATCTGGTCTGCGATCTTGTCGGGATGGCCCTCCGTGACCGATTCCGACGTAAACGAGAACGAGCGCGCTGCCATGGG
>DATAET010000100.1:0-4200 GCA_036257855.1 Gaiellaceae bacterium | reverse complement strand
CACCTTGCACTGTCCGCTCACTCCCGAGACTCGCCACCTGATCGACGCGGCCGCCCTCGCGGCGATGCAGTCCACGTCGGTGTTGATCAACACGGCCCGAGGGGCGGTCGTCGACGAGGCCGCACTGGTCGCCGCTCTCAGGTCAGCCACGATCGCGGGCGCCGCGCTCGACGTCTTCGAGCACGAGCCGGCTGTCAGCGAGGAGCTGCTCGCAATGGAGAACGTCGTCCTGACCCCTCACATCGCGAGCGCGACGCGCGACGCCCGCATGGCGATGGGGATGCTCTGTGTCTCTGCGCTTCGAGCCGTGCTCCTCGACGGGATCCAGCCCACCAACGCCGTGTAGCGTCTCGCGATGCCTCGCTTCGGCTCGGCCTCGATGACCGGACGGCTCGAGCGCGTGCTCGTCCGCCCGCCGCTCGCGGAGGATTCCGAGTACTGGCGGGAGTACGGTTGGCGCGCCGCCCCGGACCACGCGTCGGCCGCGGCCGAGCACGAGGCCTTCTGCGGCCTGCTCGAGGCCGCGGGCGCAGAGGTCGTGGTCTCGCGCCACGATCCGGGCAACCCGGATGCGATCTACGTCTACGACCCGGTGCTGATCGGGGACCAGGGCGCAGTGCTCCTGCGGCCCGGGAAGGACGGGCGCCGGACGGAGCCCGGTGCACTGGCGCCTGCCCTCGCCGCCACCGGTATCCCCATCGTGGTCGAGTTGCTCGCGCCGGTGTTCGTGGAGGGTGGCGACACGCTGTGGCTCGACAACCGGACGCTACTCGTCGGGATCGGCTATCGCACGAATCAGGAAGCGGTCGCTGCGCTCGCCGGCGCGTTCCCGGGTGTCGAGGTGATCGCCTTCGACCTTCCGCACTGGAACGGGCGTGGCGAGGTCATGCACCTCATGTCCTTCATCTCTCCACTCGACGGCGATCTCGCCCTCGTGTACCCGCGGATCGCGCCCGTCCGGCTGCTCGACCTGCTCGCGGAGCGCGGAATCGAGGTCGTGGAGGTGCCGGACGAGGAGTTCGAGACGCAGGGGTCGAACGTGCTCGCCCTCGGGCCACGTCGCGCGCTGGCGCTCGACGGCAATCCCGAGACGCGCAGGAGGATGGAGTATGCCGGCGTGGACGTGGTCGTCTACCGGGGCGACGAGATCTCGAGGAAGGGCGACGGCGGGCCGACCTGCTTGACCCGCCCGCTCCTGCGAGGCTAGGACAGGCCGAAGCCCACGGCGAAGCCACGCTCGACACGACGGAGGCGACGACGACCCAGGTCCACATCCGGAAGACCCGCATGCGCGTCCAGCCGGCTGCGAGGAGCCCCGCCGACCCGGAGAGCGCCTCGGGCACGTTCGAGACGAACACGCCGACGACGACCGCGACCGGCACGGCGCCCTCCTGCAGCAGCGATGTGCCCAGCACGAACGTCTCGGGGACCCGTCGAGCGCTGTCCCGAGGACGATCGCGCTCGCGTTCCCGGCCAGCTGGCTCTCGCCCGTCATGCTCTTGCGGCCCTCGCCGCCCTTCCGGTCGATGAGCCAGTCGCCGACGTAGAAGGTCAGTGCGCCGCAGGCGAAGCCGACCGAGGCGAGTCGGAGATCGCTCGCGAACGCGTCGATCACGAGCTCGTACGCGACGGCCGCGATGAGCGCGCCGGCTCCGAAAGCCATCGCCAGCCCGATCATGCGCTGACTCGGTCGCGCGAACGCCGCGAGTGCCGCTCCCACCCGAGAGTGAGCCGAGGGTGACCAGCCCCCAGAACGCGGCCTCAGAGCATCGCGTGACTCTACGACTCCTCCAGAGTGAGCTGCCGGTACGGCGAGAGCCCAGAAACGCCGACGCCGACGAGCCGGAGCGCCCCGGGGCGGTCGCGAAGGCCGCGGTCGAGGAGCCCGCACGCGACGTCGCCGATCACGCCCGGGTCGTCCACAGCGGCGGGCAGGGTCGTGGAGCGCGTCCGGATCGAGAAGTCGCCGTACCGGAGCTTCGCGGTCACCGTCCGGCCCGAAAGCCCGGCGTTCCGCAGCCGCTCGGAGACGAGTTCGGAGAGTCGCCTCACCTCGTCGTGGAGGCGCTCGCGATCGATCAGGTCGCGGGCGAAGGTGTCCTCGGCGGAGACCGACACCGGCTCGAGTTCGAGTTCGAGGTCGCGTGGGTCGACCCCGCGTGCTCGGTCCCGCAGCATCCGGCCGACCGAGCCTGGGATGAGCGCGTCGACGTCGCCGTCACCGAGGTCGGCGAGCGCGCCCATCGTCTCGATGCCGGCGGTGCGGAGCCGCTCCTCGGCTCTCGGCCCGACGCCGGGAAGGAGCCGGACCGGCAGCGGCGCCAGGAACTGCCGCTCGCTGCCGGGAGGCACGACGGTGATCCCTCCTGGCTTGCGGCGGTCGGACGCGATCTTGCAGACGACCTTCGACGTGCCGACGCCGAGCGAGCACGTGAGGCTCGTGCGGGCGCGAACCGCGGTCTGGATCGCCGATGCGACCGCCCGGGCGCGGGTGAAGTCGACGGCGACGGTGCCGACGTCGAGATAGCCCTCGTCGATTCCGGTGCGCTCGACCCGCGGGACGATCTCCCCGACCGTGTCCCAGACGACGCCCGAGTACTGGCGGTAGAGCGCGTGTCTCGGCCGCAGGAAGACGGCGGTCGGGCAGCGCCGGAGCGCCTCGGCAGCGCTCATCGCCGAGTGGATCCCGAACCGCCGCGCCGCGTAGTTGGCCGTCGAAACGACCCCCCTCCCGTGCGGGTCGCCGCCGACGACCAGCGGCTTGTCGCGGACCTCGGGATTCTCGAGCTCCTCGACGGCTGCGAAGAACGCGTCGAGGTCGAGGTGCGCGAGGATCTTCACGCGGGCAAAGCTACTGTTGGCGGGTGATCCTCGTCCCCGCGCTCGCTCCGCCCACGATCGAGCAGCCGGCGTCGTACCAGGTCTCGTACGGCCTCGTGACCGGGCGGGCTGCGCGAGGCACGACTCGCATCGTCGTCACCGCAAACGGGAAGCGGGTGGCGTCGATGCCGCTCGCGGGCCGCCGCTTCTCGCTCCGCGTCTCACTTCCCGTCGGCGACGTGACGGTCGGCGTCACGACGACCGGGCGCGGGCGGCGGTCGTCCGCGCACGTCCACGACGTGCTGGCCGTGCCGCCCGGCTCACGGCCCAGGGTGGTCGCGGCGCGTCAGGATCCTCTCCTCGCTCGCAGGGTCAGGCGCCTCGTTCGCGGCTTCCGAGGCACGGCGGCCGTGTACGTCCAGAGCCTCACCGGCGGCGCGGGCGCGGCGGCGAACGCGCGCGCGACCTTCCCGGCCGCGTCGACGCTCAAGCTCGCCATCGCGACGACCGTGCTGGGGCGGTACGTGGGGATCCCCCCGCCCGGCTCCTCGCTGCACGCCCTGCTCACGGCGATGATCGTGCAGTCGGACAACGCCGCGGCGAACGCGCTCGAGGTCTGGCTAGGCGGGTCGACGAGCGGCGGCTCACACGAGATCAACGCCCTCATGCGGTCGATCGGACTGACCGACACGGAGATGTACGGCGGCTACGAGCTGCGGACGCTGTCGAGCCGCATCCCGGTGCGCGTCGACGATCAGCCCGTTTACGGATACGGGAAGCACACCACTGCGCGCGACCTCACAACGCTCCTTCGTTCGATCTGGCTCGCGTCGGGCGGCCGCGGGCCGCTCCACGCGAAGCAGCCCGGCTTCACGGCGGCCGACGGTCGCTACCTCCTCTGGCTGCTGGCGCACGTGCGAGACGCGCCCAAGCTCGATCGCGTTCGCCAGGGGAGCCCCGACGTCGTCGTCGCGCACAAAGCGGGCTGGGTGAACGACGCGCGGCACGACGCCGGTCTCGTCTTCTGGCGCGGCGGCGTCTTCGTCGCCGGCGTCATGACGTGGAGCCGGGGCGGCGTGGGGCCGTCCGCCGACGTGCTCGCCGGCCGCGTCGCGACTGCCGCGCTCGCGCGCTTTCGCCATATCGAAGGCTGATCGAAAGCCTCGTTACGTCCTGTCACAAGGCTCCTCGCGTAGTCGACGGAGCCTTCGCCACGACCGGTACAGTTTCTGAACCAAATATGGCAACCGTACGAAAGCGAGAACCGTGAGCGAGAACACGACACGCCTACTGCTCGTCCCGCTGGAAGACCTCGTCGTCTTCCCCAACATGAACGTCACCCTCACCGTCGACGTCGGCGACGAGGATCGCGTGCTGCTC
>DATAET010000099.1:0-15184 GCA_036257855.1 Gaiellaceae bacterium | reverse complement strand
CCCGTCGCGTACAAGCTGGGAGTGACGGAGGGCCGTCATGTGCTCGCCAGCACAACGGGCACGACCGCGTCGGGCTCGGTCTCGACGACGCTTCGCGTTCACCCGTCGAGCAAGCGAGTGCGGAGCGTGGACCTGCGGCTCTATGGCTCCGATTGGATCGGCAACGAGGTGTCGATCGCCCGGTCGCTGAAGCTTCCACGCTAGGCGGACGCGCTCGAGTGAGGGCGCGAGCTCGATCCCAGCTCGCGCCCTCTCTTGCCGAAGGTGAAGACGGTCGACTCCGGGCTCGAGGAACGTGATCTCGAGAGGCCATCGAGAAAGGAGCAGCTACGACGTCGGCAACAACATCGCGAAGGTGGGCAGTGCGGGCGGCGCTGTGCTTGGTCTGACACTCGTCGGCCGCGAGGCCACGTCCGCAGACCGTCCGCCCTCCTCGGCATCCTCCTGGGCGACCCCGTGAGACGCATCGTCCGCCTCGTCATCGTTCTGTCCGTGCTCTCAGCGCTCACCGCTCCTGCTGCCGTCGCAGCGGAGCGCATGTGGATCGGCTTCCACGACGACCCGAGCTTCCGCTGGGCCAGCGACCGGAAGACGCGCGTCGTGGGCGCATCGCAGAAGAACGCGACGATCATGCGGTTGCTCGTCCAGTGGAACCTCGTCGCGAAGACGCGACCGTCGCGCCCGACGGACCCGTTCGACGCCGCGTACAACTTCGACATCGACGAGGCCGTCCGCGCCGCCCAGGACAACGATCAGGAAGTCATCCTCACGCTCTCGGGCACGCCTCGGTGGGCGAACGGCGGCAAGAACCCGAACGTGATGCCGCGCCGCGTCGCGGACTTCACGAGCTTCGCGCGCGCCATCGCCTCCCGCTACTCCGGCCGCTTCGAGGGACTGCCGTTCGTGCGGTTCTACTCGATCTGGAACGAGCCGAACCTCGAGGGGTTCCTCACGCCGCAGTTCGACGCGCGCGGTAGGTCGGTCGCGCCTGCGAACTACGCGAAGCTCGCCGCAGCTGCGTACAGCGGCATCAAGGCAGTGAGCCCGCAGGCCCAGGTCGCGATCGGAGAAACGTCGGCGCGCGGGAGCGACAAGCCGACCGGGCTCCGGCCGAATCACACGCCCGGCACGTTTGCCGAGCTCGTCGCGAAGGCGAATCCGCGCCTGAGGTTCGACGCCTGGTCGCATCACCCGTACCCGTTCAACCCGAACTCGCCTCCGAGCCAGCGCGTTCGGTGGCCGAATGTGTCGCTCGCTCTGCTCCCGCGCTTCGACGCCGAGCTGAAGAGGTGGTTCAAGCGCAAGTCCGTCCCGATCTGGATCACGGAGTACGGGCACGAGACCAGCCCCGAGGCCGAGCTGGGCATCCCGTACGCCAAGCAGGCCGCATACATCCAGCAGTCGATCTCGATGGCTTCGCGGTACCCGTTCGTTCCGATGTTCATCTGGTTCGTATACCGGGACGACCGGGGCCAGCCATGGCAGTCGGGGATCTACACGCGCTCCGGCGCGCCCAAGGGATCGTCTCCGGCGCGCTTCACGGCGACCGCGCGGCCGCTCGACGCGCGCAACGGTGTCGTCGTCGTCCCGGGAGGCACGCTGACACCCCTCATCAACGTCCACACGCGCCGTTATTGCGCCACGAACACGCCCGGGACGCCGGTTGGGATGACGTGGCGCGTGTTCCGCGGCGGGAGGCTGATCAACGTCGGGCAGCAGACCGCCCCGCTGCGCAACGACTGCACGATCGCCGCACGTGTGAGCGTCAGGGGCGGGGTCGCCCGCGGTCAGACGTACCTCGTAACCTTCGTGCTGAACAACGCCAGCGGGGTCGAGCTGAACCGCCGCATCACGCTTCGCGCGGCGTCGTAGCGCTCACCCGTCCCAGACGAGAACCTGCATCCCCCTCCCACCAGTGGGGGCCAGTCGGTGTCGTCGACGATGAGGAGTGACGGCGATTGCCCGCCCCCTGTCGAGACGCTAGGGTTGTTGCACGCTCGTCTACCTGAGGGGGTGCTGGGCATGTTGGCAATGGGCGTCCGGATGTTCTTGATTGCGATCGTCGCGCTCGCCATCGTCGCTGTTGCGTTTCTGCTCGCGACGGCCTGACGTCGCCGACGACACGGCGGCCTGACCCGGTCGAGGGAAATGTCGGCCTCCCCCTAGACACGGCGGCGTGAACGCGAGAGATTGTCACCTACCGGTTCTCTGCGTCCCCCGCCGCGCGTGACCCAGATCGACATCGAGCACATCCTCGTCATCGAGGACATCAGACAACTGCTCGAGCAGTCCGAGCAGGTCGGCAGCGTGCGCGCATCCGACCTGACCGAGGTCGCCGAGACCTACGAGCTCACGGAGCTCGAGCAGGACGCCCTCCTACGCGAGCTCGACCAGCGCTCGATCGAGATCGTGGAGCAACCTCCCCACTCGGAGGCCGTTGTCGCGCTCACGGCGCCGGTGGAAACGACGACGGACGCGCTCCAGCTCTTCCTGCGCGAGGCCGGTCGGCACCAGCTCCTCACTGCTGCGCAGGAGGTCGAGCTCGCAAAGCGCATCGAGCGCGGCGACATGGAGGCCAAGGAGCGGATGATCCAGTCGAACCTTCGCCTCGTCGTCTCCATCGCGAAGAATTACCGGAACCAGGGCCTCCCCTTCCTCGACCTCATCCAGGAGGGGACGCTCGGACTCATCCGCGCGGTGGAGAAGTTCGACTGGCGCCGGGGATTCAAGTTCTCGACCTATGCGACCTGGTGGATTCGACAGGCCGTCGCCCGTGCGCTCGCGGACAAGGCGCGCACGATCCGGATGCCCGTCCACATCGTCGAGCGGCTACAGAAGATCAACCGCGCGGATCGCCAGCTGTGGACGCAGCTCGGCCGCGAGCCGACGCTCGAGGAGGTCGCAGACGAGGCGTCGCTCACCGTTCAGCAGGTACTCGAGGTACGCGCCGCAGCCCGTGCGTCGACGAGTCTCGATGCGCCCGTGGGAGACGGTGACGACGCAGTTTTTGGCGACTTCGTCGCCGGCGAGGAGCCGCTTCCCGAGGAGACGGTCGAGCTCAACCTCCGGAGCCAAGCTCTCCGCCATGCGCTGGCCGCTCTCCCCCAGCGCGAGCGGGAAGTCGTCGTGATGCGCTACGGCCTGACGGGCGCCGAGCCGCAGACGCTCGAGGAGATCGGCCGACGCCTGGGGCTGACGCGGGAGCGCGTCCGGCAGATCGAGCTCGAGTCGCTGCGCCGGCTGGCCTCGCTTCGTGAGATGCAGTCCGTGGACGTTACGTAGCGGGACTCAGCTACGGAGGTACAGCTCGAGTGCAGGCGCGATCGAGCGGAGCTCGCGGAGAGCCCGCGCTTCGAGCTGGCGGACACGCTCCCGGGTGATCCCGAGGTTCGCTCCGACCTCTTCGAGCGTGCGCGGTCGCACGCCGTCGAGGCCGAAGCGCTCGACCACGACGCGGCGTTGCCGCGGCTGGAGCTTGTCGAGAGCGTCGAGGAGCTCGGTGGAGCGAGCACGCTCGGCGGTCTCGACCTCCGGCTGCTGGGCGCTGGTGTCCGGGATGAGATCGGCGACGCTCGAGTCGCCCTCGCCGATGGGCGTCTCCAGGCTCACGGGGTCGAGAATCAACTCGAGGAGCTCCTGCACGCGCTCCGGGGTAATCCCGATCTCGGTGGCGATCTCCTCGAGCGACGGGTCGCGATTGAGCTTCTGTCCGAGCAGGCGTCTCGTCTTCGTCACCTTGCGAACCTGGTCGGCCACGTGGACGGGCAGGCGGATCGTCCTGCCCTGCTCCGCTAGGGCTCGCGAGATCGCCTGCTTGATCCACCACGTCGCGTAGGTGGAGAGCTTGAAGCCCATGCGGTAGTCGAACTTCTCGACCGCCCGGATGAGTCCGAGGTTGCCCTCCTGGATGAGATCGAGCAGAGGGACGTCGGCGCGCGTGTAGTTGCGCGTGATCGACATCACGAGCCGGAGGTTGCATTCGATGAGCTTCCGCTTGGCTGCTTCGTCGCCCTCGTCCTTGCGGCGGGCCAGCTCGCGTTCCTGCGCCGGCGTGAGCAGCCGCCCGTCCCCGATCTGCCGGACGTACAGCTTCAGCGGATCGTCCGCGTTCGGCCCCGCCAGGCCCGGAAGCTCGCGCGGCGTCGCCGATTCGTCGGCGACGGCACTCTGCTCGTCGTCCGTCGGGTCGAACAGATGCTCGGCCGCGTAGCCTTCCACGGCGCATGTATCGGCTGTGCGGTTGCCCCGCTTGAGGGATGACAGGTCCCCGCGAGGGATCCCTTCGGGCACGGAGAAGCCGATGCGTACAACGCGGCCTTCACAAACAGTGTCGTTACGGCCGTCGTCTACGGTGTAGATGTCGTCCGATCCACGGAGTCGAATAGCGGTTCATGTGCGGCATAGCGGGATTCAGCTTCGGCCCTGACGCGTCCGTCGATCGGACGCTCGCAGCGCAGGCGCTCCTCGCGGGGATCGCGGAGCGTGGCGCGGACGCCGTCGGGTATGCACACCGCGCCGACGGAAACGGCGTCGACGTCACGAAGCTCCGAGGCGGGGCCAGCGCCCTGCTCGACGAGCTCGCCGTACCCGCCGACACGCGGCAGGCCCTCATCCATGTGCGCGATTTCACGAAGGGGCATCCGGGGATCACGGCGAACAACCACCCGATCAGGCACGGCACCGTCGTCGGCATCCACAACGGCATCGTCGAGAACGACGACGAACTCCTCGCCCGCTACGGCATCGAGCGCGCCGAACCGCTCATGACCGTCGATTCCGAGGCGATCTTCGCGCTCATGGAGATTCGTAGCCATCACCCGCGGGCTCTCTCGGAGCTGCGCGGCGCCATGGCTGCGGCCTGGCTCGACGAGCGTGACGGCGAGACGATGTACCTCGCGCGCGGGCTCTTCCGCCCACTCTGGCTCGGAGGAACACGGGATGGCCTCTACTTCGCATCGACCCGCCGCGCGCTGACGATCGTGGCTGCCGCGCTGAAGACGAAGCTGGACGTGTCGGAGGTGCGCGAAGGGCGTCTCCTCCACGTGGTCGCCGGCAGTGTCGTGCGCCAGCG
This sequence comes from Gaiellaceae bacterium, assembly GCA_036257855.1. GTDB lineage: Bacteria > Actinomycetota > Thermoleophilia > Gaiellales > Gaiellaceae > GMQP-bins7. Next base: position 10,113 of record DATAET010000099.1, on the reverse strand, counting down.
TCGCTTCCGACCGGATCGAAGCTACCGGGAGGACAGCGCGCCGCCGCCTGTCCGTGCCCCGCGCGAAGCCGTCTCGTGCCTCGAGCGACTCGCGGCACTCACGTCAGCCGGCGCTGCCTAGCGTCCCGTCGGGACGCACCTCCACACCGTCCTCGCGAAGCGCCTCTCGCACGAGGAACTGGAATGCCGTCCACGCTCCTCGCGGGACGTCGAGCATGCGGTAGACCTGCCATTCGGAGGGGAGCGCTGGGTCGGCGCGCCGTGCCTCGGCCCAGTCGGCCATCTTCGGGAGCCGTCCTAGCGTGACGGCGAGGGCGGCGCCCTGGCTGACGGCTCGCTCGAGTCGCTCCTCTCCCTGCAGCACCTCGAACCCGGCTTCCCGAAGGGCGTTGCCGAGCGAGCCGAAGGTGTGCGCGTACAGCGATGCAGACGGCACCGAGCGCCGTCGTGCGGCAAGATCGCGGGCGGTCGGGGTCCGCCCCAGCTCCTCGCCGAGTGCGCGGAGCTGTTCGAGGAGCTCGTCACGCGTGAGGAACCGCCGCGGAAACAGCCCCGCGGCACGCTTGGCCGCGTTCCACGTCCCGAAGTGCTCGATCACGGTCTGTGGGTGAACGCGAGCCTCCGGGTCCTTCGCGAACTCGCGCATAGTCGGCGATCGCCCGAGCCGTTTCGCGGCCGCTCGGAGCTCCTCGAGGATCTCATCGTCCGAGTAGCGGCGCCGCATGCCCGCCCGGAAGGCCGCGAGCTCGGCCTCGTCGATGCGCACCGGAGCACGCTTGCGTGAGCGCGATCGCGCCATCTCTGCAAAGAGCTTAGAGCGTTCTCCGAAATCTGCAAGCTGCCCAGAGTGTGGCCTCCCTCTCCCCGGCCGGTACGCTCGCCGCGCCATGGGCGCCCGCCTCGCACTCGAGACCGCAGTCGCCCGTGCTGCAGGCGCTCTGTCCCGAGCTGCCGGTCGCGGCGGCGGCACGACGATACCGGGAAAGGTGCTGTGGAAGCTCGACCCCGGCTCGGTCGACGCGCTCGCCGCCCGCCTGCCCCAGGGCGTCGCGATCATCTCCGCGACGAACGGGAAGACGACGACGACTGCCATGGCGGCGGAGATCTTGGGCGCGCGCCGCACCCTGGCGTGGAACCGTGCCGGTGCGAACCTCCTCTCCGGCATCACGTCTGCGCTCGTCGCGGGGCGCGGCGCGGATCTCGGGCTCTTCGAGGTCGACGAGGGCGCGTTGCCGGAGACGCTCGAGCGGACGAGACCGCGCGCTGTCGCGCTCGGCAACCTCTTCCGCGATCAGCTCGACCGGTATGGCGAGCTCGAGCTCGTCGCGGAGCACTGGCGCGACGCTGTGGCCCGGCTCCCGGCGGAGACGGCGCTCGTGGTCAACGCCGACGACGCCGTCGTGGCCGACCTCGCGGACGAACGAGCCGATGCCGTCAGGTTCGGGCTGGACGATCCGAGGCATGCTCGGCCCCGACTTCAGCACGCCGCCGACTCGAAGTACTGCCTGCGCTGCGGCGCCCCGTACGAGTTCGCGGCGGCGTACGTCGGCCACCTCGGTGACTACCGCTGCCCACGGTGCGGCCACGGCCGACCCGAGCTCGACATCGCCGCGCGCGAGATCGAGCTGCGCGGGCTCCTGGCCTCGCGGTTCCGCCTCTCGACACCGGTCGGGGAGTCGGAGATCGAGCTCGCCCTGCCCGGTCTCTACAACGTCTACAACGCCGTGGCGGCGGCGGCGCTGGCTCTCGCGATCGGCGCGACGCTCGAGGATGTGCGCACCGGCCTCGCGCGCTTCGGTGCGGCGTTCGGCCGCTTCGAGCGCGTCGCGTCCGGCGGCAAGTCAATCGTCCTGCTCCTCGTCAAGAACCCCGCGGGCGCGAACGAGGTCGTGCGGACGCTCGAGACGGGCATTCCGCCCGTGCTCGTCGTCGCGCTCAACGACGGCATCGCCGACGGCCAGGACGTGTCCTGGATCTGGGACGTGGACTTCGAGCCGCTCCTCGAGCACGTCGGGCTGGTCGTGGCCACGGGCGACCGGGCTGCCGAGGTCGGGTTGCGCATGATCTACGGCGGGCTTCCGGCGGACAAGCTCGAGGTGATTCCATCGCTCGAGGACGCGCTCGACCGTGGGCTGGGCCTGGTCGAGGCGGGGACCGAGCTGGTGGTGCTGCCGACCTACACGGCGATGCTCTCGCTGCGGTCGATCCTCGAGGAACGGGGCGCAGTGCGCCCATACTGGGAGGCCCCGGCACCGTGAGGATCCGGGTGGGTCATCTGTACCCCGAGTACCTCAACATCTACGCCGACCGCGGGAACATCGCCGTGCTCTCGCGCCGCGCGCTCCTCCGCCGGCACGAGCTCGAGGTCCGCGCCATCAGCCTCGGGGACGAGCTCGATCCGGCTGCATACGACCTTCTCTACGTCGGTGGCGGCCAGGATCGCGAGCAGGCGCTCATCGCGCCCGACCTCGCGGCCAAGGGCGAGGCCGTGCGGGCCGCACAGGAGCGCGGCGTCGCGATTCTCGCCGTGTGCGGCGGCTACCAGCTCCTCGGTCGCGGATATCGGGGACGTGACGGCTCCTACATGCCCGGCGCCGGCCTCTTCGCCCACGAGACGATCGCGGGCGAGGTGCGGATGATCGGCGACGTGCTCCTCGACTGCGAGCTCGACCGGGGGACGCGGCGTCAGCTCGCAGGGTTCGAGAACCACGCGGGCAGGACGCTGCTCGACGAGGGTTCCCCCCCGCTCGGGCGCGTCGTGTATGGCTTCGGCAACGACGGCGCATCCGGCTTCGAGGGATGCCGAATCGGGAACGCGATCGGCACGTATCTCCACGGGCCGCTGCTCCCTCGGAATCCGTGGCTCGCGGATTGGCTGATCGCGCGAGCGCTCACGCATGCAGGCGCCGGCGGCGTCGGCCTGCTCACGCCGCTCGACGACGAGCTCGAGGCGGAGGCGTTCCGCGTGGCTGCGGATCGGGCGCGAAGGCGCGGCGGCCGTCGCTAGAGCGCTACGGGATCCACATCTCCCCGAGGTACACGGCTGGATCGCCGGGCTGCCAGCGCTGCAGGAAGCGGTTGATGGGCGGATGCAGCGTGATCGTGTCGAGCTCGCGCATGAGGAACGCCCGGTGACCGCGCACGGCGTCGTCGCGAGACGCGACGTCCTCGAGCGACCCCGTGACGTCAGCTGCGAAGATCACGTGGACGACGTGCTTGCGGTAGGGACCTGACGTCGGGGCGATCGAGTCGACGATCGCGACCGGGCCCTCGAGCGGGACCTCGGCGGCCTCGGGGAAGAGGCCGGTCTCTTCCCAAAGCTCGCGCGTGAGCGCTCGCACGAGGCTCTCCCCGACCTGGACGCCACCGCCCGGAAGGAGCCAGATCTCGCCCTTCGCCTTCTCGTGCCGGAGCAGGAGGATGCGACCTCGCCAGCGCAGGATCGCCGAGACTCGAATCCGCGGCTCGCCCACGACTCAGCTCGAGGAGGAGCCGAAGCCACGTGCGCCGCGGTCGCTCGTAGCGAGCTCTTCGACTTCGAGGAGCCGGACTGACGCGACGGGCGCGAACACGAGCTGGGCGATGTGCATGCCCGGCTCCACAGAGAAGGGAGCCTCCTGGTCGGTATTCAGGAGCACGACCTGGATCTCCCCCCGATATCCCGCGTCGATCAGGCCCGGTGAGTTCACGACACCGATGCCGTGACGGGCGGCGAGCCCGGAGCGCGGCTGGACGAACCCCGCGTAGCCCTCGGGGATCTCGACGGCGATACCCGTCGGGACGACGGCCCTCTCCCCCGGCCCGAGCACGGCGTGCTCGCACGCGACGAGGTCGAATCCGGCGTCCCCCTCGTACGCGCGGCCGGGGAGCTGTGCCTCCGGACGTAGGCGGCGCACGGGGACGTCGATCATCGCGCGGACACCTCGAGCCCGGGCTCGTCGGCGACGAGGTACCGGGCGAAGCGAGCAGCCTCTGCGCGGGGAAGGCGGGCGCGCACCCGGACGCCTTCCGACGTGTCCCGGCGCTCCGCGATCGGCGCTCCGAGGTCGTAGAGCTCGGCGAGCGCGCGACCGTCCGAATACGGAACGAGGAGCCTCACGTCCTCGAAGCGGTCGGAGAAGAGCTCCGCGATACGCGCCTTCAGCTCCTCGAGACCTTCGCCGGTACGTGCCGAGACGGCGAGCGCACGTGGGTAGGTGTGCTCGACGCGGCGGCGCGCGAGCGGATCGAGGACGTCGACCTTGTTCAGGACGAGCTCGAGTGGGATGTCGTCGGCGCCGATCTCGGCTAGCACGGCGGTGACGGCCTCGATCGTCTCGGCGAGGCGTTCCTCGGGGAGCGACGCGTCGGCGACGTGGACGACGAGATCGGCGACGAGGGTCTCCTCGAGCGTCGCGGCGAATCCCTCCACGAGCTGCGTGGGGAGCCGCCGGATGAAGCCGACGGTGTCGGTGACGAGATACCGCTTCCCGTCGTGGTCGAAGAAGCGCGTCGTCGGATCGAGCGTCTCGAACAGGCGGTCGTCGACGGGCGTGTGCGCGCCCGTCAGCGCATTCAGGAGCGTCGACTTGCCGACGTTCGTGTACCCGGCGAGCGCAATCGTCGGAACGCCCGTGCGCAGACGCTCCTTGCGCCGTGTGGAGCGCTGGCCGCGAAGCCCACGAAGACGGCGTTTCAGCAGCGAGACGCGCGTGCGAGCGATTCGCCGGTCGGTCTCGAGCTGGCTTTCGCCAGGCCCCCGTGTCCCGACCCCGCCGCCGAGCCGCTCGAGATGCTGCCACATGCCCCGCATGCGCGGGAGGTTGTACTCGAGCTGCGCGAGCTCGACCTGCAGCTTCCCCTCGGAGCTGCGCGCGTGCTGGGCGAAGATGTCGAGGATCAGCTGCGTTCGGTCGACGACGCGAGCCTGCAGCGTGTTTTCGAGTATCCGTTGCTGCGTCGGGCTGAGCTCGTCGTCCACGAGCAGGACCTCGGCTCGACTGTTCGAGTACTCCTGCTCGAGCTCGCCGAGCTTACCCCTCCCGACGAAGCTCCGCGGATCCGCGTGCTGACGGTGCTGCACGACCTCCCCGATCGGGTCGACTCCGGCGGTCCGGGCGAGCTCACGGAGCTCGTCGATCTCCGCGTCGGCGTTCACCCCTTTCGGGTACACGGCGACGAGAAGTCCGCGCTCCGGCTCCGCCCCGGGTGCGGGATCGGGCTGGCGGGCGGTCACTGCGGGATTATGCCGCGGTACGCTCCGCCGGTGACCACGCTCGCCGACCGCCTGGCCGCGCAGACGCTCGAGCTCGTGGACATTGCCTCGCCGAGCGGTGCCGAGCACGCGATCCGAGAGCGGGTGCTCGAGCTGATCCCCGCGTCGTGGGAGGCCGAGTACGAAGGCGACGAGGCCTACCTCTTCATGTCTCCGCGACGCGCCGGGCGGCCGCTCATCACGCTCGTCGGACACTACGACACCGTTCCCGCGCAGGGAAACGTGCCCGGACACATCGCGGACGGAGCCGTTCACGGCGTCGGCGCGAGCGACATGAAGGGCGGGCTCGCCGTCGCCCTCGAGCTCGCCCGTGACCTCGACCCAGCCGCGGCATCATGCGATCTCGCGCTCCTCGTGTTCGGACGCGAGGAGCTCCCGGCCGAGCACAACCCGCTGCCCGCGCTCTTCGCCCGGTCCACATCGGTGCACGAGTCGACACTCGCGGTCGTCCTCGAGCCCACCGACCTCGCCATCCAGGCCGGTTGCCTCGGCAACGTCGTGGCCCGCGTCACCTTCCACGGCACGAGCGGTCACGCGGCTCGGCCGTGGCTCGCAGACAGCGCGCTCGAGCGGGCGGTGCGTGGGCTCGAGCCGATCTTCGAGCTGGCACCGCGGGCTGCCGTCGTGCACGGGCTCGAGTTCAGGGAGGTCGTGTCCGTCACGGGGCTGCACGCGGGGATCGCCGACAACGTCATCCCCGGCGAGGCCACCGCGACCCTCAACCTCCGCTACCAGCCCGACCGGACGCCCCAAGAGGCGGAGGCCTTTCTCGTCGGGCTCGTGCCAGGTGACGCGATCCTCGAGATCGTGAGCAACGCCGCGCCGGCGGCCGTCGTCGTCGACACGTCCGCGGTACGGGCGCTCCAGGCAGCAGGTGGGCTCGAGATCCAGCCGAAACAGGCCTGGACGAACGTCGCCGACTTCACGGCCCGCGGCCTGGACGCGGTGAACTTCGGACCTGGAGACACGGCGCTCGCCCACCATCCGCGGGAGCGGGTCGCAATCGACGCTCTCGTCGGCGCTTACGAGATCCTCCACCGGTTCGTGACGGGCCCGATGGGAGAAGATGGGCGCTGATGGGGCTTGCGGAGCGCATCGAGGAGCTCTGGGAGGCGGACGTGCTCGAGGCGGCACCCGTCGAGGAGGCGGTCGCCCGTCTCGACGCCGGGGAGCTGCGGGTCGCCGAACACGTAGGTGACGAGTGGGTCGTGAACGAGTGGGTCAAGAAGGCGATCCTCCTCTACTTCCGCCTCCGCAAGGTCGAGCCGATCGAGGTGGGTGGCCTGCACTTCCTCGACAAGATCCCGGTCAAGGCCGACTACGCCGAGCGAGGCGTGCGCGTGGTCCCGCCCGGCATCGCCCGCTACGGGTCGTTCCTGTCGGAGGGCGTGATCCTCATGCCCGGATTCGTGAACATCGGCGCCTGGGTCGGCCCACGCACGATGGTCGACACGTGGGCGACGGTCGGGTCCTGTGCCCAGATCGGCGCTGACGTGCACCTCTCGGGAGGCGTCGGCATCGGCGGCGTGCTCGAGCCTCCGCAGGCGCGCCCGGTGATCGTGGAGGACGGTGCGTTCCTCGGCTCCCGCGCGATCGTCGTCGAAGGAGTCGTCGTCGGCGAGGGCGCCGTCGTCGCGCCGAACGTCGTCCTCTCGGCGTCGATCCCGGTCATCGACGTCACCGGCCCAGAGCCCGTCGAGCACCGTGGCTACGTTCCCCCGCGGTCGGTCGTGTTGCCCGGCACGCGTCCGAAGGAGTACCCGGCCGGTCGCTACGACCTCCCCTGCGCCCTGATCGTCGGCTCGCGCAGCGCGTCGACGGACCTGAAGACATCCCTGAACGACGTCCTGCGCGAGTTCGAGATCGCGACCTGAGCGCTCGCCCTGCCGGGGCCGTGCTAAGGCTCTGAGACCGTCACCCCCTGGAGGATCTCGGTCACCGCACCGCTCAGAGTCGCCCGCCCCTCCCGGATGTCGACGAGGAGCGTCCCGCCTGGCAGATGGACACGAACCGGGCTCTCGCACCAGCCCTGGGCCACGGCTGCCGCGGCGGCTGCCGCAGCGCTCGACCCCGAGGCGAGAGTCTCCCCCACTCCTCGCTCCCAGACTCGCACCGTCAAATCCGCGGGACCGTCGGCGCGTACGAGCTGCACATTCGTGCGCGTCGGGAAGCGCTCGTGACTCTCCACGAGCGGCCCGAGACGGAGGAGCTCCCTGCGTGTCGGCTCCCGTCTGAAGACCGCATGCGGGTTGCCGATCGATACGGGCGTGAACTCGAGCTGCTTGCCGCGCACCTCGAGCGCCTCGGGCCGGCCGACGTCGACGGGGCCGAGATCGACCTCGACCTCGTCGCCGTCGATCCGCGCCGCCAGGGTTCGCCCACCTATCCGCACGAGTGGGAACGCCACGGCGCTCCGGCGGGCGAGCCACATCGCCGCGATCCTGGCGCCGTTGCCGGAGAGCTCCGCGACCGACCCGTCGGAGTTCCAGACCACGACATCGGCCTCCGCGCCGTGGACGGCGGCGATCTCGAGAACGCCGTCCGCACCGACGCCGTAGTGGGGATCGCAGAGGCGACTCGCAACCTCCGGCGAGAGCGGCTCGGAGAGCTCGCTGCGCTCGACGACGAGGTAGGCGTTACCCAGCGCGTGCCACTTCGAAAATCGCATCCGCCACTTCTTCGGGAGACCGGTCGGCAGCGATCATGACGATGCCCGGAATGCGACGCATCCACTTCCGCTGGTACGCGGCATAGCGCCTGGTGCGCGCGACGATCAGCGCGTACGCGTCGTCGGGGGCGTGCTCGATGAGCTCTCTCACCCCGAGGGCCTTCTCGGCCGTCCTGGACAGGCCAGCGGCATGTGCACGGCGGGCCTCGTCGACCACGCCGAGCTCGAGCATCCGGCGCGTACGACGACGGATGCGCTCCTCGAGCAGCTCCGACGGAAGCTCCAGGCCGAACACGAGAGTCGGCCGCCGCATCTCTGCTGACCAGAGCCGATCGCGCGCAGGAACCAAGGACGTGCCCGCTTCGGCGAGCTCGAGCGCACGAACGACGCGGCGTCGGTCGTTGGCGTGGACGGCGGCTGCCGCGTCCGGATCGAGCTCGGTGAGACGCGCGTACGCAGCGGTCCGGTCGACGTCGTACACGGCCTCCCAGCGCTCCCTGACTCCGGGAGCCGGCGCGGGCGGAACCTCGAGCTCCGCGAGGGCGGCGCGAAGGTAGAGCCCCGTTCCCCCGGCGACGACCGCCGTACCGTGCGCCGAGACGAGCTCGTCGATCACCGCGTGCGCAAGCGGCGCGTACTCGCCGACGGACATCTCCTCGCGGAGGTCGAGAATCGCGACCAGCCGCGTCGGTCGCTCGGGCTGGTTCGTGAGGATGGCGAGTCCCCTGTAGACCTGGAGCGCGTCTGCCGAGACGATCTCCGTTGCGAGTGTGTCGGCGAGCACCTCGGCCACCGCGCTCTTCCCGGACGCCGTGGGGCCGAAGAGCGCGATGATCTCGGGCCCGGTCAGGCTGCTACGAGCGCGAGCTCACGCCCGCGCAGCGTCGTGGATGTCGCACCCTCGACGAGCACGTCGACGAGGTCGCCGGACGCGGCGGTGCCGGCGAAGTTGACCGTCGTGTTGCGGCGCGTCCTGCCGCGCAGCAGTGCCGGATCGGTCCGGCTCGGCCCCTCGACGAGCACCTCCTCGATGCGTCCGACACGTTTCGCGTTCCTTCGCGCGGCGACGCGCTGAACGACGTCGACCAGCCGCTCGAGCCGGTCGTGCTTGACCTCTTCGGTGACCGGGTCCGGCAGCGAGGCAGCCTCGGTGCCCGAGCGCGCCGAGAAGATGAAGGTGAACGCGCTGTCGAACTCGACCTCCTCGACGAGCGAGATCGTCTCCGCGAACTCCGTCTCCGTCTCGCCGGGAAAGCCGACGATGAGGTCGGTGCCGAGCGCGAGATCGGGGATCGCCTCACGCAGACGCTCGACGAGACGTAGGTACCGGGAGCGGTCGTAGGTTCGCCGCATCGCCTTCAGCACTCTCGACGAGCCGGACTGCGCCGGGAGATGAACGTGGTCGCACACGCTCGCGCACTCCGCCATCGCGGCGATCACGGGCTCGCGGAAGTCCTTCGGGTGCGGGCTCGTGAACCGGATTCGGTCGATACCCCGTACACGGTCGCAGGCACGCAGGAGCTCCCCGAATTCCGTGCGGATCGCGGGGGCGAGGTCGCGACCCCACGAGTTGACGTTCTGGCCGAGAAGCGTCACCTCGCGCACACCTTCCTCGGCGAGCCGCGAGACTTCGGCGACGACATCACCGGGGCGCCGACTCTGCTCGCGTCCGCGTACGGCCGGGACGATGCAGTAGGCACAGGCGGAGTTGCAGCCCATCGACACCTGCACCCAGGCCTGGAAGCGCCGCTCGCCGCGCATCGGCAGATCGGCGGCGAAGTGCTCGTGCGTCCCGAAGCGACCGCGGTCGATTGCATATCCACCCGCTGCGATCCACGTGCCGAGATGAGGGATCGATCCGGGGCCGAAGGCGACGTCGACGAACGGGTACTGGTCGAAGATCCGCTCGCGCTGCGCTTCCGCGTAACAGCCTCCGACTGCGATGACGAGGTCGGGCCGATCGCGCTTCATCGCTCCCGCGTTCCCGAGGTACGCCGCAAGGCGCGTGTCGGGCTTCTCGCGGACCGTGCACGTGTTGAAGACGACGACGTCGGCCTCCTCGGGCGCAGTGGCCTCGCCCAGTCCGAGCGACTCCAGCATCCCCTTGATGCGCTCGGAGTCGTGCGCGTTCATCTGGCAGCCGAAGGTCGTGACGTGGTAGCGCCTCATCGTCGAAGATCGTAGCCCGCTG
>DATAET010000098.1:0-1608 GCA_036257855.1 Gaiellaceae bacterium | reverse complement strand
GCCTCGGCCTCGGCGGTCGCCTCGGCGACCAACGTGCCCGCGTCGGCCCTTGCGCGGTCCGACTCGGTGCTCGCGTTCAGGACGATCTCGGCCGCCTCGGCTTTCGCTCGGGCGGTGGTCTCTTCCGCCTCCTGACGCGCGCTGGCCGTGATCTCCTCGGCTGTTTCCCGGGCGCGCTGGAGGATGGTGCTCGTCTGTTCACCGACCTGTTCCAGCGCATGCCTGACGGCCGCGCGTGGTGAGCTCGACATCTGAAGCTCGGCGATCACGCGGTTGACTCGTCTGACGTAAGCGTCGACGGCCGAGCGGTCGTAGCCGCGGACCGCGCTCGGGAACGAGACGTCGCGGATCTCGTTAGGCCTCAGATCCTCGTCGCTCATTCCTGTGAGTATGACGCACCGGACGTAGGCACCTCCGCCTTCCGGCGATTGCTGCTGAGCAGTTCCTTCATCGTCCCGAAGCCGAACGCCCACAGCATCACGACGATCCCGAGGGCCACGTTCCAGATCGTCATGACGGCGTCCTGCGTGATCGAGAAGGCGACGGCGAGGACGGCGCCGACGGCGACCATCGCCCCATTGTGCCGCGGTGGGGACCGTTACGAAAGGAGCCCTTACGACGTGCCCCACCACGAGCGCTGCCAGCTCAAAGCGGCAAGCGCCGCCTGACCGGAGAGGCTCGGATGGAAGTAGTCGAGCTTGCTCACCTGGCCGGCGCTGAACTGATAGTTGAAAGCGGCGTAGTCGTCGAACCGGCAGAAGGCGTGCTGGGCGCAGACGTCGTCGAGCACCTGGTTGAAGGCCTGCTCGCGGGCGAGCACGAACTGACGATCCGCCTCGGTGTTGGCCGGTGACAACATCGACTGGCAGATCTGCGCGAGCGACCACACGAGCTGGGCGGTGATGTTGTCGTGGAAGCGCTGCCAGAGGAGATAAATGTTCGGGATGCTGCTGACGAACACGTGCGAGCCGGTCGGAAGCCCTCCGGCGAGCGTGTTCATCGTCGCGGCGAACTGCGCCTGGAAATCGCTGACACTCGTCATCGTCGACGGCGAGCTGGTGCATACGTCATTCGCGCCCATCAAGATCGTGACGTAGGCAGCCTGCTGCGCTGTAGCTGTCTGAGCCTGCCCCTGTGCGTCGCGCATCCTCCCTCCTGTGCGGGCGTCGTTGAAGTTGTGTCCCGCGACGTTCGGGTTCTGTGCGCGAATGCGCTCGTAGTGACTCTGGATGCCGTCGAAGGCTCCGCCGCCCGTGCTCCATGACTGGGGCGTGTGTTCTCCGTACCAACAGCACACGTCGTACGCCCGAGTAATCGAGTCGCCGATACCGACAATGCTGTCCGGGAGGCTCGGCTGAGCCGAGGCGGTCGGCACCCCGAGGAGCGCCGCAGCTACGACGCCGAGAAGCAGGAACCTTCGTATCCGCATTTGCAACCCTGTCTCTCCACAAGGGTCGCATCCGAAACCGTCCCGCGATCTTCAGACGTCCAGAAGCTTCGCGCCCGAGCCTGGGTGCAGGGCCTCCCAGGCGTGGAGGTACAGCGCCACCTCCATCCTCGCCTGTTGCTCGTCGTGAGTGTCGGGGACCTGTACCTCGACGGAGATGC
>DATAET010000097.1:0-6440 GCA_036257855.1 Gaiellaceae bacterium | reverse complement strand
GGCGACAGGAGATCGGCGAAGTCACCCATCGCCGAGAGTGCATCGTCGATCGCGCCGCCGCGGAGGAGCAGAGGGCGACCTGGCTCGCAGTTGCAGGTCGCCTCCCAAGACGGCGCGTCGACGTCGAGCGCGAGGATCTCTGCAGCGGCGTCCGCGAGGCAGGTTGCGATCTCCGGGTCGAACGCGTGGCCGGCTCGCTCGCGCACGACGCGAGCGGCGCGCTCGTCACCTCCCAGGGTCCACTGGAATGTCGCGTCGCGGGCGACGTGCGTGATGCGGAGTGCGAGCGGGATCTCCTCGCCCTTGATGCCGGCTGGCTCGCCCTTTCCATCCCAGCGCTCGGTGAGGAAACCGAAGAGAGCTCGTACCGAGGCGGGCAGCCCGAGCCGGTCGGTGAGCATCTGGGCGACCTCGCACGCGGCCGCGAGGTGCTGCTTGTGCCCGCTCACCGCTCGAGGAAGCCGTCGCGCCACCTGCGCTGCACGGGCAGGGACGGAGTCCCGCGGATACGCGAGCGCGCGAACGATCCCGCCCATGATCTCGAACCGGGACCCGAACATGACCGGCGCGAAGTGCTGCGGGAGCGCGTCGTCCTCGAAGAAGGCGGCGGCAACGTCCGCATCCGCCGTACATCCCGCGTACATGAGCAAGCATCCGTAGTACGTGTCGTATGCCGTCTCGGCGTCGACGCCAAGGCGCTCCGCGAGCCGCATCGCGACCAACGTGCTGTGCAGGCCGTGCTCGAATGGCAAGCCCATGCCGAGGTCCGTAGCGAGGCAGAGCGCCGAGATCACCTCGGCTGCGCGTACCTCCTCGTGGGTCGGCGGCGGGTCGCCTACCACCCCTCGAGCCTAGTACTCGACCAGCGTGTCGTCAGCCTGTACTTGCTCTGGCTTCGCTGACCGGCGCGTCGACCCAGAGCCGGAAGCCGCCGAGGAAGGCGTCCTCGTTTTTCCCGAGCCTGCAGTTCGGCGGGAGCTCGCCGACCTCGCGCGCGTTGCCGCCCCCGAGCACGACGTACTCGGGCGAGAACGCGGAGACGTAGATGTCGATCACCGCGAGTAAGGCCTTTCGCCAGCGCTTGTGCCCGAGCCGCTCGAGCCCGCGCTCGCCGACGTAGTCCTCGTACGTCCCCTTGCGGAAGGGCATGTGCTGCACCTCCATTGCGACGAGGAACCCGTCGATGACCAGCGTCGTGCCGAGCCCGGTGCCGAGACCGAGGAACAGCATGCGCCCGCCCTCGTAGCTCCCCATCGCCTGCATCGCGGCGTCGTTGATCACCTTCGTCGGCTTGCCGAAGGCCGCCCCGAAGTCGAAGCCCTTCCAGCCTTCCCCGAGGTTGACCGGCTCGCGGACGACCTGCCCCCCGACAACAGGGCCCGGGACGCCCACCGAGATGCGGCTGTACTCCCAGTCCTTGGTGAGCTCGAGGACGCCCTCGACCATCTCCTTGGCCGTGAGCTTGTGGCCGGAGACGAAGCGCCGGCGCTCGTCGATCCCGTTGCGGACAACCTTTACGTGGGAGCCGCCCACGTCGACTGCGAGCACGTCTGGCGCCTTCGGCTCGACGGGGTACTTGCGCTCGCTCATGTCGACTCTCCGGCTGCGGCAGCGTCGGCGAGGACGAGCGCGTGCTCGGTCTCGACCCCGCCGGCCGGGATCGACGGGTCGCCGTCCCGCAGCCGGCGCAGCGCGTCGACCTTGTCGGCTCCCGTCACGAGCCACAGGATCCGTCGCGCGCGGTTCAGCGTTGGGTACGTGAGTGTCATCCTCCTCCGCTCCTGGTAGAGGCCGCCGGTGACTGCAACGTCCCGATCGGTGACGTCGAGCACGGCGTCGCCGGGAACGAGCGAGGCCGTGTGTCCGTCGGGCCCGAGACCGAGGTGCACGAGGTCGAACGCATCGGGAAGTGCGGCTGCGTACTCCTCCGCCGCACGCTCGAGATCCGCGGCCCAGACCGGCATCGCCCGCACGTCTGCGGCACCGCCCGGCGGGAGGCTTCGCTGCAGCTGTGTCAGGTTGCGATCCGGGTCGCCGTCGGGCGCGATCCGCTCGTCGACCTGGAAGATCGTCACCTTCTCCCAGGGCAGCTTGCCGGCGAGGTGCGCGAACATCGCCCACGGCGTGCGACCGCCCGAGACGGCGAACGTGAACCGACCTCGTTCCGCGATCGCTGCCGCGGCCCGCTCGGCGACCACTTCGGCTCCGCGTCGGGCGACCGTCTCGGCGTCGGGGAGGACCTCGATCTCGAGGCCCATCAGCTCGCCTTCTCGTCGTGGCCGCCGAACTGCTTCCGCATGGCGGAGAGGAGCTTGTCCGCGAAGTCGTCCATGCCGCGTGACGCGAAGCGGGAGTACAGCGCCGTCGTCAGGACCGGCGAGGGGACGCCCTCGTCGATGGCCGCGATCGACGTCCACCGCCCTTCGCCCGAGTCGGACACACGCCCTGCGAACTCATCGAGCGTGGGCGACTCGTACAGAGCCTGGGCGGTCAGGTCGAGGAGCCATGACCCGATGACGCTTCCACGCCGCCACACCTCGGCGACCTCGGTCGTGTCGATGTCGTACTGGTACAGCTCCGGGCGCTCGAGCGGTGCGGTCTCGGCGTCCATCTCGCGCTCTCGCTTGCCGATGTCCGCGTTGGCGATGATGTTGAGCCCCTCGGCGTATGCGGCCATGACGCCGTACTCGATGCCGTTGTGGACCATCTTCACGAAGTGGCCGGCGCCGTTCGGCCCGCAGTGGTAGAAGCCGAGCTCGGCCTGGCTGGGCTCCCCGGTCCTTCCCGGGGTCCGCGGCTCGGAGTCCATCCCCGGTGCAACCGAGGCGAAGATCGGGCTCAGGCGGTCCACCACGTCCTTCTCGCCGCCGATCATCAGGCAGAAGCCACGCTCGAATCCCCACACGCCGCCGCTCGTGCCGACGTCGACGTGGTGGATGCCCTTCTCGCGGAGTGTGTTCGCGTGGCGGATGTCGTCGACGTAGTGCGTGTTCCCGCCGTCGATGATCGTGTCGCCCTCCTCGAGCACCTCGGCGAGCGAGGCGATCGTCTTGTCCGTGATGTCCCCCGCCGGAACCATGACCCACGCCGCACGTGGCTTCTCGAGCTTCGCGACGAACTCCTCGAGCGACGCCGAACCGGTCGCGCCGTCCGCTTCGAGCGCCTTCACCGCAGCGGGGAAGACGTCGTACCCGACGCAGTGGTGACCGTCCTTCATGAGCCGGCGGACGATCCCGGCGCCCATCCGGCCGAGCCCGACCATTCCGAGCTGCATGGGAGTGTCCGTGGGCATGGCGTCAGCTCCTTTCGGGAAGGATGAACCGTTCGACGGCGTCTGCGAAGCCGTCCTCGTCGTTGGTCGCGGTGACGCGCCGTGCCGCGCGCTGCACTTCGGGGTCGGCATTGCCCATCGCGATGGACAGGCCCGAGGGCGCGAACATCAGGACGTCGTTCGGCCCGTCCCCGATCGTCGCGATCTCGGTCGGCGCGATCCCGTAGTGGTCCGCGAGAAAGCGCACGACGTGCCCCTTGTTCGCCTTGGGATGGGTCACGTCGAGGTAGTACGGCTGCGAGCGCGAGGCGGAGACGTGGTCGCCGAACTCCTCGCGTGCCGCGGTCGCGGCCGTTGCCACCGCCGCGTAGTCGTCGCTCACGCCGACGATCTTCGCGACGCCCTCGTCAACGGCGTCGAAGCTGTCGACCACCGTCGGCTCGAACTGGACCGTGTGCGCCTCCCGGTCGACGTGCGGACCGTCCGGGTTGCGCACGAGCCAGTCGGCGCCGCGATAGACCCACACGGAGAGACCGAACGACTCGATGAGTGCGATCGTCGGTGCGACGAGGTCCTGCCTGACGACGCGCTCCTCGACGACGTCGAGCTCGGGGTCGACGACGAGGCCGCCGTTGAACGCGGCGATCGGTGTCGTGAGCGCCAAGGGCTCGATGAGCATCGACATGCCTCGCGGCGGCCTCCCGCTCGTCACTGCGAACTGGATCCCGGCATCGTGGAGCTTGCGGACGGCCGCCACCGACCGTGGCGTGAGCTCCTTCTCCTTCGTCACGAGCGTCCCGTCGACGTCCGAGAGGAGCAGGCGGATCTCCGTCACTTCATGCTCCGGTAGCGGCGGATGAGCGCGTTCGTGGACGAGTCGTGCGCGAGCTGCGGCTCCTCCTGGCTCGTGAGCTCCGGGATGATCCGCTGGGCGAGCGCCTTCCCGAGCTCGACGCCCCACTGATCGAAGGAGTTGATCTCCCAGACGGTGCCCTGCGTGAAGACGCTGTGCTCGTACAGCGCAACGAGCGCGCCGAGGGTGTGGGGGGTCAGCTCCTCGGCGAGCAGGACGTTCGACGGGCGGTTGCCTTCGAAGATGCGGTGGGGGACGACGGCCTCAGCCGTGCCCTCGGCGCGCACCTCCTCCTCGGTCTTCCCGAACGCGAGTGCCTCCGCCTGCGCGAACACGTTCGACATGAGGATGTCGTGGTGCTCGCCGAGCGGGTTCAGCGTCCTGCCGAAGCCGATGAGGTCGACCGGGATCAGCTTCGTACCCTGGTGGATGAGCTGGTAGAAGCTGTGCTGGCCGTTCGTCCCGGGTTCGCCCCAGAAGACGGCGCCCGTCTCGTAGTCCACGCGCGGGCCGTCGAGCGTGACGTGCTTCCCGTTCGACTCCATCGTCAGTTGCTGGAGATAGGCCGGGAAGCGCTTCAGGTACTGCTCGTACGGCATCACTCCGACCGTCTGGGCGCCGAAGAAGTCGGCATACCAGACGCAGAGGAGGCCCATCAGCGCGGGGAGGTTCCGCGCGTACGGCGTCGTGCGGAAGTGCTCGTCCATTGCGTGGAACCCCGCGAGCAGGTCGCGAAAGGCGTCGGGGCCGATGGCGAGCATCGTCGAGAGCCCGATCGCCGAGTCCATCGAATAGCGGCCGCCGACCCAGTCCCAGAAGCCGAACATGTTCTCGGGGTCGATCCCGAACTTCGAGACCTCCTCTGCGTTCGTCGACACCGCGACAAAGTGCCTGGCGACCGCGGACTCGTCGCCGAGCGCTTCGAGCGCCCACTCACGGGCCGAGCGCGCGTTCGTCATCGTCTCGAGCGTCGTGAACGTCTTCGAGGAGATGACGAAGAGCGTCTCCTCGGGAGCGAGGTCACGCGTGGCCTCGACGAAGTCGGTCGAGTCGACGTTCGAGACGAAGTGGAAGGTGAGGTCGCGCCGCGTGTAGTGACGGAGTGCCTCGTAGGCCATGACGGGGCCGAGGTCGGAGCCGCCGATGCCGACGTTGACGACGTTACGGATCGGCTTGCCGGTATGTCCCGTCCACTCGCCGGAGCGCACGCGCTCCGAGAACGCCGCCATGCGGTCGAGGACGTCGTGGACGTCGGCGACGACGTCGCGGCCGTCCACGACGAGCGACGTTCCCCTGGGCATGCGCAGTGCGACGTGGAGCACGGCTCGGTTCTCGGTGACGTTGATCCGGTCGCCACGGAACATCGCCTCGGTGCGCTCGCGGAGACCGGACTCCTCGGCGAGCTGCAGGAGCAGGCGCAGCGTCTCGTCGGTTACGCGGTTCTTGGAGTAGTCGAGGTAGACACCGGCGCCCTCGGCGGCGAGTCGCTCTCCCCGGGTCGGATCGTCGGCGAAGAGATCCCGCAGATGCAGGTCCCCGATCTCGGCGTGGTGCGCCTCGAGCGCCTTCCAGGCAGGGCGTTCGCGCAGCGGCGGCAGGCTCATCGCAGCACCGCACGCGCCGTCTCGCTCACGGCGTCGGGCGTGAACCCGAACTTCACGACGAGCTCCTTGAGCGGCGCGGACGCTCCGAAGGTGTTCATCGCGACGATCGCGCCGCCGTCGCCGACGTAGCGGTGCCACCCGAGCGCCGAGGCCTGCTCGATCGCGACGCGGGCCGTGATCGCCGGGGGGAGCACGCTGTCGCGGTACTCCTGCGGCTGGCGGTCGAAGAGCTCGGAGCACGGCATGGAGACGACGCGCGCCCGGATGCCCTCGCCGGCCAGCTCCGTGTGGGCCTCGATGGCGAGGGTGACCTCGGAGCCGGTCGCGATGAGGACGACGTCGGGCTCGCCGGCGTCCGGGTCGAGGAGGACGTACGCGCCGCGCGCGACTCCGGACGCGGGCGCCGCGGTGGAGCGGTCGACCGTCGGCAGGGCCTGGCGGGAGAGGACGAGCACGGCGGGCTCGTGGTGGAGCTGCATGACGTAACGCCACGTCTCCGCGACCTCGTTCGCGTCAGCCGGGCGAAAGACGAGCAGCCCCGGCATCGCACGTAAGGAGGCGAGCTGCTCGACCGGCTGGTGCGTGGGGCCGTCCTCGCCGACTCCGATCGAGTCGTGCGTGAACACGTGGATGACCGGGATCTCCATGAGCGCGGAGAGCCGGATCGCCCCGCGCGCGTAGTCGGAGAAGATCAGGAAGCCGGACCAGAACG
>DATAET010000096.1:0-8947 GCA_036257855.1 Gaiellaceae bacterium | reverse complement strand
ACGCCGATGACCTTGCCGCCCTCGCCGTTCGGCACCTTGAGCGACGTGTCGCGGACCTCGCGCGCCTTCTCCTTGAAGATCGCGCGGATCAGCTTCTCCTCGGCGGTGAGCTCGGTCTCGCCCTTCGGCGTGACCTTGCCGACGAGGAGGTGACCCGCGTCGACGTCCGCGCCGATGCGCACGACTCCACGCTCGTCGAGGTTCGCCAGCGACTCCTCCGAGCGGTTCGGGATGTCGCGTGTGATCTCCTCGTCGCCGAGCTTCGTCGAGCGGGCGTCGATCTCGTACTCGTGGATGTGGATCGAGCTGAGCACGTCGTCCTTGACGAGGCGCTCGGAGATGACGATCGCGTCCTCGAAGTTGAAGCCCTCCCACGGCATGAACGCAACGAGGAGGTTCGCGCCGAGCGCGAGCTCGCCCCCGTCAGTCGAGCTGCCGTCGGCGAGCACCTCGCCGCGCTTGACGCGGTCGCCGAGCGTGACGACCGGCTTCTGATGGATGAGCGTGCCCTGGTTCGAGCGCATGAACTTCGTGAGCGGGTACTCGTCGCGCGTCCCGCGGCCCTCGACGACGATGCGCTCGGCGTCGACGTCGATCACGTTGCCGTCGTTCGCCGCGAGCACGACGTCGCCCGTGTCGACCGCGGCGCGGAACTCGAGGCCCGTGCCGACGATCGGTGCCTGCGGGATCATGAGCGGCACGGCCTGCCGCTGCATGTTCGCGCCCATGAGGGCGCGGTTCGCGTCGTTGTGCTCGAGGAACGGAATGAGCGCCGTCGCCACGGAGACGATCTGCGCCGGCGACACGTCCATGTATTCGACGTCCTTCGGTTGCACAACGACCGCCTCACCCTCGCGCGAGCGGCACAGCACCTGCTCGTTGACGAACTTGCCGGTCTTCGGGTCCACGGGCTCCGAGGCCTGGGCGATCGTGAACTGCCGCTCCTCGGCCGCGTCGAGGTAGACGATGTCGTCCGTCACCTTGCCGCCCTTCACGACCCGGTACGGCGTCTGGATGAAGCCGAACTCCGAGACGGTCGCGAACGATGCGAGCGAGCCCATGAGGCCGATGTTCGGTCCCTCGGGCGTCTCGATCGGGCACATGCGCCCGTAGTGCGTCGGGTGCACGTCGCGGACCTCGATCGGCGCGCGCTCCCGCGTCAGGCCGCCCGCACCGAGCGCGGAGAGCCGCCGACGGTGCGTGAGCCCCGCGAGCGTGTTCGTCTGGTCCATGAATTGTGAGAGCTGCGACGAGCCGAAGAACTCCTTGAGCGCCGCGACGACGGGCCGGATGTTGATGATCGTCTGCGGCGTGATCGTGTCGACGTCCTCCGTCGTCATTCGCTCGCGGACGACGCGCTCCATGCGGTAAAGGCCGACGCGGAACGCCTCCTGGATCAGCTCGCCCGTCGTGCGGAGCCGGCGGTTGCCGAAGTCCTCGTACTCGTCGAGCTCGCCGCGGATCGGGTCGCGGGAGAGCAGTGCGGCCTCGGCCGCGTAGTCCTTCGCGTCCTCGGGCACGCCGAGCCGCGCGGGCAAGTCTACGAGGCGCTTCACGAGCGCGACGATGTCCTCCGTCGTCAGGACCCGGACGTCGTCCGGGACCTGCACGCTGAGGCGCTGGTTCAGCTTGTAACGGCCGACCTTCGTCAGGTCGTAGCGCTTGGGATCGAAGAAGAGCGCGCGGAGGAGGTTCCTCGCGTTGTCGAGGGTCGGGGGCTCGCCCGGCCGCTGCTTCTTGAAGACCTCGATGAGCGCCTCTTCCTCACGCGTCGTCGGATCCTTCTCCAGCGTGTTCGCGATGTAGACGGAGCCGCCGAAGAGCTCGAGGATCTTCTCGTTCGAGCTTGTGTCGAGCTGGAACCCGGTCGACGGGTCCTCCGCGGGCAGCGCGCGCAGGAGCGTCGTGATCGGGAGCTTGCGCTTCCGGTCGATGCGCGCGAAGACGATGCCCTTCTTGTCGATCTCGACCTCGAGCCACGAGCCACGCGACGGCATCAGGTTCGCCATGAAGACCTGCTTCGTGGCGTCCTTCGGCTCCATGAGGTAAGCGCCGGGGCTGCGCACGAGCTGCGTGACGATCACGCGCTCGGTGCCGTTGATGATGAACGTCCCCCACGGGGTCATCATCGGGAAGTCGCCCATGAAGACCCGCTGCTCGCGGATCTCGCCGGTGTCCTTGTTGACGAAGCGGACAGTGATCGAGAGCGGGACCTGGTAGGTCAGGTCCTTCTCGCGGCACTCCTGGATGGTGAACTGCGGCTCACCGAACTCGTACTCGGCGAACTCGACGGCGAGCGTCCCCGTGTAGTCCTCGATCGGCGAGATGTCGTCGATGGTCTCGCGCAAGCCGCCTTCCAGGAACCAGTGGAAGGACGCCTTCTGGATATCGATGAGGTCGGGGAGGTCGAGGACATGCTTCAGGCGCGAAAAGCTTTTGCGCGCGCGCGGCGCGACAGCAACGCTGCTCAAGTGTGAAAGCCTCCCTTAACTGCGTGCAGGGCGTGAATGGATCGAGCTGGATGGAGCTGTGGACGGGCAGGGTTAGACGGACGACCTCGGCGGAACCACGGAGGATAGCGCACGAGGACACCTCTCCGCAACCGCATTCCGAGGCGGCAAGGTGTGTTCGACAAGGGTAGCTGACGGCGTCAAGGTAGCCGGGCCTTTCGACCCGGCCACCTCAACGGATTACTTCAGCTCCACCTCAGCGCCCGCCTCTTCGAGCTGGGCCTTGATCGACTCGGCCTCGTCCTTGGCCGCGCCCTCCTTGACGGCACCGGGAGCGCCGTCGACGAGGTCCTTCGCCTCCTTGAGGCCGAGGCCCGTCACCGCCCGGACGACCTTGATCACCTGGATCTTCTTGTCGCCCGCGGCCGTGAGGACCACGTCGAAGGAGTCCTTCTCCTCGGCAGCGGCTGCGGCGCCATCGCCACCCGCGGCGGGAGCCGCGGCGACAGCGACCGGCGCGGCGGCGGTCACGCCCCACTCCTCCTCGATCGCGTTCTTCAGCTCGACGAGCTCGAGCACCGTCATCTTGCCGAGCGAATCGAGCACGCCCTTCACATCAGTGGCCATTACTCTTCCTCCTGTTCTTGAACTTCGGCGGCATCGGCTGCCACGGTCTCTTCTGAGGTGGCGGAATCGGCGGAGGGCGAGTCTGCCGGTGGCTCGGTGTCGGCTTCCTCGGCAGCTTCGGTGGGCTCGCCCTCGGCAGCCGGTTCCTCGACCACAGCCTCGGCAACGGGCTCCACGACTTCACCCTGCTCCTCGAGTTGCTTGATGCGCGCGTCGATCAGGCCGTGCAGGTCGCGCAAGGGCGCCGAGACGAGCCCGAGCAGCTGCATGAGCGGCGCCACGACCGCGCCGACGAGCTGGCCGCGAAGGACGTCCATGGGCGGCAGCGTCGCGAGCCGATCGACCTCTTCGCCCGAGAGCGTCTTGCCCTCGAGGATCCCGCCGCGAAGGGTGAGCACGTTGGTCTCCTTCGCCGTCGCGGCGAGGGCTTTGGCGACCGCAGCCGGATCGCCGGACGCCTCGATGAACGCGATCGCGGTCGGCCCCTCGAGCATGACGAGGAGCGCGTCGGCTCCGGCCTGCTCCGCCGCGCGACGGGTGAGGGTGTTCTTGACTATGCGAAACCGCCCCCCGTGCGGCAGGAGCGCGTCGCGAAGCGCTTCGAGCTGCTTGTTCGTGAGCCCTCGGTAGTCGGCGACGAGCAGAGTGTCGGCCGAGCCGAACTCCGCCGCGAGCTCGTCGACGATCCGTTCCTTGTCCGTTCTCAGCACGTCGTGTCCTCCTGAAAGACGAAACCCGCTTCAGGCGGGCTCGGTCGGACGCGGGACGCGCTGACGGAACCTGCCTCGGTCGGACCTCTGCCCACGTGCACGAGGCTTGCAGGCTGCCGACGGTCTTCAGCGGGAATCGCTGGTTGCTAGGCCGAGACTGTAGCTGCCTCCAGCTCGTCCGTGATGTCCCGGGTGATCGCCGAGTCGACGTGGACGCCGGGACCCATCGTCGTCGTCAGCGTGATCTGCTTGATGTACCGCCCCTTCGCAGCCGACGGCTTCGCGCGGACGATCTCGTCCAGAAGCGCGGCGTAGTTCTCGAGGAGTGCGCGCTCATCGAAGCTGCGCTTTCCGATCGGCACGTGCACGTTCGCGCCACGGTCGGTCCGGTACTCGAGCTTGCCGGCCTTCGCGTCCGACACCGCCTTGCCGACGTCCATCGTCACGGTGCCCGTCTTCGGGTTGGGCATCAGTCCGCGAGGCCCGAGCACCCGACCGAGCTTGCCGACGACGCTCATCTGGTCCGGGGTCGCGATCGCGACGTCGAAGTCGAGGAAGCCTTCCTCGATCCTCGTGGCGAGGTCTGCCGAGCCGACGACGTCCGCTCCCGCCTCTTCGGCTTCGCGGGCCTTCTCGCCCTCCGCAAACACGGCGACACGAACGTCTTTGCCGATCCCGTGCGGGAGCATGATCGTTCCACGAAGCTGCTGGTCGGCATGGCGCACGTTCAGGCCGAGCCGGAAATGCGCCTCGACTGTCTCGTCGAACTTCGCGGCCGGCGACTCCTTCAGGAGGCGGACTGCCGCGAGCGGCGTGTACGCCTGCTCCCGGTCGATCGCCTCGCGCGCAGCCCGGTAGCGCTTGCCATGGGAGCTCATGGCGTCTCCACCCCCATCGAGCGCGCCGTCCCTGCGATGACCTTCATCGCCTCGTCGACGTCGCGCGCGTTCAGGTCGGGCATCTTCGTCTCGGCGATCGAGCGCAGCTGCGCGGCCGTGAGCCTGCCGACCTTGGCCTTGTTCGGCTCGCCGGAGCCCGACTCGAGCCCGAGCGCCTCCTTGATCAGGACCGCAGCCGGCGGTGTCTTCGTGATGAAGGTGAACGAGCGGTCCTCGAAGACCGTGATCTCGACCGGGATGATCCGGCCGTTCTCGTGCGCCGTCTGCGCGTTGAATGCCTTGCAGAACTCCATGATGTTCACACCGTGCTGGCCGAGCGCGGGACCGACGGGAGGCGCCGGGTTGGCCTGCCCACCCGGGATCTGCAACTTGATGAGCGTGAGAACCTTCTTGGGCATTGTCTTCGGAGACCTAGGCCTTGGCCGT
Source organism: Gaiellaceae bacterium (assembly GCA_036257855.1). Classification (GTDB taxonomy): domain Bacteria; phylum Actinomycetota; class Thermoleophilia; order Gaiellales; family Gaiellaceae; genus GMQP-bins7. The sequence goes on along the minus strand of DATAET010000096.1, from coordinate 3,835 downwards.
CAGTCGATCTTCTTCACCTGGTCGAAGCTGAGCTCGACGGGAACCTGCCGCTCGAAGATGTCGACGAGCACCTTCAGCTTCTGCTGGTCGGCGTTCACGTCGACGATCTCGCCGTCGAAGTCGGACAGCGGGCCGGACGTGACCTTCACGGACTCGCCGAGCGAGAACTCGACCTGGGACTTCGGCGCCGGCCCCCCGCCCGCGGGCGCGCCGTGGTAGAGGATGCGGTCGACCTCGGGTTGCGAGAGCGGGACCGGCTTGGCGCCGGCACCCACGAACCCCGTCACGCCGGGAGTTCCCTTGACGACCGTCCACGCCTCGTCGGACATGTTCATGTTCACGAGCACGTAGCCGGGAAGGACGCGCTTCTCGGTCTGCACCTTCTGGCCGTCCTTCGTCTCGATGACCTGCTCGGTCGGGACGACGACACGTCGGAACGCGGGCTGCTGGTTCATCGACACGATCCGGTGCTCGAGGTTGGTCTTCACCTTGTTCTCATGCCCGGAGTAGGTGTTGATCACGAACCACTGAAACATGCTGAACGGCTCCTAGAGAAGAACGCGGTCGACGACGGGGCGGATGACCTGATCGAGGCCCCAGAGGTATGCCCCGACGATCGTGCACGCGATGAGCACGACGACGACTCCCTGGAAGGTCTGCCTCCGGCTCGGCCAGTCGACTTTCTTGAGCTCGGCGGCGGACTCGCGCACGAACTGGCCGCGCTGCTTGTCGGACTTACGGCCCGTCTGCTGCTTGACCGGCTGCTGCGACGGCCTGACCTGCGCGGCGCGCGACCTGCGTGAGGTCTGTGCTCCGTCCCCGGCCGCCGCGCGCGCGGCGCGGCGCTGTCTGCGCGTCTCACGGGCCATCTAGCGCGTCTCCCGATGCATCGTATGACGGCCGCACCAGCGGCAGTACTTCTTGAACTCCACCCGGTCGGGGGAGTTCCGCTTCGACTTCTGCGACTGGTAGTTGCGCCGCTTGCATTCGTTGCAGGCGAGCGTTATCGCGACTCGTACTCCGGTTGCCATGTCTTCTCGGTTCGGGTGGGACGAAAGAGGGTGTTCGAGTAGCGGCGGCAGGACTCGAACCTGCGACACGCGGATTATGATTCCGCTGCTCTAACCAACTGAGCTACGCCGCCGCGCGGGCGAGAGTGTAGCAGGGCTTGGAGCGACCTCCTCTGCTCGTTCGATGTCCGCCGACCCGCTCACTAGGATCGCGGCCGTGATCCGGATCCCACCGCAGCGAGGCGGCTGGCTCGAGGTCATCTGCGGTCCCATGTTCAGCGGAAAGAGCGAGGAGATGATCCGGCGGTTGAGGCGAGCCGAGATCGCCGGGCAGCGCGTCGTCATCTTCAAGCCCCAGATCGACGACCGCTACGACGCGACCGATGTCGTCAGCCACGCGGGCGCGCGAATGCGGGCCGTCCCGATCACCGGAGTCGCCGAATTGACCGAGCGTGTGGACGGCTTCGACGTGGTCGGGATCGACGAAGCGCAGTTCCTGGGCGACGGGATCGTCCCTTGCGCGCTCGAGCTCGCCGCGGGTGGGACGCGGGTCGTCGTCGCGGGGCTCGACCAGGACTTCCGGCGGCTGCCGTTCGGGCCGATGCCCGCGCTGCTCTCCTACGCCGAGTTCGTCGACAAGCTCCAGGCCGTCTGCCATCGCTGCGGCGGACCGGCCACGACCACGCAGCGACTCGTCGACGGTCGGCCGGCGCCCTACTCGGGCGAGACCGTCGTGGTCGGGGCGGCAGAGCAGTACGAGGCGCGGTGTCGCGGCTGCCACGAGCCGGGCGTCGGCGCCGCGCTCGCCGCCGCGTAGTCACCGTCCTCGAAGCGCTCCGACGAGCGCGCAGACGGCGAAGGTCCCGGCAGCGACGAGGACGATCGTCCCACCCGGAGGCAGGTCCGCGTAGTACGACAGGGTGAGGCCCACGAGGGCGGAACCCAGCCCGACGAGCATCGACAGGACGAGCGTGGAGCGCATGCTCCAAGCGATCCGCCCCGCGGCGCTCACCGGCAGGACCATGAGCGCCGCGACGAGAAGAATCCCGACGACACGCATGGAGAGCGCGACGGTCACGGCGGCGAGGGCGGCGAGCAGCACGTTGAGAGCCCCGATCGGGACGCCGGCGACGCGCGCGCCCTCTTCGTCGATCACCACCCCGGCCAGGGCCCGGTAGAAGAGACCGATCGTCGCCAGCCCGCACGCGCCGAGGAGCGCGATGAGCGCGAGATCGGTGCGGGTGACGGTGAGGATCGAGCCGAAGAGGTACTGGAAGAGGCCGACGTTCAGCGCTCCGGCCTGGGCGACGAGGACGACGCCGAGCGCGATCCCGGTGTAGAAGACGAGCGCGAGCGCCTGATCCCCCGCGGTCCCTCCGCGCGAGCGCAGGAGCTCGATCGCGACACCGCCGAGGACGGCCGCGACGAGCGCCGTGAGGACCGGCGAAACGTCGAGCAGGATCCCGGCGGCGACGCCCGCGAAGGCGACGTGGCCGATGCCGTCCCCGGTGAGCGACTGGCGGCGCTGGACGAGGAAGAAGCCGACCGCGGGAGCGAGCACTCCAACGATGGCGCCCGCGCCGAGCGCGAGCCGCATGAACTCAGTCTCGAGCATGCACGTGGGAGGGGTCGTGCCACACGCCGGGAAGATCGTGAGGGTTCCCGTCGAAGACGATCGTCCGCCGGACGAGGACGAGCCGCTCGACGACGTCCTCGACCGCGCCGAACTCGTGCGAGACGTAGACGATGGTCACCCCGAGGTCCCGGTGGAGCTCGCCGAGGAGTGCGGCCAGGGACTCCTGCGACTCGGCGTCCACCCCCGTCGTCGGCTCGTCCAGAACGAGGAGCGACGGCTCCCCGGCGAGCGCCTTCGCGATGAAGGCCCGCTGCTGCATCCCACCGGAGAGCGTCCGAAGGGGAGCGTCCGCTTCTCGCTCGAGGCCGACGCGCGCGATCGCCGCCGTGACGCGGTCGCGATCGTCGTGACGCAACGGACCGAACATGCCGCCCGCTGCTAGCCGCCCCGCGGACACGACCTCGCGGACCGTTGCCGGAGCATCACCGCCGAGCTCCGAGCGCTGGGCGAGGTACCCGAGGGATCGCCGGTGCGAGAAGCGATGTGCGGGCTCGCCATAGAGGAGCGCGGTGCCCCGAGTCGGCCGCTCGAGGCCGAGCACGATCCGTACCAGCGTTGTCTTGCCGCCCCCGTTCGGCCCCGCGACGGCGACGAACTCCCCCTCGCCCAGCTCGAGGTCGACGTCCTCGAGCACGCGCTGTCCGGGGCGGTAGCCGAACGCGACGTCCTTGAGCTCGACGGCTAGCGACACCCGAGGGCCTTTCGGAGCGTGGCCAGGTTCGAGCGCATTACTGACACGTAGTCCTCGCCCGCGGACAGACGTGCGTCGCTGAGGCCCTCGATCGGGTCGAGCACGTCGACATCCACCCCGGCTTCACGTGCAACGGTGTCGGCGACGCGGCTCGAGACCAACGGCTCGGTGAACACGGTGGTTGCCCCGCTCGCACGCACCTCGTCCACGAGGGCCTCGAGGTCTTTCGGGCTCGGCTCGGCCTCCGGTGAGAGGCCGGCGAGCGCGACCTGGCGAAGGCCGTAGCGCTTCGCGAGGTAGCCGAACGCCGCGTGACTCGTGACGAGCTCGTCGCGCTCGCAGTCACCGAGGCCCTCGCGGTACTCCATGTCGAGCCGACGTAGGCGGCCGGCGACAGCCTCGGCCGCAGGCTCACGATGCAGGGCCGCGCCGATCGCGACGACGATACGCGCGAAGCGCACGGGATCGAGCCAGATGTGCGGATCCAACTCGCCCTGC
>DATAET010000095.1:0-1760 GCA_036257855.1 Gaiellaceae bacterium | reverse complement strand
AATCTGAGCGGCTACTCGAACGTCGCGACCGCCGCGACGCAGGGCGCGCCAAACACCGCGCCGACGGCGTCGATCGCGACGCCTCCGACCGGAACGACGTGGAAGGTCGGGGACACGATCTCGTTCTCGGGCTCGGCCTCGGACACCGAGGACGGGACGCTGCCCGCGACCGCGCTCTCCTGGACGCTCGTGCTCCAGCACTGTCCGTCGACGTGTCACACGCACTCGATCCAGTCGTGGAACGGAGTCGCGAGCGGGTCCTTCGCCGCACCCGATCACGAGTACCCCTCATACCTCGAGCTGACGCTGACGGCGACGGACTCGGGAGGTCTCACCAACTCGAAGACGGTCCGCCTCGATCCCAGGACCGTCGTCTTGACGTTTCAGAGCGTCCCGACAGGTCTCCAGCTCACGGTGGGCAGCTCGAGCGGCACCACGAGCTTCACCCGGACCGTGATTGAGGGCTCGACGAACTCGATCAGTGCGCCCTCTCCCCAAACGTTGGGCGGAACGACCTACACGTTCGTGTCGTGGTCCGACGGAGGGGCGGCGACGCACAACGTCGTCGCGAATGCCGCCGGCACGTACACGGCGACCTACCAGGCCTCGGCGAGCGCCGACCTGCAGATCGTGAAGACCGGCTCGTCGGACGGGACCACCGCGACCTGGACCCTGGCCGTTACGAATCTCGGTCCGTCCACGGCGCAGAACGTCTCCGTCACGGACACGCTGCCGTCGCGCCTAACGCTCGTCTCGGCGCCGGGCTGCAGCTACACCGATGCGACACGGGTCGTCACCTGCACGGCGGCATCTCTCGCGAGTGGAGCCTCGACCACGTTCACGATCACCACCGCGATCACCGGAAACGGCGGCGGCTGGATCACGAACACCGCGTCGGTATCGAGCTCGACGCCCGACCCGGTGACGACGAACAACTCCTCGAGCGCCCGCGTCCGCAGGTAGACGCGGGCCGGGCTCTGCTCGAGCCCGGCCCGCCGTCGACGTCGTGCGCTAGGCCCGCTCGCGGGAGCGACTGCGGTCGCGACCGCCACGGCGGTCGCCGCGGGGCCGCTCCTCGCGCTCCTCGCGCGGAGGAGCGTCCTTCGCCCGCTCGATGAGCTCCTCGGGCATGACGAGCCCGCCGTTCTCGTGCTTCGCGATCAGCTTGAGGCCGATCCGGCCGCGGTCCTTGTCGACCTCCTGCACGAGGACGTCGACGACGTCGCCACGGCTCATGACGTCCTCGATGTGGGCCACGCGGCCCGGGCCGACGTTCGAGACGTGGAGCAGCCCGTCCGTGCCCTTCTTGAGCTCGACGAACGCGCCGAACTGGGTCGTCTTCACGACCTTGCCCGTGTACGTGTCGCCCACCTCCGGCGACTTCGTGAGGGCGTGGATCGCAGACATCGCCGCCTCCGCCTTCGTTCCCTCGGTGGCGTAGATGAGGATCGTGCCGTCCTCCTCGATGTCGATCTGGACCTCGTGCTCGGCCTCGAGCGCTCGGATCGTCTCGCCGCCCTTGCCGATGACCATGCCGATCTGCTCGGGGTCGATCTTCACCGAGGAGATGCGCGGGGCGTGGCCTGCGAGCGCCGTGCGGGGCTCGGGGATCGTCGCGAGCATCGTGTCGAGGATCGCGTTCCGCGCCCGGTTGGCCTGCTCGAGCGCCCCCTGCATGATCTCCTGCGTGACGCCGGTGATCTTGATATCCATCTGGAGCGCGGTGATGCCCTCGCGGGTCCCGGCGACCTTGAAGTCCA
>DATAET010000094.1:0-13992 GCA_036257855.1 Gaiellaceae bacterium | reverse complement strand
CCCCACAGCCCTCCCCGCTCACGACCCGCACAACGGGCCGTGAGCCTGCAGGAACGGTACGAGGAGCACCACAGGGAGCGGCGGGACGAGGGCGACTTCGTCTTCGTCCCGGAGCGCATCCCGCTCTTCCTGGCCGCGATCGGGAGCGGGCGGCGCGTCCTCGACCTCGGCTGCCGCTCGGGCGCGCTGACGCGTCACTTCCTCGAGGGGAACCACGTCGTCGGCCTCGACGTCGACCGCGCCGCGCTCGCGAAGGCCGAGGCGCTCGGCATCGAGCCCGTGGTGGCGGACGTCGAGGAGCCGCTCCCATTCGCGGACGCGAGCTTCGACGCCGTCGTCGCCGGCGAGCTGCTCGAGCACCTGCAGTTCCCGGAGGCGCTCGTCGCCGAGGCACGGCGGGTCCTCCGGCCCGGCGGGGTGCTCGTCGGCTCGGTCCCGAACGCGTTTCGCCTCCAGAGCCGCCTGCGCTTCCTCGGCGGCCGCGCGCCGGAGGACGACCCGACGCACCTGCACCTGTTCTCGCCGTCGGCGATCCGGGAGCTCCTCCGCGGGCTTGAGGATGTGACGCTCGACTACGTGGGCGGCCGCTACCGCCGGCTGCACCCGCGCCTGCTCGCGCGGGACGTCGTCTTCAGCGGTACGAAAGCGCGCTAGCCCTGCCCGTCGCCGCGGCCGAACGCGATGCGCCGCTCGATGTCCGCCTCGTCCACCATGTGGCCGTCGCGCTCGACGTAGCCACCCTTGCCGCCCACGACGAGGAGGACGAGGTCGTCCTCGTCGCTCGCGTTCGAGACCTTCCGCGGAGTCGTCGACTCGACGTGGCAGATGCCGCCGGGGCCGAGAGTGCGCTCCTCGCCGTCCACCTCGAAGCGGGCCGTGCCGGCATGGACGAAGTAGAGCTCGTCCTGCGTGTCGTGGTAGTGGTGGAAGCCCGGGTAGCCCGGCGGGTACACGATGGCGTTCACCCCGAACGCCGTCACCCCCAGTGGCTTGCGGACCTTGCGGAAGCCGTAGCCAGAGCCGAGCTCGTCGAGCGAGCTGAACGCATGCGTCATCGGTGCTCCTTTCGATCGAGCAGGAAGTCCATCGTGCGGCGCAGCCCCTCCTCGAGGTCGACGTGCGTCTCGTAGCCGAGAAGGCGGCGGACGCCGTCGAGATCGGCCCACGAGTCGCGCACGTCCGCCTCGCGCTCGGGCTCGTACGCCTTCTCGACCGGGAGGTCGAGGAGTCGCCCGATCGTGTCCGCGAGCTCGTTCACCGTCACCGAGGCGCCGGTCGCGACGTTGACGATCTCGCCGTGCACGCTCGGTGCGTCCGCAGCCAGCAGGTTCGCGGTGACGACGTTGTCCACGTACGTGAAGTCCCGCGATTGCTCGCCGTCCCCGTAGACGGTCACGGGCTGCCGGGCGGCGACGGCGCGAATGAAGCGGGGCACGACGGCCGCGTACTGGGACAGCGGGTCCTGACGCGGCCCGAAGACGTTGAAGTACCGCAGCGACACGATCTCCATGCTGTACACGCGGCTGAAGCTCGTGCAGAAGCGCTCGGCGGCCAGCTTCGCGACCGCGTACGGGGAAATCGGGTCCGGCGCCTGGGACTCGACTCGAGGGAGGCCGCCCGTGTCCCCGTAGACGGACGAGGACGACGCGTTGACGATGCGTCGCACGCCTTCGTCGCGGGCGGCAAGGAGCACGTTGAGCGTGCCCTCGACGTTGACCGCCGTCGTCGTCAGCGGGTCCTGGACGGACCGCGGGACGGACGGGAGCGCTCCCTGGTGGAAGACGACCTCCACGCCGCGCACCGCCGCGTGGACGCGCTCGTACGAGCGGAGATCGCCTTCGACGAGCTCGACGTCCCGCTCGAGCCCGGCGAGGTTGGCGCGGCTGCCCGTCGCGAAGTTGTCGAGGACGCGGACGTCGTCGCCGCGTGCGAGCAGCGCACGCACGACGTTCGAGCCGATGAACCCGCCCCCGCCGGTGACCAGTGCCTTCATGTCGGCTTATTCTCCACGGCCGCCGCACCCGCGGCAGCGAGACCGAGGAGCAGGCAGGTCGCGGCCTCGAGGGGTATGCCTGCGACGATCCCCTCCGAGGCCCACTCAGCCGCGAGGGTGAGGAGCGCGCAGACGACGAGGAGGCCGGCCCCGATCGCCCACGGCGTGGGGGCACGGGCGGCGGCGCGCCAGGCCAGCACGAGACCCGCTGACCCGACGAGCAGTACCAGCGCGAGACCGACGACTCCGGCGTCGGCGAGCATCTGGATGTAGAGGTTCTGGACGCCCCACTCGCGCCCCTCGGCCGGGAACGCGCGAGCGACGACGTCGGGGAAGCGCGCGCGTGCGTCGGGGACGTACTGCTCGAACACGTCGGGACGCGACGACCGCTGCCAGCCGACGCCGAGCACCGGGTTGTCGCTGAAGATGCGCAGCCCGATGTAGGCCAGGACAGTGCGCTGCGAGTAGCTCTCGACCCCCTGCGCCGGTCGGTTCCCGTGCAGCCCGACGAACCGCAGGAAGTCCTCGAGCGCGGCGCTGCGAATCGCCGTCACGCCCAGCGCGACCGCCACGACGACCGCCATGAGAGCTGCCGTCTGCCGTCGAGTCGGCGCGAACCGTCGACGAGCCGCGAGCCACAGCCCGACCGCGCCGACGGCGAAGCCGCCGGCAGCTGCGACCGACCCGGCGAGGACGAGGCCCAGAACGCCTGCGCCGGCAACGACGGCGAGCAGCCGCCGCCGCGGGACGGCAGCGCGGCCGACGACGATGAGGGCCGCGCCGAGAGCCGCCGCGACGGAGGACAGCGCCGCGAGGTCGTGACGGCCCAGGAAGGAGGGGTAGCGCCAACCGGCGCTCGAGGCCAGGAAGATGCCGCTTCCGAGGAACTGGAGGACGGCGACGCCGGTGGCTACGACGCTCCAGAGGCCGAGCGCGCCGACGAGGACGACGAGGTCGCCGCGTCTGCGCACGAGCAGCGGAACGGCGACCGCGAGGAGCGCGTACTCGACGAACTTGAGGAAGCTCACCAGGTGGGCGTCGAACTGCGCATCGCGTGTCGACGCGGGGCGCAGGCAGCTGAAGGTCAGCCAGCCGAGGAGCAGACCTCCGGGGATCCAGAGGATGCGACCTGCCGCGAGCGACCCCACACCGAGCCTGACGGCGCTGACGAGCGCGACGACGACGACCGCGAGCACAGCCCAATCGGAGAGGCGGATCTGCACCGACGTCGTGCCGGCCGTCAGCGCGAGCTCGGGCTGAAAGCGCTCGTGCATGAAGAGCGCCGGGACTGCGGCTGCGAGCACGAGCACGCCGAGGGACTCGCGGTCGACGAGGCCCCGAACGCTCGTCGACGAGCGTGTGCTGTCGAGCGCGGGCGTCGCCACCGGCGGCACTATAGGGCCGGTTGGGTCTGGCCTCGCTCCTAGACTGACTCGAGATGTCCGCTAGGGCTCTCCGCCGACGGTCGGTGACGGCCGCGTGGATCTACGTCGCCGTCGCGTGCGGCATCCTCGGGACGATCGTCGCCGCACGGGTGCTCGGGGTCGGCCAGTTCGGCGTGTTCGCGACCGCGCTCGCCGCGGTCGGCTTCTTCCAGGTGCTCCTCGATCTGACAGTGGAGGAGTCGCTCACCAAGTACGGGTTCCGGTACGTCGCGGCGGAGGAGTGGGGCAAGCTCCGGCGCCTCTTCCGACAGATGCTCGTCCTGAAGATCGTGGGGGGAGCGCTCGCGACGCTCATCCTCCTCGTGTTCGCCCCGTTCGCGAACGACGTGTTCGGGGAGGCCGGCGTGCACAAGGCCTTGCTGGCCGCCGCGCTCCTGCCGCTCGTCCAGGCGCCCGAGAACGTCGGTGCCACGGCGCTCCTGCTGCACAGCCGGTACGACCTGCGGGGGCTGTACCAGGCAGGGTCGGCGGCGCTTCGTCTGCTCGCGATCGTGGTCGCGGCGCCGAGCGGCGTGACGGCTGCGCTCGTCGCGATCGTCGTCGCTCAGGCGATCTCGACCGTCGCGATCTCGTTCGCCGGCGTGGCCGCGCTGCGCCGGTTCCCGGCGGAGCACTGGGAGAGGCTCGGGCGGGACGCCGCCGGGGTGCGCTCCTTCGTCCTCCAGTCGAGCTTCGCGACCGGCGTGATCTCCCTGCGGACGACGCTCGTCCCACTGATCCTGGGCATCGTGGCGGGACCCACGCAGGTCGGCCTCTTCCGCATCGCGCAGTCGCCCCAGACGGGCCTCGCCGCCGCGAGCTCACCCGCGCGGCTCATGCTCCTGACCGAGCAGACGCGGGACTGGGAGCTGGGCGAGCGTTCGCGAATCCTCGCCGGCGTCCGCAGCTACTCGAAGTGGGCGGGAGGGCTGATGCTCGTCGGCGTCCCCGTGTTCTTCCTCGCCATGCCGTGGCTCGTCCGGACGGTGTTCGGCGCCGAGTACGAGGAAGCCGTGGATGCCGCACGCATCATCCTGCTCGCCGCTGCGGTGTCCTTCGTCATCGGCTGGACGAAGTCGCTGCCCGTCACCGTGGGCCGCCCGCGGCTGCGCATCGTCACGCACGGGCTGGAGACCATCGTCGCGATCCCGCTCGTCGTCGTGCTCGGAGCGCGTTGGGGTGCGACGGGGGCTGCCGTCGCGGTGCTCGTGTCGACGTTCGTCTTCGCGGCGTCATGGTTCGTCGTCCTCTCGCGCCTCCGGGACGAGGTTCGTGCCTCGGAAGGTGCGACGGGTGCGGCTCTGTCCTCGTGAAGGTCCTCGTCGTGTCTGGCATCTGGCCACCCGATCCGGGCGGCCCCGCGAGCCATGCCCCGGCTCTCGCGGACTTCCTCGCCGGCAAGGGGCACGACGTGGAGGTCGTGACCACCGCCGACGCTCCGCCCGCGGCCCGGCCGTATCCGGTCTCGTGGGCTCCTCGCAGGTCGCCGCTCAGGCACCTGCGCGCTGCGCTCCTCGTACGCGATGCCGCGCGCTGCTCCGACGTCGTGTACTCGACGAGCATGGTTCGACGCGCCGCGGCTGGTGCACGCCTCGCGCGCCGGCCGCTCGTCGTCAAGCTCGTCTCGGACGAGGTCTTCGAGCGAGCGACCCGCAGCGGGGGCTACGCGGGAACGCTCGACGAGTTCCAGCGCCTCGGGGGCGGCCTTCGAACCCGGGCTCTACGGGCCTCGCGGACCGCGGCTCTCCGACGTGCACGCCACGTGTTCTGTCCGAGCGCGTACCTGCGCGACGTCGCTCTCCGATGGGGGCTCGACCCGGAGCGCGTCTCGGTGCTCCCGAATCCCGCCCCGGACGTTCCGGCGATGCCCGCCCGCGACGAGCTGCGCGGCGAGCTCGGCGTCTCCGGAGCAGTGCTCGTCTTCGCGGGGCGCCTCGGGCCGCAAAAGGCGCTCGGCGTCGCCCTCGACGCGCTCGCCGGCCTCGACGACGTGACGTTCGTGGTCGCAGGCGACGGCCCCGAGCGGGCGGCCCTGGAACGGCGCGCGGCCGAGCTCGGGCTGGACTCGCGCGTCCGGTTCCTCGGAAGCGTCCCGCGCGAGCGCGTGCTCCGCCTCTTCCGCGCGGCGGACGCGTCCGTGCTCCCGTCCGCCTGGGAGAACTTGCCGCACACGGTCGTCGAGGCTCTCGCGGTCGGCTGCCCGGTGATCGCCACCGCCGTCGGCGGCGTGCCCGAGGTCGTCCGGGACGGCGAGAACGGCCTGCTCGTCCCGCCGCGGGACCCGGCCGCGCTGAGGGCCGCGATCACGCGGTTCGTCCACGACGACGAGCTGCGCGTGAGGCTGTCGGCCGCGGCTGCGGCCTCCGTGTCCGACTCCACCGAGGCGTCGGTGTTTGGAGAGATCGAGGCCGAGCTCGAGCGGGCAGCGAGGACGTGAAGAAGAAGCTCCTGCTCGTGAGCCGCTCACGGTATTCGCTCCCGCTCTCACCCTTGCTCGAGCGGAAGTTCGACGCGCTCTCGGCGGAGCTCGACGTGCGCGTCCTCGCGAGCTCCGCCGGGGGCGGCCGGGGAACCGACCCGCGCTTCCACCTCGTTCGACCCGTCCGACCGCGTGCGCTCGACGGGGCTGCGTTCTACGCGGCGCTGCCGGCACGTGTCGCCCGCGAGCTCCGCGCCTTTCGCCCCGACGCCGTCCTCGCGCAGGGCGCGCAGGAGGCGGGTCTCGTCGTCCTCGGACGCGCACTCGCACGCGTTCCGACCCGAGTCGTCGTGGACGTCCACGGCGACCCCGCGGCTCCGGCGCGTTTGTACGGATCCCCGTCGAGGCGTGCGCTCGCGCCGTTGGCAGACGTAGTCGGTCGCTACGGCCTGCGCAGGAGCGACGGCGTGCGGACGATCTCGGCGTACACGTCCGGCCTCGTGCGCGCGGCAGGCGCCGAGCCGACCGCGGAGTTCGCGGCGTTCATGGACCTCGAGCCGTTCCTCGACTCCGAGCCCAAGCCGCTGCCCGAGCAGCCGGTCGCGCTCTTCGTCGGAGTCCTCGAGCGCTACAAGGCCGTCGACGTGCTCGCCGACGCGTGGCGGCTCGCAGCTCCCCGCGTACCCGGAGCAATCCTCCACCTGGTCGGGAGCGGCACGCTCTCGGACGTGACGAAGGCTCTCGCCGCCGAGCTCCCGGCGCAGACGCGCTGGACCGAGCGACTCACGACGGCAGAGGTCGCGCGCGCGCTCGACGAGGCGACCGTCCTCGTGCTGCCGTCCCGCTCGGAAGGGCTGGGCCGCGTCGTGGTCGAGGCGTTCTGTCGCGGCCGTGGCGTCGTCGGCAGCCGCGTCGGTGGGATCCTCGACATCGTCGAGGACGGGCGAACCGGCGTCCTCGTTCCTCCCGGCGGCTCAGCCGCGCTCGCGGATGCGCTCACGGAGGTGCTCTCCGATCGCGCGCTCGCGGAGAGGCTCGGCGCGGAGGGTCGGGTCGCGGTCGGGCCGTGGCTCGCCACTCCGGAGGAGTACGCCGAGCGCATCCGCGAGCTCGTCGACGAGGTCACCGAGCGCCCCGCCTAGACTCACGCGATGCAGGCCTACCGTCTCATGCAGGTCGTGAAGAACGGGCTCTACCGCACGACCGGCGAGGTCGTCGACCGCCTCGGAACGCCCGACGAGTCGACCCGGACGCTCCGCGTCCTCATGTACCACAAGGTCAACGATCTCTGGCCGAACCCGATCACCGTTCCGACGGCCGTGTTCGCGGAGCAGATGTCCCATCTCCGTGAGCTCGGCTACGTCCCGGTGTCGCTCGAAGCGGTGCGCGACCACTACGTGCGCCGCGAACCGCTCCCTCCGCGGGCGGTGCTCATCACGTTCGACGACGGCTATCGCGACAACCTCGAGAACGCCTTCCCGATCCTCGCCGCGCACGGCTACCCGGCGGTCATCTTCGTCCCCATCGCGTACCTGTCCGACTCTCGGCCCCTCCCCCACGAGGAGCCACTCTTCCGCGCCGGGATTCACAACCCCACGCTCTCGTGGGACCAGCTCGCCGAGCTCGACGCCGGAGGGGTGCGCATCGAGGCGCACGGGATCGGACATCGACGGCTCGCGGAGCTGCGCCCCGACGAGGCTCTCCGCGAGATCACGATCTCCAAGTTCCGGCTCGAGGAGTGCCTGGGTCGCGAGGTGGAGGCCTACGCCTACGTCAAGGGATCCCGCGCCGACTACCGGCCGGAGCACGCGAGCCTCGTCCAGCAGGCCGGCTACAAGCTCGCTTTCTCTGCGGTGTCGGGCGTGAACACACCAGAGACCGACCGCTTCCAGCTGCTTCGCTACAACGTCGAGCCGTACGCGCCGAGGACGTTCGAGCTCGTCCTCGCGGGCGCGTGCGACCCGCTCTCGGTCAAGGACACCGTCGCCGGGACCTACGTCCGGCGAACGGTGACTCGCGCGCTCGGAATCGGCTCCCGGTGAGCTTCGAGACCGTCCGCTACACGCCGGAGTGGCGGGCGTCGCTCGTCGCGCTGCTCGCGCGTGTCGGGACGACCCAGCTCTCGGACGAGGAGTTCGCCTGGTGGTTCGACCGGAATCCGGCCGGAGAGGGGATCGTGTCTCTCGCCGTCGACGGAGGAGAGGTCGTCGGCGTGGCGGCGATGAGCTTCTTCAGGACGCGGCTGAACGGGGTCGAGACGCGCCTGGCGATCCCCGTGAACGTGGCCACGGACGCGCGCTACCGCGGCCAAGGGGTCTTCTCGACGTTGGAGCGCCAGAACGAGGAGGCCGCGGCGGCGGCCGGCTCGCCGTTGACCGTGACCTTTCCGAACGCGAAGTCGTACCCGATCTTCGTCGGCAGGCTGGGCTGGATCGACCTGCCACGGCTCCGCCTGTGGGCGCGACCGCTGCGCGCGGCCGGCGTCGTTCGCTACCTGCTCGGCCGCGCGGGCGAACACGGCGGCCTGCGTGCGCCGAGCACTGACGCATGGACGCTCCACGGCCTCGAAGTCCGTGCCCTCGAGCGCTTTGGGCCGGATCTGGACGCGCTGGGACGGCAGGCCGCAGCGAGCCATGGGAGCCACTTCGCCCGCGACGCCGAGTACTTCAACTGGCGCTACCTCGACTCGCCGCGCGACTACCGGTGTTTCGGCGCTTACCGCGACGGCGAGCTGGCGGGCGTGGCGATCGTCGGCCACACGTTCAAGCACGGTGTCTCCGCCGGGTTCCTCGCCGACCTCGTCGCCGCGGCGGAGGACGGACGTGCGGTGCGTGCGCTCGTATCGCGTGCCGTGGCCGAGGTCAAAGGCAGAGCGGACGCCCTCGTTCTGCTCCCGCCGCGGGCACGTGCACACCGTCGTGCGCTCGTACGGGCGGGGTTTGCGCCGACGAGAACCAAGCTCCGGTTCATCGGCAAGCCTCTTCGCGACGACGCCCGAGTCGACGAGCGCGCCGACGCCTGGCACTTCACCCTCGGCGACTTCGACTTCTTCTAGAGCTCGTGGCGACGCTCGTCTTCATCACCCAGCAGGTCGACCCGCGCCATCCGGCGCTCGCCGCGACCGTGCCGAAGATCCGCGCTCTCGCGGAGTTCGTCGACGAGGTCGTCGTGCTCGCGGACGGGGCCGTCGAGGGCGTGCTCCCGGGCAACTGCCGCGTGCGCACCTTCCGGTCCGGTCTCAAGGTCGGACGGGGTGCGCGCTTCGAGACTGCCCTCGTGCGTGAGCTGAACGCGCTCCGACGAGGCGGCGCGGTCGTCGCGCACATGTGTCCGATCTACGCGGTCCTCGCCGCGCCCGTCGTGCGACCGTTCGGCGTGCCGGTCGTCCTGTGGTTCACGCACTGGCGGTCGAGCAGACTGCTGCAGCTGGCCGAGCGGGCCTCGACCGCGGTGACGACCGTGGACGAGCGCTCCTTTCCGTTCCCGTCGAGGAAGCTCCGCGCGATCGGCCACGGGATCGACCTCGACGAGTTCCCGTGCGCGCCTGTTCGCGACGGCGAGGGACTGCGCCTGCTCGCGCTCGGGCGCTACTCGACGGCGAAGGGGCTCGACGTCGTGGTCGCCTCGGTCCCGCTCGCCGGCGGCGGCACGACGCTCGACGTCCACGGGCCGACGCTGTCGGAGGACGAGCGCGCGCACCGTGCCGAGCTGGAGCAGCTGGTCCGAGAGCTCGGCCTCGAAGGGCGCGTGACGGTCGGCGACCCGGTTCCGCGAACCGAGATCCCCGCGCTCTTCGCAAGCCACGATGCGCTCGTGAACAACATGCGCGCGGGCGCACCGGACAAGGTCGTCTACGAGGCCGCCGCATCGTGCCTTCCCGTCCTGGCCTCGAATCCGATCTTCGACGAGCTCCTCGACCCCGAGCAGCGCTTCGTGCGCTGGGACGCTCGTGCGCTCGCCGTCCGAATCCAGGCGCTCGGCGATCTCAAGGCCGACGAGCGGGCCGCGCTCGGGCGCCGGCTTCGCGAACGCGTCGCCGCCGGTCACTCGGTGAGGTCGTGGGCCCGTGGCATCCTCGATGCGGCGGAGCTCTCGTGACCGACGGCGTCGTCCTCCACGTCCAGAAGGTGGCCGGGATCTCCGGCTCGGAGGCGCACCTCCTGCAGCTCCTCCCGGACCTGCGGGAGCGAGGGTGGGACGTGCGTTTCCTCATGCTCCACGAGGACGAGCCGGGGGCTTGGGAGTTCGCAGACGAGCTCCGCGCGCGCAACGTCCCGCTCGACGACGTCCGGTTGCGCGCGGACGTCGACCCGGTCGCGTTCGCAGACGTGACGGCGTACCTCGCCCGGCTGCGGCCTCTCGTCCTGCATACGCACCTCGTGCACGCGGACGTCTACGGTCAGCTCGCCGGCTCGGTCGCGCGCGTTCCCCTCCGCCTCTCCACGAAGCACGGGTTCAACGAGTTTCGCGAGGGCCGCTGGTTCGGGTTCGCGGATCGCTCCGTCGGCTCGCTCGCGCACGTGCACATCGCGATCTCACGGGGGCTCGCTCAGTACCTGGCGGAGACCGAGGGCTTCGACGAGGATGCGTTCGAGATCGTCCACTACGGCATCTCGCCGAACGGCGACGCGGCCGCATATGCCGGCTCGAGCCCTCGTCTTCTCTGCATCGGGCGCCTCATCCCGATCAAGGGCCACCTCGTCCTCCTGCGGGCTCTCGCGCAGGCGCGCGCACGTGTCCCCGGCGTCACGCTCGAGCTCGCCGGCCGCGGGCCGCTCGAGCCGGCGCTCAAGGCCTATGCACGCGAGCTCGGGCTTGCGGACGCCATCCGCTTCATCGGCTTCGTCTCCCCGGTCCAGGCGGCGATCGAGGACGCCGCGATCGTGGTCGTTCCCTCGCTCGGAGAGGGCTTCGGAATGGTGGCGCTCGAGGCGATGGAGCGCGCGCGGCCCGTGGTCGCGAGCGCGGTCGGTGGGCTGCCGGAGATCGTCGCCGACGGCGAGACCGGGCTCGTCGTGCCCGCGTCGGACGCAGAAGCGCTCGCGGAGGCGATCGTCACCCTCGCCGGGGACCTGCCGAAGGCGGCCGCGATGGGAAGTGCGGGCCGCGCCCGCGCCCTCACGGAGTTCACGCCGGAGCGTTGTGTCGAGCGCGTCGAGGAGCTCTATGTGCGTGCGCTCGCGCCCGCGGGATAGCGGCGCCGTCCCCACCAGCGCGCGAGAGCTCCGATTCCCGCCGCTGCCATGATCGCGACGAGGAAGTCCCACGGCACGCGATACCGCGTCGCGCCCGCGAAGAGCATCGCGACGGCGGTCTGGTAGCCGAGCAGGATGAGCGCGAGCACGACGAAGCCGCGGGGCAGGGCGAAGAGCCCGACGACGGCGAGGGCGTAGAGCGCGCTCATGAAGATCGGCTCGACGATGCTGCGCGCGTCGTCGCGCCAGGTGCCAGCCCCGGGGCGCCCTTCCGTCTCGAGGACGTTCGGCTGCCACAGGAGACGCACGGCCTGTCCGGCGAGACGGGCCTTCTCGCCGGGGTGCTCGCGCCAGAAGTCGACGACCTTGTCCCGGAAGAAGCGCATCTGCGCGCACTCGTCGACCTTCACGATCCTGCCCGTCTCGCGATAGATCTGACCCGCGTCCTGCGGGCTCGGTGGCGCTCCCGGATAGGGCGGGACGTCGTCGATCCAGCCGCCGCGGGCGAGCACGTCGTAGGTCGCGAGGTTGTTGGCCTTCCACAGCGCTCGCGAGTCCGTCGTCACCGCGAAGCAGCCGACGGACACGCGGTTGCGGACGACCCATGGGGCGAGGACGAGGGCGGCACACGCGCACACGACCAGGAGCGCGGCGAGCCCGTGCTGCGCGAACCCGAGCCGCACCATCAACCAGATGCCGAGGACGAGGGGCAGCGCGACGAGCCGCGCGTTGCCGAGGATCGCGACCCCGAGGACCGTGCCGAGCAGCGCGGCCCACCAGAGGGAGCGTCCCTTCTCGGCCGCGACGATCGCCACGAGGACGATCGCCGCGGCGAGCAGCTGGTCGAGGATCTCTCGGTTGAGATGGACGTCGTGCCAGACGAGGTAGGGGTGGAGAGTGGCGAGCAGGGCGCCGCCCAGGGCGACGCCTTGCGACGCGACGCGCGCCCCGATCGCGTAGACGAGCCACGCGGTGAGGACGGCGACGCCGACGTGCGCCGCCCCCACGGTGACCCAGGAGCGATCGATCCAGTAGATCGGGATCAGGAAGAAGCCGTACAGCGGTTGCGTGTACGCGGATGGAACCCCGGGGATGAAGCCGAACGTCCCGCTCGCGAGGAACGTCTGCGCGAAGTCGTCGCTCTTGTCCGTGTACGCGGCGAGGATCCGGTCCCGCTCGTACAGAAGTGCCGCCAGCCGCGGCAACCCTGCGGCCACCGCGAGCACGACGAAGGGATGGCGGTACAGTCGGCGCAAGGTGAGCCGGGAACGCTACGCGGTCGTCTCCTGCCACGTTGAGCGACCGCTCGACGACCAGGTCTGGGCTCGGCTCACGGCGCTGCAGCGCTCACGCCCCGGCGGCTTCCGGATCGCGGCGCTGCTGCGGCCACCGCATGCCGAGACGGGGGAGGACGAGACGACGTGGCTCGAGCGCGCCCGTGATGCTGCGGCTCTCGGCCCGGTCGGGCACCACACCCATTGGACTGCGCCGGACCACGCGCGTCCGACGGGCGCGGACGCGGGTGAGCGCGTGCGGGCGGAAGCAGAGCGCATCCGGGAGCTCGGTCTCGCGCCGACCCTCTTCTGCGGAGGCGGGTGGTACACAGACGTCGAGGTCGCAGAGGCG
The DNA here is from genome assembly GCA_036257855.1 of Gaiellaceae bacterium. Classification (GTDB taxonomy): domain Bacteria; phylum Actinomycetota; class Thermoleophilia; order Gaiellales; family Gaiellaceae; genus GMQP-bins7. The sequence goes on along the minus strand of DATAET010000094.1, from coordinate 1,335 downwards.
TGCGCAGAGCTCGAGTACGTCGACTGCACGATGCGGGCTCGGCGCCCCCCGTACCTGGCCGAAGGCGAGCGCTGGGCCTCGATCGACGACGCTCGCGTCGTCGAGCTTCCGTCGGGCCGCGCGCTCCAAGCGATCCCGACGACGCACTCCCTCGGCGACCTCGCGCGAGCGCTCGCGCGCCGGAGGCTGCCCGAACTCGTACACGTCTACTTCCACGACACCGACCTCCTCGAGCCGCGGCGACGCGGGCTCGTGCGCGCGACGCTGTCGGTACTTGCCCGGCGAGCCCGGGTCACCGATCTCGACGCGCTCGCGGCCATGCTCCTGCCGGAGGCGCACCGCGTGGCGTGGGCCGACGTGGAGCGGCTCTAACATCCACGGGATGTCCGGGAAGGTCGCCCCTCCGGCGGAGACGTCACCCCCTGCGTCGCCGCAGCCGGCACCGAACCACGACGTTCGCGCCTCGCGCCTGTACGTGCTCTCGCGCGGGTCGATCGCCTCTGTCGCCCGCCGCGGCTTCTCGATTGCGGCGCTCGTCGCTCTCGACGTGATCGGGCTCGCGCTCGGGATCTACATCGCGCTCGTCGTCCGCCAGCTCGTCGCGGGGGACGGCGACGTGCTCTGGGGGCTGCTGTGGCGCGAGGGGCCTGCCGAGTGGCTGAAGTGGGCCGCCCCGATCACCGTGCTCGTCTTCGCGCAGGCGGGGCTCTACCGCCGGCGCGAGCTCCGGCCAGGTGTGGGACGAATCCTCGCGTGCCTCATCGTCGTCGCGCTCATCGTGCTCGCGTTCGGGATCGGCACCGGCTACGACTTCACGACCTCCGGGCTCATTCCGACGTCCGTGCTCGCCTCGGCCGTGACGATCGGCCTCCTCCGCGCCGCCTACGACTCCGTGTCCCTCGAGATCCTGCGCGCTGCGGGGATCCGGCGACGCGTCGTGCTCGTCGGCAGGGGAGACAGCCTCTCACGTCTGCGCAGCTCGCTCGTCGCCGCGAGGGGCGGGCTGACGTACGAGTTCGTGGGCATCGTCGCGCCCGAGCCCGTTCGTGGCTTCCGGCTGCTCGGCTCGAGGGCCGAGCTCCCCCTGGTCCTCGACCAGGTACGGCCCGACGAGGTCATCCTCACGGAGGCCGACTTCGACGAGCGCACCGTGCTCGAGGTCGTCGAGCAGGCTCACCGCCAGGGAGTGAAGGTGCGGCTCGCCCCCGACACGACCGAGCTACTCGTCCAGCGCGGCGAGTACGTGCCCGGTCAGGGCGTGCCGCTGTTCGAGCTTCGCCCGCCCATTCTTGCGGGTACCGACTGGGCCGTGAAGCGCGCGTTCGACATCCTCGT
>DATAET010000093.1:0-34500 GCA_036257855.1 Gaiellaceae bacterium | reverse complement strand
GACGTCGGGAGCAGCATGAACTTGCGCGGGGGAGTGTTAAGAATCTGTGAGGCGGGTTGCGGTGTGGGTACCCACCGGGGACCGTTCGATCATGGCCGTCACAGAAACCGGCCACCTTGCGTCGCGCGCGATCGACGATCTCTATCGACAGCACGGCGGCGAGGTGTATCGCTACGCCTACGCCGTTCTCGGCAACCACGCCGATGCCGAGGATGTCACGCAGACCACCTTCCTGAACGCGTATCGCGCGCTCGAGCAGGGAGTGCGCCCGCGCAAGCCGTCCAACTGGCTGCTCACGATCGCGAGCAACGCGATCAAGCAACGCTTTCGGCAGGAGCAGGCCAGGCCGCGGTACGTCGAGCTCGACGAGCGCCTCGCGGGGACCGAGGCTGAAGACGACGACGGCCCGAGCGTCGGCGAGCTCCTCACCGCGCTCTCGAAGATCCCACCGCAGCAACGCCAGGCGATCGTCCTGCGCGAGTTCGAGGGGCGGTCGTATGCCGAGATCGCCGGGATCCTCGGCGTCACGACCTCGGCGCTCGAGACGCTGCTGTTCCGAGCCCGCCGCTCGCTCGCCGAGGAGCTCGAGCACCAGCTCACGTGCACCGAGGCGCAGCTCGCGGTGTCGCGATCGGTCGACGACCGGCTCGGGCGCAAGGAGCGCCGTCGGCTCCGCGACCACCTGGCCGAGTGTCCCGACTGCGCGAGCTTCGCGCGGTTGCAGCAGCGGCACCGCAGCGCTCTCCGCGGCTTGATGCTCATCCCGATCCCGCTCTCGCTCACGCTGTTCAAGGGCCTCGAGGGCGCCGGGACTGCGAGCGCAGCGACGCTTCCCGTGGCTGGTACTGCCGGCGCTGCTGCAACCGGCGCCGGCGTTGCGACGGCCGTCGGTGCCGGGGCCGGTGTCGGCACGGGCGTCGGTGCAGCAGGCGCGACAGGTGGGGGCCTCCTGGCAGGCGGTATCGCGGTGAAAGCCGCAGCCGTGGTGGCTGCGGTCGGTGTCGCCGGCGGCGCCGCCGTCGTCGAGTCCTCGATCACGAACGACGCGACGCCCGCCAAGACCAAGCCACCCGTGACTTCGACGAACCCGGGCCAACGGCTCGGTCAGCTTGCGCCGCGCGGCGTCCTCGTCCCTGGGAACGGAGTCGCGCGCGGAAAGGCGACTGCGCCCGGGCAGGTGCAGCGGACGAACACGCCGGCCGGCTCGAAGGCTGCGACCTTCAAGGCGCACGGGCGCCACGTTCCGTCGGCGCGCAGCCATTCCGCGAGCGCGAAGCGGTCGCATCACGCCGCTGGCGGAAAATTGCATTCCAAGCCACCAACTGGGAAGACGAGCTCTGCATCGCACGGCAACGCCGGGTCGTCGCAGGCGCCCAAGCAGGACAAGCCTGCGGAATCGGCCGGCCAATCGGCTCCGAGCTCCCAGCCGACCGCTCCGGCGACCGACAGCGGCGCTGCGACGACCGAGCCGACGACGCCCTCGACGGACGCCACGCGCCGAAACAGCGGCAACGCACGGGGGAACGGCAAGAAGTAGCTCGTAGGGGGTGAGGGCAAGCCCCCTCCCCCATTCGAGGGAGGGTTCACGTCCGGGGAACGGCCGATTCCGTTCCCAGACATGCGATCCGTCGCCGCAATCGCAGTCGCGCTCACGTCTGCCCTCGCTCTCGTCGCGCCGGCCGCACCCGCCCAGTCAGCGAGGCTCCAGCGCCGGGACATGCTCGAGGCCGCGGTCGTGCGGGAGATGAATCGCGTGCGGCTCGCACACGGGCTCGCGGCGCTCAGAGTTTCTCCGAGTCTTCGAGCCGCGGCACGGGGCCACTCGCGATCGATGCTCCAGCTCGGGTTCTTCGGGCACGACTCCGCCGACGGGACGGCGTTCAGCGAACGCATCCGCCGGCACTACTCGAGCAAGGGTTGGAGGATGTGGTCGGTCGGAGAGGCACTCCTCGCCAGCGAGGGGCGAGAGATGAACGCGCACGCGATCGTCGCCGCCTGGCTCGAGTCCCCCCCACACCGAGAGATCGTCCTGTCGCCGACGTGGCGAGAGGCGGGGATCGGCGCGCTCTACGCGTCGAGCGCGCCGAACGAGTACGGCGGCGCCGCGACGATCGTGGTGACAGCCGACTTCGGCCTTCGCGACGGCAAGATCAGCCTGTCGTGAGTGAGAAGTCAGCGCGGCTAGGCCGCGAGCGTGTGGATCGGGGTGTCGCCCGGATCGATCTCCGAGGCGAAGCCCCGGTCCCACGTGACGACGACGCGGCCCTGCTCGTCGATCTGCGAGACGACGCCGCGGTCCCCGGCACACAGACCCGAGTCGTCGCGCGGAGCCTCGACCAGCTCGATTCTCGCGCCGATCGCGACGCCTGCGCGGATCCGCGCCGCGAGAAGCCTTGCACCCTGCGCGTCCATACGACCCATATCGGTTTCGAGGGGCCGAGGCTTTAACCTCTACAGGTGACGCGTGCAGGAGTCGACATCGGATCGACGAACAGCGTCGGGCCGGCGGATCGCTCCGAACTCGACGGCTTAGGATCGATCCGTCGGCAACGCGCCGACGACGGAGCCGAGCTGTGACGAGTGCCGATCACGACGAACGCGGAAACGAGCCTCGCGGAGGGCTCGTGCGCAGGGTCCTCGCCTCCGGGCCGAGCCCGGAGGAGCGGCTCGAGAAGCTTCTCGCGCAGCGCCGCAGCGAGCTCGACGAGCATGCCGCTCGTCTTCACGAGTCGATCGCGGAGCTGGAACGTCGCGAGGAGCTGCTGCGGGACTCGCGGGCGTCCGTCGAGCGCATGCTCAGGCTCGGGACCTCGGATCTCGACGCACGCGAGGCCGAGCTCACCAGCTTCGTGAGTGAGCTCGCCGAGCGCGAGAAGCAGCTCACCGAAGCCGAGGACGACCTCGCTCGTCGCCGCCAGGAGCTCGGGGCTGTCGAGCTGAAAAGGGCATCGGTCGAGGCGCGCGAGCGCGCGACCGCGGTGAAGGAAGCCGAGCTCGCGGAGCTCGACGCCGAGCTGGCAGAGCGCTCCGCGAGGATTCGCGGTGCAGGCGCGCGGGACGAGCCGACTCGGGTCGAGCTGGTGTTCGTCCCTGGTGAGCGCTACCGGCTGGTCGAGATCGAAGCGTCCGAGCTCAGGCCCGGCGCACCCTTCGAGCTCGACGGTGACCTGTTCGTCGTGGCGCGGATGGGCCCGTCGCCACTCCCGGCCGACGGCCGACGGTGCGCTTATCTCGTGCGCGGAACGCGCTTCGTCGAGCCGTCGTCCGGCGGCAGCTCGTAGACGCGCGGCCGGCGGCGTCCGTCGTCCGAGGTCGCCGTCGACTCGAGCCGCTTCGCGGCCTGCGCGACGAGGAACTCGGCGACCGCGATCTCGTCCTGGCTGAACCGTCGATGCCGCATCTCGTACAGCTCGACGAGTCCCCACGCTCGTCCGGCGACGCGAATGGGAAGCATGAGCAGCGCGCTCATTCCCAGGTCCCGCATGATGAACGCCTCGGCGGGATCCACGTCACCGTCGACGAACGACACCGCACGAGGCTCACCCGTGCGAAGGACGTCTGCCGTGAGTGGGAAGTCTGCGATTCGGTACGCCGCTTCGTCTCCGAGCGAGATGTCGCGGAGCGCATGCTCGGTCGCGTCGACGACGTAATCGCCGACGACACGGGACGCAGAGCAGCCCGTCGCCCCGACCACGAACACGAGGGCCTTGCACAGACGGGAGCACACGCCTTCTGCCGTCTCCTCCATCTCGATCGCCTTCGCCGCCGAGATGGCATCCGCGAGAATCGCACCCGCCCCGTCGCTCCTTCCATGCCGACGCCCCTCGAGGCTCGCCGCCCCCTCGGCGGACGGAATCGGCGGGACGGCGAGCGTCAGGTCCCGGAAGGACGCGACGCGATCTTTGCCGGCGTTCTTCGCGGCGTACAGCGCCTGGTCGGCGGCGCGCAGGAGCGAGGACGGTCTTGCCCCGTCGAACGGGTATGTCGAGATACCCGCCGAGATCCGCAGCGGGAAGCCCGCATCCGTGAGGCCCTCCGCTAGCACCGTGCGGATCTGGCCGCCGAGTGCGGCTGCGGCGTCGACTCCCGCCTCGGGGAGCATCACGACGAACTCGTCCCCACCCAGCCGAGCCGCCTCCGCGCCTTCGGGCACTGCCTCTACGAGGACGTCTGCGATCTCCCGAAGCAGCGCGTCACCGAACTCGTGACCGGCGCGGTCGTTGATCTCCTTGAAGTCGTCGCAGTCGATGACGAGGAGGCTCAGTGGCACGCGGCGTTCCTGAGCGCCGTGCAACGCGCCCTCGAGCCGCCCCTCGAGTCCTCGTCGGTTCAGGATTCCCGTGAGTGGGTCGGTCACGGCGCTCAGCCGCTCGCGCTGCAGGGAGAAGGCGGCGTCGAGCGACGTCGCGACGTGGGCCGCAAGCACCGCAGAGGTGTCGAGGAGGGCTGGATCGACCTGGGCGGCCTCCCGGTTGATACCGATGAGCGCCCCGAGCTCGCTTGCGTTCGCGCGGAGCGGAAGCCAGACGACGGAGCCGGCGGGGCGTCCCGATCCATCCGCGAGATCGAGCACCTGGCACGCGACGCTCGGATCCGTCCGCTCACGCGTCAACTGGATCTCTCCGCTCGTCAGCGGCGCGCGCGACGCCTCGTCGGAGCGCCAGGCTGCGAGCTCCTCGGCCGCGCCGAGCTCTTCCCAGACGACGATCTGACTGGCCTCGACGGGGAGCACCTTCGGCAATGAGGCTGCAGCGAGGGCAGCGATCTCCCTCGGGTCACGCAGGCTCCCGAAGTGCACGAAGAGTCGTGCGAGCGCGGCGAGATCGAGAGTGCGGCTCCGAAGAGCCGCCGTGAGAGGGGCCAACGCGCGAACGAGTGGGCGGAGGGCGTCCGTCGCTCCGTCGGGAAGCGCGCGCTCGGACTCGACGTTCAACAGGCCTACGACGGCGCGGCCGTCCAGTAACGGCACGGCAAGCTCGGAGGCGACCCCGGGCAACGCGGGGACGTAGTCGGGATCGGCCTTCGCGTCCGGTGCGAGCTGGGCGCGCCCGGTCCGCACCGCCCGTCCCGTGATCCCGCGGTCGATCGTGATGCCGTCGGGCACGACGGCGTAGCCGCGCTGGGAAACGAGCCAGAGGCGTCCGTGCTCGAGGACGAACACCGAGGGCATGACACCCACAACGGCGTCGTAGAACGTCGCGACCGCGTCGTCGATGGCCCTCGTCGGATCGCGTTCGACGCTCATCGCATTCGCTGCAGCCTTCGCGGCCGCGGCGAGGAGCCCGACGTCGATCGGGCGAAAGACACGCGTGGCCGCAGCACGCTCCATGCCTCTGATATCGGCTACAGCGGCCCAGCTCTGGAGGGCGTCGCTGCCCGTTACTACGTGCCGATGCCCTGGTACCAGTCGAGGATCGCGTCGCCCCAGAAGAGCGCGGTCACGCCGCCGAGAGCAAGGAACGGCCCGAGTGGGATGGCGTGCTTCCGGGCTTCCTTGCCGTGTCGCGCGAAGAGGAGCAGCGCAGGCACGAACGCGACGAAGAACCCGACGACGAGCGCCACGATGACTGAGACACCAAGCCCCGCACCGAGGAAGGCCGAGAGCTTGACGTCGCCCATGCCGAGGCCGCGCGGATAGACGAGAACGACGAGGAAGAGAACGATGCCGGCGCCGAGTGCGGAGAGAATCCACTCGAGGCTCGGGTCGTCGATCGTCCGCAGCGCGAGCATCGCGACGGCGCCGGGAAGGACGATCAGGTCAGGAATCAACCTGTACTCGAGGTCGGTGCGCGTCACGACGACGAGCACCCAGCAGAAGAGGGCTGCCACGGCAGCTTCGAGCGTGAACCCGTAGACGAGTCCACTTGCGCCGCCGAGGAGCGCCGTGCCGACCACGACCAGCACGAATCGCCGCGAGCGTGGAACGCGGCGTAGGAGCGGATCGTGCAGGGGGGCGTTCGTCGCGAGACGATCGGCGAGCGGGCCGACGACGAGGCCTGCGAGCAGGCCGACGAGACCGGCGCCGACGTCCACGGACGACCGATTCAGCGGCGCGGGACGACTTCCTGCCGGCGTGATCGACGCATCTCGTTTGGCTTCCTCAGCCCGGGGGAAGGCATCCCTCGTTCTGGGGGTGACTTCCCCCGGGCGAGCACTACTGTTCTATGTAACTGCGGCGGCCCCCCAAACGGGGCAGAACGGCGACGAGTGACGACGAGGTCAGGGCGGCGACAGCTGAAAAGCACGTTCGTGTGGGCGCTGGTGCTCGCCGCGCTCGTGATCGTCTCGAGCTTCGTCACTGCGGTGTTTCGCGAGACGCCGGACTACGTCGTCGCCGTCCTCGTGCTCTGCGCGTTCGTCGCGGCCGCTGCGGGCGTACTCCTGAACTGGAGACTCGACAGCGCACATTCCGAAGCGCTGCGCGATCCGCTCACCGGCCTTCCGAACCGCGCTCTGCTCGACGACCGCATCGAGCAGGCGTTCCGACGCTCCCGCCGCTCCGGCGAGCCGTTCACGCTCATCGCCGTCGATCTCGACGGCTTCAAGGATGTGAACGACGTCCGCGGGCATCGCGCCGGGGATGTCGTCCTGCGCACGCTCGCGCGACGCTTCGAGGCGATCGTGCGCGAGGCGGACACGGTGGCCCGCGTCGGCGGGGACGAGTTCGTAGTCCTCTCGATGGGAACGGGAAGCGACGAGCGAGCGGGCGCGCTCGTCGGCCGGCTGCGCAACGCGCTCCGCCGGCCCTTCCGGGTCGAGGGCGCGAGCGTCGAGATCGACGGGAGCATCGGGTGGGCCGTCTTCCCCGACGACGGCGCGACAGCCGAGGGGCTCCTCGCCCGGGCCGATGGCCAGATGTACGCGACGAAGCGCGATACGAGCGACGAGTCGGTACTGCTCCGTCGGGGCATCGACGCCGGCATCGTGCGCGACGTGGAGAGCGCGCTCGAGCGGAACGAGCTGCTCGTCGTGTACCAGCCGATCCTCGACCTCGCCACGGGAACACCGCGCTCGGCCGAGGCCCTCATCCGCCGCGTCCTTCCGGAGGGCGGGCTCATCGCCCCTGCCGAGTTCGTCCCCCACGTCGAGCGGACTCCGCTCGTTCGCGAGCTGACCTTTCTCGTCGTCGCGGACGCCCTGGCGTCGGCACAGCAGTGGTTGGCCGCTGGCCATGACCTCGGCGTCTCGATCAACATCCCGTACCGTCTCCTCGACGACCCGCAGTTCGCCGATGGCCTCTCCTCGATGCTGCGCGCGAGCGAGCTCGAGACCCAGAAGGTCACGCTCGAGATCGTCCCCGCCGGTCCTGGAGCGGGCGCTCACGTCGACGAGGAGATCCTCGGCCGATTCGACGCCCTCGGCGTGCGGCTGTCCCTCGACGACGCCGGGCGGGCCGCCTCGTTCGCCGCGCTCCGCGTCCTCCCGCTCGACGAGCTCAAGATCGACGTGAGCTTCGTCCACGGGCTCGGAAAGAGCGACACGGACGCCGCGCTCGTGCGTGGGATGATCGACATCGGCCACGCGCTCGGGCTGCAGGTGGTCGCCGAGGGAGTGGAGACGCGCAACGCCTGGAGCGTCCTGACGAGCTGGGGTTGCGACTTCGCCCAGGGCTTCTACGTCGCGAGCCCACGTCCGCCGGACGAGCTCGTCGAGTGGCTCGACGCGAGCTGGCCCGCCGTCGCGTGACGTAGCGGTCGCACCCCTCACGTCAGGGCTCGCACGGCGAAGGCTGCGCCGACGAGGACGAGCGTCGCTCCGAGCGCGACGCGAAGCGTGTTCTCGGGAATACGTCCGGTCGCGCGTGCACCGAGCCAGCCGCCGGGGATCGCCCCGGCGAGACCGGCCGCGAGAACGGCCCAGTCGACGCCGCGCTCAATCGTGTGCGTCGCGAACCCCGCGACGCCGAGGACGAAGCCCACGACGAGGTTCGTTCCCGCTGCGCGGCGGACGTCCATCCCGACGGAGCGGATGAGCGCAGGCATCCGGAGCGTCCCGAGGATCACCCCGACCGCACCTCCGAGGACACCGATGACGAACGCGAGCCCCGTTCCGGGAACGAGCCGGAGCCGTTGCCGCGGACGCGGCTGGATCGGGCGCAACGCGAGGTCGGCGCCACTCCACAGGAGAACCGCGGCGATGACGCCGTAGAGCAGCGATTCCGGCACGTCGTCGGCGATGAGCGCGCCGAGAACCGCTCCCGCGGCGGAGGGGAAGGCGATCCACGAGACGACACGCCAGTCGACACGCCCTTCGCGCGCATGACGCAGGCCGCCGGCACCGGCCGCGGCGGCGGAGATGGCGATGTTCGTCCCCGCCGCCGCGAGCGGGCTTCCGGTCGCGACGACGATGAACGGGAGCCGCAACGTCCCGAGCACGAGCCCGAGCATCGACCCGAAGTACCCGGCGACGAAGGCCGCTGCGAACGCTAGGAGGAGCTCCCAGGCCTCCAGAGCGGCTCCTCGTGACCGTCGGCCGCATTCGCGGCGCGGGCCAGGATGAACAGGAGGTCGGAGAGTCGATTCAGGTAGGCGAGCGCCACCGGATTCACTTCGTGCGCGCCTGCTGCGACGAGCGCTTCGCGCTCGGCACGCCGGCAGACGGTTCGCGCGACATGGAGCCGCGCCGCCGCCTCGGTCCCGCCGGGCAGGACGAAGCTCCTGAGCTCCGGCAGCTCGGCGTTGAAGCGATCGCAGTCGTCCTCGAGCCGTTCGACCTGGCCCAGTGTCACCCGGAGGCGGTCGTCGTGGTCGAGCGGCACGGAGAGGTCTGCCCCGAGATCGAAGAGCTCGTTCTGCAACCGCTCGAGCACGTCGCGGATCGCGTCGGGGCACGCGCCGGCGACGACGAGCCCCAGCGTCGCATTCAGCTCGTCCACCGTACCGTTGGCGGCGATTCGCAGGTCGAGCTTCGAGACACGCGAGCCGTCACCGAGAGACGTCTCCCCGGTGTCGCCTCCTCGCGTGTAGATCTTCGTCAGCCGGACCGGCTCGTCGCGCGCTCTACGGGTGCGTGCCATGAGCGACCGGCTCCTCGCGTAGCTGGCGGCCGAGGATCGACCGTGCGATGACGAGGCGCTGAATCTCGCTCGTCCCCTCGTAGATCTCTGTGATCTTCGCGTCCCGGTAGTAGCGCTCGACCGGGAACTCCTTCGTGTACCCGTAGCCGCCGAGAATCTGGATCGCCTCGGCCGTCTGCCGCCGCGCCATCTCCGAGGCGTACAGCTTCGCCTTCGCGCCCTCGGCGGCATGTGGGCGGCCCTCCTGCTTCAGCCAGGCGGCCCGGTAGACGAGCAGGCGCGCCGCGTCGATCTCGGTCGCCATGTCCGCGAGCTTCCACTGGATCGCCTGGAAGTCGCCGATGCGGCGCCCGAACTGTTCACGCTCCTGCGCGTACGCCCGCGCGACGTCGTATGCCGCCTGCGCGATTCCGAGTGCCTGCGCCGCGATCCCGATCCGCCCGCCGTCGAGCGTCGTCATCGCGACCCGGAAGCCACGGCCCTCCTCGTGCAACAGTCGATCGCGCCCCACGCGAGCACCCTCGAGCACGAGGTCCGACGTGGTCGACGAGTTGAGACCGAGCTTCTCCTCCTCGCGGGTCACGCGGACGTGCTCCGCGTCGAGGACGAAGCACGACACGCCCCGTGCGCCCGCGGTCGCCGGATCGGTCCGCGCGAAGAGAATGAACGTCCCGGCCCGCGAGCCGTTCGTGATCCACTGCTTCGAGCCGTTCAGCACCCAGCCGTCCCCATCCGGCGTCGCCGTCGTCCTCAACGACCCGGCGTCGGATCCCGAGCCCGGCTCGGTGAGCGCGAAAGCGCCCAGGGTCTCACCTCGTGCGAGCGGAGGCACGAAGCGGGCACGTTGCTCGTCGGTGCCGAACGCGAGGATCGGGAGCGTCGTCGCGCTGATGTGCACGGCGACGGTCACGCCGACGCCCGCGTCCGCTCGCGAGAGCTCCTCGAGCACGAGCACGTAGGAGACGAAGTCCGCTCCCGCTCCCCCGTACTCCGCGGGCACGCAGACGCCCATCAGCCCGAGCTCCGCGAGCGTCGGATACAGCTCGTCGGGAAAGCGGTGCTCGCGATCCCAGTCCGGCGCATTCGGGACGATCCGCGTCTCCGCCAGTTCGCGCGCGAGCGCCTGGATCGCGCGCTGTTCCTCGGTGAGGTCGAAGTCCACCGCGCCGGACTATAGGACGTGAGGTCGCACGCGCCGGTAGGTGCGAGCGACCCGTCGCCGCGTCGTCTTCCGGAGGCCACCCGGAGAGAGGAGGTGCCGCAGTCGACCGGGCGACAGGTCGGCGCAGAGAACCGCCGATGCCGCCGGGCCGCGCTCCCCGTAGCGCACTCCTGCAGGATCGAAGGAGGGTGCCGCACGCCAGCCGTCGGTTCCGAGCTCGTACGCCTCCAGCTCCTCGACGAAGAGGCCGGCCCGCGCGAACAATGACGTCCAGCCGCGTTCGTCCTCCTGACGGAACCACCCGTGATCTCCGGGCTCGCCCAGCGGGACCGTTACGAGCAGGCTCCCTTCGCGGACGAGGACCCGCGCGAGCTCTCGCAACGCCGCCGGTCTCGCCCCCTCGTCGCGCTCCGCGTCGAGGCCGTAGACGGTGTTGTCGGCGCCGACGTGCTCGAGCGTCGAGACGAGCAGCACCTGGTCGAACGAGCGGTCCGGGAAGGGCAGAACTCGCACGTCGGCCTCCACCGTCTCCAGCTGCCCCACCTCGCGTGTCGCGAGGTCCACGCCGACGAGGTCGACGCCGGAGCGCAGGAGCCCGGCGAGGTATGCCGGCTCGGCGTATGCGTACCCGACCTCGAGCACGCGGCCGGTCGTGCGCAGGCGCGAGAGCACCCACGGGATCTCGACCACGCGCTCGTCGGTCCCGGGGGGAGCCTGCAGCCAGCGGACCCGCTCGCGCCGCGCTCGTGCCCCGAGCCCGAGGGCGACGGCGTCGTCGAGCTCGCGGACCCGCCTGAACTCGTCGCTCGAGACCAGCTCGTCGAGGAGCGTCGCGCGGGAGAGCGTGCCGTCGGCGAGCTTGGCGAGCCCACGTTCACGCGCCTCGGAGTCCGGGTCTCGGCGCAGCACGAGCCGGAACAGCGAGTCGACGAGCTCCTCGTCCGTGCCTTCGTGGGCCGCAAGCTCGGCGGCCAGACGCGTGTCCATCACGCGTACTCGTAGAAGCCCCGGCCGGACTTGCGCCCGAGGCGTCCAGCCGCCACGTACTGACGAAGCAGCGGGCAGGGCGCGTACTTCGGGTCGCCGAGGCCTTGGTGGAGAACCTCCATGATCGACACGCACGTGTCGAGGCCGATGAGGTCGGCGAGCGCGAGCGGCCCCATCGGGTGCGCGAAGCCGAGCCTGGCGATGGTGTCGATCGCGTCCGCCTCCGCGACACCCTCCATCAGCGCATACGCGGCCTCGTTGACGAACGGCATGAGAATCCGATTCGAGACGAACCCTGGGAAGTCGTGCGCCTCCGCAGGCGTCTTGCCCAGCTCCTCAGCGAGCGCGACGATCGCCGCCGCGGTCTCGTCCGAGGTCTGCACCGCGCGGATCACCTCGACCAGCTTCAGCACGGGCACGGGGTTGAAGAAGTGCATCCCGATCACGCGCTCGGGCCGGCTCGTGACCGCGGCGAGTGACGTGATCGGGATCGACGACGTGTTCGAGGCGAGAATGGCCTCCGGCGGCAGCGTCTCGTCGGCGCGGCGGAAGACCTCCGCCTTGACGTCCGCGTCCTCGACCACCGCCTCGACGAGGAGGTCGGCCGGGACGAACGAGTCCACCGGAGTCACGCGCGACAGCACCTCGTCGGGCGGCGGACCTTCTTTCTCGGCGAGCTTGCCGAGGCTCTTCTCCATGGCTACGAGCGCGCGGTCGACCGCCCCGGGCACCGTGTCGTGGAGTGAGACGCGGCGCCCCGACGTCGCGACGACCTGCGCGATGCCGCCCCCCATCTGGCCCGCTCCGACGATCAGAACGTGCTCGAAACGCACGCGCGGAGTATCCCGACTACGGCCTGGGTGCGCCCGGGAGATCCGGGCGGGCCCCCTTGCGCAGCCGGAGCAGGGCCCACAGGAGAACGAGCGCAAGGACGACGATCCCGACCACGACCTTGATCGGGCCGCCGCGCGGCTCGCCGCCCGCTGCGACGAGGAGACCGGGATCGACGACGCTGCAGGCGGTCGCGAGCCAGCTCCCGCCCGGCCCCCTCGTGAGGAGCAGTCCCACTGTCTTGTCGCGCGGGACTGCGGCGTCGCAGTCAGTGCCCGACGGGCTGCGCACCTGGAGCACGCGGTCGACGTCGCCCTTCACGCGCTGCTGCACGTCGACGGTCAGGACGAGCTGGGGCGCGCCACGAAGCTCTCCCCTCCGCTCCGCGACCACGGCTCCGACGACCGCGGCGTCCGAGTCGTCGAGACGCTGTGAGATCGGCGCGTCGACGCACTGACACGCGGCAGCCGGGCTCGCGAGCACGAGCGCAGCGAGCGGGATGACGAGCAGCGTCTTCAGACTTCGATCAGCAGCGCGTCGCCCTGGCCCCCACCCGAGCAGATGGCCGCGAGGCCGAGGCCACCGCCCGAACGCTTCAGGTCGTGAACCATCGTCGCGACGATCCGCCCGCCGGAGGCTCCGATGGGATGGCCCAAGGCCACCGCACCGCCGTTGACGTTGACGATCTCCTCGTCGGCGCCGAGCAGCCGGGTCGAGTTCTTCGCGACGGACGAGAACGCCTCGTTGATCTCGACGCGCGAAACGTCGTCGATCGTCTTCCCGGCCTTCAGGAGTGCCCGCTCACCCGCCGCGGCCGGCGTCCGGGCGAGGTAGGCGTAGTCGTCGGCGACATAGCCCTGAGCGAGGATCGTCCCTAGCGGCTCGAGCCCGCGCCGCGCGGCGAATTCCTCGGAGCAGACGACGACACAGGATGCGCCGTCGTTCACGCCCGGCGCGTTCCCTGCGGTCGTCGTCCCCTCGGGGTCGAAGACCGGCTGCAGCGCCGCGAGCTTCTCGAGCGTCGTGTCTCGGCGAATGCCCTCGTCCGCGACGACGTCTCCGACCGCCACGATCTCGTCGGCGAAGCGACCCGCGTCCTGCGCCGCGGCAGCCCTCTGCTGCGAGCGGAACGCCCACTCGTCCTGCGCCTCCCGCGAGATGCCGAGCTCGCGGGAAACCTTGGACGCCTGCTCGACCATGTGCAGACCGTCGAAGGTCGACGTGAGGCCGTCGAAGACCATGTGATCGACCACCTCGCCGTTGCCGAGGCGGTAGCCGAATCGGGCCTTCGGGAGGAGGTAGGGCGCGTTCGACATCGACTCCATTCCGCCCGTGACGACGAGCTCGTGCCCGCCGGCGCGGATCATCAGGTCGGCGATCTCGAGCGCCCGAATCGACGAGGCGCACACCTTGTTGATCGTGTCCGCCGGAACCTCCTTCGGGATCCCCGCGCCCACCGCCGCTTGCCGCGCGGGTGCCTGGCCCACCCCGGCCTGGAGCACCTGCCCCATGATCACGTACTCGACCTCGTGCGGCTCCAGCCCGGCGCGGGCGAGCGCTTCGCGAATCGCGATCGACCCGAGCTCCGTGGCCGGACGCGCGGCAAGGCCTCCGCCGAGCCGCCCGAACGGCGTGCGGACGGCGGCGACGATGACGGTGCGGCTCACGAAGCCAGCGTACCGACCCCCGCCTCGCCCACCGTCCGCCCGCTGGCACACTCGCTCGCGTGCGCGTCCTCGTGGTCGACAACTACGACTCCTTCACCTACAACCTGGTGCACCTGCTCGAGGAGCTCGGTGCCGAGGTGGTCGTGCGTCGGAGCGACGAGGTGACCGTCGCCGAGGCGAAGGCCCTCGCGCCGGACCGCCTCGTCGTCTCTCCCGGGCCGGGAAGGCCTTCGGATGCAGGCCGCTCGCCGGAGCTCATTCTCGAGCTCGGCAGGACGACGCCGACCTTGGGTGTGTGCCTCGGCCACCAGGCGATCGTCGAGGCCTACGGCGGCGAGATCGGACAGGCGCGATCTCTGCTCCACGGGAAGGCAAGCCGAATCGAACACGACGGCGCAGGGATCTACACGGGGCTGCCGCAGGTGCTCGTCGCCGGCCGCTACCACTCGCTCGCAGCGACCAGGATTCCGGGCGCGCTCGAGGTCACCGCTCGAACCGACGACGGCGAGGTGATGGGTGTACGCCACCGCGAGCACCCGGTCGAGGGCGTCCAGTTCCACCCCGAGAGTGTCCTGACGCCCGACGGGCCGGCGATGCTCCGTACGTTCCTCGACACCTTCCGGTCGGCGACTACGCGCAGACGCGCCCCCACTCGGCCGCTCTCATGACCCACGCTCAGCGCGGTTCATACGACAGTCGTCGGCGGGCGCGTCGACAGCCAGCGCGCCGCCTACGACTCACTCGGCGGGCCCGACCTTCACGAGCATCTTCCCGATGTTCTCTCCCCGCAGGAGGCCGAGGAACGCCTTCGGAGCGTTCTCGATCCCCTCGACGACGGTCTCGCGGTAGCGAAGCCGTCCGTCGCGCACCCACTCGGACGCCTCGCGCGCGAAGTCTCCGAAGCGGTCGAAGTGGTCGGTGATGATGTAGCCCTGCAGCCGCAGACGCTTCGTTACCACCATGAACATGTTCCGCGGGCCGGGTGTGGGCTCGGCATCGTTGTACCGCGAGATCGAGCCACACCCGACGATGCGCCCGTACGTGCGGAGTGCGCCGATTGCAGCCTCGAGGTGATCCCCGCCGACGTTGTCGAAGTAGATGTCGATCCCGTCCTTCGCGAGCCGCACGAGGCCGTCGCGCGGGCGCTCCTCGCGATAGTCGAAGGCCCCGTCGAAACCGAGCTCGCGGAGCCAGGCGACCTTCTCGGGCGAGCCGGCGCTCCCCACCACGTGGCAGCCCGCGACGCGCGCCATCTGGCCCGCCGCGCTGCCGACAGCACCTGCGGCGCCGGAGACGAAGACCGTCTCGCCGGCCTTCGGCGCCCCGAGCTCGAAGAGCCCGTACCAGGCGGTGAAACCCGGCATTCCCAGCACGCCGAGCGACGTCGAGATCGGAGCGCTCGCTGGATCGATCCGACGCAGCCCCGACCCCTCCGAGAGCGCCCATTCGCGCCAGCCGAGCGGGTGGACGACCCAGTCGCCCTCGGCGAACCTCGGGCTGCGGGACACCGCGATGCGCCCGACTGCTCCGCCCGTCATCGCCTCTCCGAGGGTGAAGGGCGCAACGTACGAGCGGACATCGTTCATCCGCGGGCGCATGTACGGATCGACGGAGAAGTAGGCGTTGCGGATGAGGACCTGCCCTTCCGCCGGATCGGGGACCGGCGCCTCCGCGATCTCGAACAGATCCTCCGTGGGGAAGCCCTGCGGTCGGGCAACGAGCCTGACCTCGCGTGCGACACCCCCCATGAGGCGATGATAAGCCCGTGAGCTCGCTGCAAGGACATCTCCTCCTCGCAGGCCCGGGTCTGGTCGATCCGAACTTCTGGCGAACGGTCGTCCTCCTCGGGGAGCACTCCGACGAGGGCGCTCTCGGCGTCGTTCTGAACCGGGCGTCGGAGACGACCGTGTCAGAGGCCGTGCCCGAGCTCGCCGAGCTCGCGAAGGACATGGGCGCAGTGCACCTCGGCGGCCCCGTGCAGCCTTCCGCGATCGTCGTGCTGGCCGACTTCGTCGAGCCCGAGGAAGCCGGCTCGCTCGTGCTCGAGTCGATCGGCTTCCTCCCGTCGGAGGTCGATCCTGCAACGCTCGGCGAGCTGCGGCGGGCTCGGGTCTACGCGGGCTATGCGGGCTGGGGTCCCGGCCAGCTCGAGAGCGAGCTCGCGGAGGGGTCGTGGATCGTCGAGCCCGCCATCCCCGAAGACGTCTTCACGGACGACCCCGACGGCTTGTGGAGTGCCGTGCTCCGCCGGAAGGGCGGCCCCTTCTCGGTCCTGGCGTCGATGCCACCCGATCCGAACCGGAACTGACGCCGATAGGCTCGGCGCGCGTGGGTGACCTCGGTTCCACAGTCTCCTCGCTTCCTCGCTCGGCCATCCTGCACGCGGCCGACAGCGTCCGCCTCCAGCAGATCGTCCAGCGCCACGGTCGGCGCGTCGGCGCGTCGCGCTTCGTGGCAGGGGAGACGCTCGACGAGTGTGTCGCGGCGCTGCGCAAGCTGAACGACGCAGGCCTGCATGCGAACACGACCCTCCTGGGCGAGGCGATTCCGACGCAGCGTGGTGCGGCCGCGGTCACCGAGGAGTACGAGCACATCATCGAGCGCCTCGTCGCCGAGGGACTGCGAGCGAACGTCGCGCTCAAGCTCACACACCTGGGACTCTCCTTCGACGAGGAGCTCGCGCACGACAACGTCGCCCGGCTCGTCGCGCGAGCGGAGGAGCTCGGGACGTTCGTGAGGATCGACATGGAGCAGTCCGCCTACGTCGCTGCGACCCTCCGCACCTACGAGCGCCTCCGCTCGGCAGGACACGACGGCGTCGGAACCGTGCTCCAGGCGTACCTCTACCGCAGCGCGGACGACCTGGAGCGCCTTCTCCCCTCGAAGCCGAATCTCCGCATCGTCAAGGGTGCGTACCTCGAGCCGGCGGCGATTGCCTACCCCGAGAAGCGCGACGTCGACCACGCGTACGTCCGGCTGGTCGAGCGCGGGCTCCGGGGCGGCGCGTACATCGCCGTCGCGACGCATGACGAGGCGATCATCCGACACGTGCAGCGGCTCACTTCGCGCGAGGGCATTTCCCGCGACCGCTTCGAGTTCCAGATGCTCTACGGCGTGAGGCCCGCGCTGCAGCGGTCGATCGCCGCGGAGGGCTACAAGGTGCTCGTCGCCTCCCCGTACGGGCCCGACTGGTACCCGTACCTCATGCGCAGGCTCGCCGAACGTCCCGCGAACGTGGGCTTCTTCCTCCGCAATCTCGTGCGCCGGTGAGCTCGCTGCCGAGATCGGCCACCGTCGTCGTCGTCGGAGGTGGCGTCGTCGGGACGAGCGCCGCGTTCCATCTCGCCGAGGCAGGCGTGGACGTGTGCCTCGTCGAGCGCGACGAGCTCGCCGGCGGCTCGACGAGCCGTGCGGCGGGAGGGTTCCGCGCCCAGTTCTCCGACCCTCTCAACATCCAGCTCGGGCGGCGCAGCATCGAGGCGTTCACGCACTTCCGAGAACGGCCCGGGAACGAGATCGACCTGCACCAGGTCGGATACCTCTTCCTTCTCGACCGCGAGGAGGACGTCGACCCCTTCCGCGAGAGCGTGGCGTTGCAGAACGAGCTCGGCGTCCCGAGCCGGTTCGTCGAGCTCGACGAGGTGCACGACCTGTGCCCGCTCGCGGGCCTCGACGGCGTGCTCGCCGCGACCTACTGCCAGCTCGACGGTCACGCGAGCCCCGAGGCGGTCGTCCAGGGGTACGCGGCCGGCGCCAGGGCACACGGGGCGACAGTGCAGACCGGCTGCGGAGTGACGGGCGTCCGCGTGACGGAGGGTCGGATCGAGGCGGTCGAGACGACGCTCGGAGAGATCGAGACGGACACGATCGTCTGCGCCGCCGGCGCGTGGTCGCCCGAGATCGGCTCCCACGTGGGCGTCGAGCTCCCGATCCTCCCCTACCTCCGCGAGGTGGGCTACACGGGCCCCTCCGAGGAGCTTCCCCCGACGATCCCGCTCACGGTCGACTTCTCGAGCGGTCTCTACTTCCACCGCGAGGGGCCCGGGCTCCTCTTCGGGATGGCCGACCGCGACCAGCCTCCGGGGTTCGACGTCCCGGCGGACACCGGCTGGCTCGAGAAGGTCATCGAGATCGCGGAGCGCCGGTTGCCCTCCCTCCTCGACATGGGCATCGCCGGCGGCTGGAAGGGCTACTACGAGGTCACGCCGGACCACAACGCGCTCGTCGGCGAGGTACCCGAGGTCGCCCGCTTCCTCTACGCGGCCGGCTTCTCGGGCCACGGCTTCCTGCAGGGTCCCGCGATCGGGGAGATCGTCCGCGACCTCGTCCTCGGTCGCGAGCCGTTCGTAGACGTCGCCCCGCTATCGGTCGAGCGCTTCGCCACCGCCTCACCGCGGCCGGAGCGCAACGTCATCTAGTCGACCGACGCGGACTACCCTTCGCGCATGCCCGCGACCGACACGCTCGTCTTCATTCCGGCGTGGAACGAGGAGCTGAACCTCCCGTCCGTGCTCGACGAGCTCGAGACCGGCCTGCCCGAGGCCGACGTCCTCGTGATCGACGACGGCTCGACCGACGAGACGGCGTCGGTCGCACGTGCGCAGGGGGCTGAGGTCCTTTCGTTCGGCGAGAACAGGGGGCTCCGCGTGGGCATCGCCGCGGGGTACGCGTACGCCGACGAGCACGGCTACGAGTTCGTCGGGCGAGTCGACGCAGACGGCCAGCACCCCGTGGACGAGCTCGCGCGACTCCTCGCGATCGTCCGTTCGGGCGACGCCGACGTGGCGGTCGGCTCGCGCTTCGCGACCGGAGACGGGTACGAGGCCTTCCGCTATCGGCCGTCGCGGAGCCGTCGCCTCGGGACGTCGGCTCTCCGCCGTGGAATGCACGCCACGCTCGGACGGCCGTTCCTGGACGCGACGAGCGGGATGTACGCCGCGAACAGGCGTGCAATGCCTGCGCTCGGCGTCCCGTACACGAGCGGCGCACCCGAGGTCGAGTCGCTGCTCCGCCTCGAGAACGCCGGACTGCACGTGCTGGAGGTGCCCGTGCACATGCGCGAGCGTGCGAGCGGCGAGTCGAAGCTGCGCGGAAGCAAGGCAGTCCGCCTCGTCGTCACCGTCGTCACCACGTTGCTTCTCTACGGCGTCTGGCGGAGGGTGCGCCGGAGATGACTCGCGTCGTCGCGGTCCTCGGCTTCTCCGACGGCACCACCACCGCGCTGCACCCGGTGTGCGCGGCACGTCTCGCACGCGCTGCGCAGGACGCGCGCTCCGACGACGTCGTCCTGTTCTCCGGGTGGGCCCGCGGCCGCGCGCCGACGACGGAGGCGGATCTCATGGCGCGTGCGTGGAGCACCCCCGTACGCGCTCGGATCGTCGACAGACGCGCCCGCACGACGCTCGGCAACACGCTGGGCGTCGCTCGCCTCGCGCGCCGGATCGGCGCCGACGAGATCCTGCTCGTCACCTCGGGCTGGCACGGCCGGCGCGCGTCCGCATTGCTTCGTGCCGCCCTCGGTCGCTCGGGAACGACCATTCAGCTGGTCACGTGCGCTGAGGACGCCACTCCCCAACGCAGGCTGCGCGAGCTCGCATCGTGGACCCTCGTCCCACTCCTCGCGCTGGCAGCGCGGACCCGCTAGCGTCCAGCCCATGCGCAAGGCGCTGTCGTTCGCCGTCCTGATCGTCGTTCTCGCCGTCGCGGCGGTCGGCTGCGGAGGCAGCGACAGCGAAGAGGATCCGACGGCCGCCTGGGCCAGCGGCTTCTGCAGCGCGGTGACGAACTGGACGGACGACCTGCAGGACGTCACCTCGCAGTTCTCGGATACCTCCAACCTCTCGCAGGACGGGCTGCAGTCGGCTGCAAACGACGTCAGGGACTCGACGGAGAAGCTCGTCGACGACCTGAAGAGCCTCGGTCGCCCCGAGACCGACTCGGGTCAGGAGGTTCAGGACGCCGTCGACGGCCTCGCGACGACGCTCGACAACGAGACGGCGAAGATCGAGGACACGGCCAACGGCGTCACCGGGATCACCGCCCTGCCGAGCGCGATCACGACGATCTCGACGTCGCTCTCCGCGATGACCACGGCGTTCTCCGACACCTTGCAGACGATTCAGAACGCCGACGTGAACGGCGAGCTCCAGAAGTCGCTCGAGGACTCGCCCGACTGCGCCGACATCACGAGCTGACGTCTAGCCAGCGCCCTACGAGACGCTGGCTCGTTCCGCGAGGCTCTCGAGATAGCGGTGGACGTGCTGGATGACGACCGACCCCTCCCCGACCGCCGACGCCACCCGCTTCACGGATCGGGCGCGAACGTCGCCGATCGCAAAGACGCCTGGCACGCTCGTGCCGTAGTCGGAGCCCGCGGACACGAACCCGCGGTCGTCACGCTCGATCTCCGGCGGCAGCCACTCGGTGCGCGGCTCCGCCCCGATCAGGATGAAGAGCCCGTCCGCCGGGACGGTCTCGGTTCCGTCCGGCCCGCGAAGCGTCAGGCGCTCGAGGCGATCGACGCCCTCGGCGTCGACGACCTGCGTCTGCGAGCGGAGGTGGATGTTGTCCTTGCCTTCGATCTCGTCGAGGAGGTAGCGCGACATGCTCTGCCCGAGTGACTGGCCGCGGCAGACGAGGGTCACGTTCGCTGCGTAGCGCGCGAGGTGGACGGCGGCCTGCCCGGCCGAGTTCGCGCCGCCCACGATGTAGACGTCGCCGTCCGTGAACTGCCGGGCCTCCGACGGCGACGAGCCGTAGTACACGCCTTTCCCTTCGAGCTCCGCGACGGAAGGCACGTCGAGCCGCCGGTACGACACCCCCGTCGCGAGGACCACGCTGCGCGCCTCCACCTCTTCGTCACCGGAGATCGAGACGACGTGCAGGTCGCCCTCGGATCGGAGCCCGACCACCTCGCGCGTGAGGAGGAACGTGGCGCCGAAGACCCACGCCTGCTGGTAAGCACGCTGTGCCAGCTCGGCCCCGCTCAGCCCGCGCGAGAACCCGAGGTAGTTGCGGATCCGTGTGCTCGAGCCCGCCTGCCCGCCGATCGACACGGGCTCGACGACGAGGGCGTCGAGACCCTCCGACGACGCATAGACGGCAGCGGCCAGACCCGCCGGACCGGCTCCGACGATGACGACGTCGAACGTCCTCGCCTCGTCGAGCTCGGTGCGCATCTGCGTCCCATGCTGGGCGATGTCCTCGGGCTTCGGATCGACGAGCGCCGACCCGTCGGGAAGGACGACGACCGGGACCTCGGCGCCCTCCTGCGCGCAGGCGCGCAGACACGCGGCCCCTTCCTCGGAATCGGGTGTGTGGAAGGCATGCGGCACGCCGTTGCGTGCGAGCAGGTTCCGCACCTCGTACCCGCGAGGCGACTTCGGGTCCGCGACCACGGTCAGCTCGCGGCGACCAGGCGCGTTCTGACGACGCCACTCCTGCAGGAACTCGGAGACGAGGCGATGGAACAGTTCGTCGGGGGTGCTCCAGGGCTTCAGGGCGTAGTAGTCGATGTAGCCGAGCGCCATCGCCGAGCGGATCGCGTCCGCCGTCTCCTCGTCCGCCCAGCCGCCCCACGGAATGAGGAGCGCCCGCTTCGCGTGCGGGTGCAGGTCGTGGACGCGCGCGAGCAACTCCTCGCCCTTCAGCTCCTGTGTCCCGCGTGCAGCCAGCACGATCGCGACCGCGGCGTCGCGGTCACGCAGTGCCTCGAGCTGACGAAGCGCGGCCTCGACCGAAGGACCGCAGATCACGCGGTAGTCGCGCGCGTAGCGCTGGAGCTCACCCGTGATCCGCTCGAGCGCCTCGGCGTCCTCGTCGACCGCGAGGATGAGGGGAAGCTCGCCGCTCATGCCTCGGGGATGAAGGCGGCGAGCCGCCATTCGCCGTCGAGCCCTTTCAGGATGCGGATTCCGCGGTCCTCGAAGACGAGGTCGGGGCCCGCGAAGAGCCGGGCTGCCTCCCAGACGAGAATCTCGTCGCCGGCGGCCTCCCCCATGATGCGCGCGGCCTCGTGGACGGCGACCCCTCGAACATCGTTGCCGACGGTCTCGACCTCGCCGACGTGCACCCCCGCACGGATCTGCAGCCCCTCCGCCCGTGCCGCGGCCAGGATCGCCACTGCGCAGTGCAGCGCGGGCGCCGGGGCCGCAAACGTCGCGAGGAGCCCGTCCCCGGTCGTGTCGACCTCTCGGCCGCGATAGCGCTCGAGCTCGCCGCGAGCAGCCTCGAAGTGCCTCGAGAGCAGCTCTCGCCAGCGGGTGTTCCCGAGCCTTGCAGCCAATGTGGTCGAACCGACGACGTCGGTGAAGAGCAACGTCACCAGGATACGGCTGTGGATGCCCGTCGGGAATCCGGCGAAGGCGCGGATGCCGGCCCACTCGATCTGGACCACAGGCTCGTCGCCGATGACCCAGCCGTTGTGCCCTGGCGGTATGTCGAAGACCTCCTGCGGCCCCACCTCGAAGCCGGTGCCGTCCTCGAACTGCACGCCGAGCCGCCCCGAGAGCACCATCCCGAGATGGCGTGCCTGACACCAGTCACCACCGACCGTGGGACGCATGCACTCGGCCCAGCTCCACCCCGGCTCGTTGACGAAGTGACCGACCGTGATGTCGCCGAGCTCGACCACTCGAACCGTGAGCTTCGGGAACTCCAGGATCTCGTCGGGCTTCTCGAGGCTCTTGACGCGGCGCTCCGCCATCGCCTAGCGCGCGGCCACCGTGTCGCCGACGTCCGCGATCGCGCGCAGCGCCTGGGCGAGGGCGATCGGCAGCGTTGCGATGAAGACCGCGACGGGGAGACCGATCAGCAGTACCCCGATCGTCTGCCAGAAGCCCTCGACCTCGAACGCCCACACGATCGCGCCGATGGCTGCGGCGATCATCCCGAAGATGCCGACCAGCGTCGCGATGAACGCCCAGGCTCGAAGAGTTCCGTACTGCGTCATTGCCCGACCTCCTCCGAGTGGATTACCGACTGCGGCGAGACTACTCCGCGCGGGCGTGGATGGCGCGCACCGTCTCGATCGTGTCCGACTCGGCCGGCGACTTGTCCGGCCGGTAGCCCTTCACGCGTGCGAAGCGCAGCGCCACACCGCCCGGGTAGCGCGGGCTCGACTGCACGCCGTCGAAGGCGACCTCCACGACGAGCTCCGGTCGGACGAACACTATGTGCCCCTCGCGTCGCGTCTCGAGCTCGAGCAACCGCTCGGTCTGCCATGCGAGCATCTCGTCGGTCAGGCCCTTGAACGTCTTGCCGAGCATGACGAAGCTCCCGCCGACCGGGTCGCGCGCGCCGAGGTGGAGATTCGACAGCTTCCCCTGCCGGCGCCCGTGGCCCCATTCCGCCGCGAGCACGACCAGGTCGAGCGTATGGCTCGGCTTGACCTTGAGCCAGCCGGCGCCCCTCCGGCCCGCCTCGTAGGGCGCTTCGAGCGACTTCACCATCACGCCCTCGTGGCCGCGGGCGAGCGTGTCGTCGAGGAAGGCTCCGGCGACGTCGACCTCCTCCGTCTCGACGCGCGGGACGACGAGCTCCGGGGGAAGGCGTGCGTCGAGCGCAGCGAGGCGGTTCCGTGCGGGGCGGTCGAGTAGATCCTCGCCGTCGAGGTGGAGACAGTCGAAGAAGTAGGCCGAGAGCGGCGTCGCACCGCGCAGCTCGTCGACCGAGGTCCTTGTTCCGAACCTGCTCATCGTCACCTGGAACGGGCGCGGGCGGCCGTCCTCGCGAAGCGCGATCGCCTCGCCGTCCAGCACGATCACCGAGACGTCGAGGGCACCGAGTGCCACGACGATCTCGGGAACCCGATCGGTGATGTCCGCGAGATTGCGCGTGAAGACGCGGATCTCGTCCTCGACCCGGTGTGCCTGGATGCGTGCCCCGTCGAGCTTCCACTCCACGCTCGCGGCGCCGACGCGCGCCAGTGCGGCCGACACGTCGTCCGCGGTCTGCGCGAGCATCGGCGTGACCGGTCGCAGCGGCGTGAGGTGGAAGGCGCGGAGCCCGTCGACGCCGTCCCGGAGCGCGGCCGAGGCGACGGTGGCGAGGTCGCCCGCGAGCATCGCGGCCCGACGCACCTCCGCCCCGGAGACGCCGGCAGCCCGTGCAACGACGTCCGCCATGACGCCTTCGAGCGCTCCCTGCCGGAGCTCACCGAGGAAGAGACCCGCGAGCAGCTGTTGCTCCGGCTCGGTCGCACGCGCGAACAGCGTCGAGATCGCCTCGCGCCGGGCGGCCTGGGACCCGGGACCTGAGATCGACCGAAGCTGCGTGATCGCCTCGTCGACCTCCAGCAGCTCGAGCGTCGGGGGCGGCGCGGCCGGAGGCGGGTGATCGCGTAGAGCAGCCCACCCAACCCCGACCGTCCCCTGCGGGAGCTCTCCCGAGAGGTACGCGACAGCGATCCCGATCTCCTCGGGCGAAGCGTCGGCGAGGCACTCCGCGAGGCGCTTCGTCTTCGTGAGGCGCGACGACGCTGCCGCGACGTCGACCGAGGCCTGCGCGATCTCGGCCAGCAGCATCCGGCCACGTTACAAGGCGGTCGACGCGGCGCTCCCGGCGCCCACGGGCAGCGTCACCCACACGTCGGCACCACCGACCATCCCGTTCGCGGCGCTCGCGAAGCCGCCGTGCGCACGCGCGACCGCATCGACGATCGCGAGGCCGAGCCCGGTCCCACCCCGGCTCCGCGCGTCGTCCGCACGGCTGAAGCGCTCGAAGGCACGTGGGAGGAAGTCGGACGCGAACCCGCTCCCTTCGTCTGTGACGTGCAGCTCGACGTGCTCGCCCCGTTCCTCCGAGCGGATCCGAACCGTCCCCTGCCCGTGCCGCAGCGCGTTGTCCACGAGGTTCCCGAGGGCTTGCCGGATCCGGGAGGCGTCGACCTCGATCTCGAGCTCGGAAGGGCCCTCGACCTCGATCCGGCGCTCGGCCTCCTCCGCTCGGCCGCGGAACCGCGCGGCGACGTCCTCGGCGAGCGTGCGGGGACGCTCAGACGTCGGACGGATGTGCAACTTGCCCTCGTCGGCACGCGCGACGAGCAGCAGGTCCTCGGCAAGCCGGACGAGGCGATCGGTCTCCTCGGCCGCGGAGCGGAGCGCGCCCTCTAGCTCGTCGGCCGTCCGCGGCTGCCGCAGCGCGAGCTCGAGCTCCGTCTGCAGGAGCGCGAGCGGAGTGCGGAGCTCGTGACTCGCGTCGGCGACGAATCGCCGCTCGCGCTCGAGTCCTGCGTCGAGCCTGTCGAGCATTTCGTTGAGCGTCTCGCCGAGGCGGTAGACCTCGTCGTGGGCGACGGGCAGCGGAAGTCGTGACGCGGACGTCTCCGAGGAGATCCCGGACGCGCGCCGCCGCATCGCCTCGATCGGCCGCAGCGCGCCTCCTGCGACCAGGTAGCCGACCGCCGAGGAGACGACGAGAGCGATCGGGAGGGCGACGAGGAGCTCGGTGAGGAGCGCGTCGAGCGCGTCGGTGCGATCCTCGAGCGACTCCCCGACGAGGACGATGCGGCCTCGGTCCCCCGGGGCCGCTGTCGCGAGGAGACGGGCCGGCTCGGGCTCGCCGTCGTCGCCCGTGATGCTTCGCTCGAGCACGAGTCGACCGGCGCCCACCCGGCCTCGCTCCTCGTCGTCGAGGAGCTGAGCCCGGGCCTCGCGACCGAACGAGGCCACGATCGTGCCGTTCGCGTCCAGCACCTGCGCGAACCCGTCGTCCGCGGCCACGAACCGGACGTCCGCGAGCCCGGAGTCGCCGCCCTTCGCCACTGCCGCGGTGAGCGCCGCATGGCGGCTCGCCAGCCGCTCGTTGACGCGCTCGTCGAGCGACGACCCGAGACGGACGTAGAGGAACGAACCGAGCGCGGCGAGCACGAGCGTCATCACGAGAGCGAAGACGAGCGTGAGGCGAGCCCTGATCGGCAGCCGGCTCACGCCCCGCCGTCCTTCCGCAGGCGGTAGCCGATGCCGCGCACGGTCTCGATGCTCTCGGACCCGAACGGGCGGTCGATCTTCTCACGCAGGTACCTGACGTAGACGTCGACGACGTTCGAGCGGCTCTCGTACGCGTAGTCCCAGGCGTGCTCGAGCAGCTGGACTCGCGAGAGCACGTCACCCGGCCGCCGCATGAACGTCTCGAGCACGGCGAACTCCCGCCCGGACAGCTCGATCTCGGTCTCGCCCCGCCAGACCTGTCGCGTCGCGGGATCGAGCCGGAGATCACCGACCTCGAGCGCGACCGGGCGCTCCGCCGTCCCACGGCGTACGAGCGCGCGCAGGCGCGCGAGGAGCTCCGCGAACGAGAACGGCTTCGGCAGGTAGTCGTCGGCTCCGGCATCGAGGCCCGCGACGCGGTCCTCGATCGTGTCCCGCGCCGTGAGCATGAGCACCGGCGACCACACGCCGCTCTCCCGCCAACGGCGGCATACGCCGACTCCGTCGAGCCCGGGCAGCATGAGGTCGAGCACGATCGCGTCGTACTCCACCACCTGGCCCATCCAGACCGCGTCGTCGCCGTGGCGGGCGACGTCCACGACGTGCCCGTCCTCGCTCAATCCGCGATGGAGGAGTCCCGCCATCTTCACCTCGTCCTCGACGACGAGGATGCGCATGGGCTCATTCTCGCCGCAAAGATGAGGGTGGGATGAGAGACGCCGGCCCGATCGGGCGATCGGGCCGGCGTCAGTGCTCGTCAGCCGTCCGAGCCTCCGCCCTCGCCCTTGTCGGAACCGTTGTCAGAGCCCTTATCCGAGCCCTTGTCGTCGTCCGCGACGACCCCGACCGGCTTGAGCTGTGCGTCGAGGTGCACCTCGACCTGCGAGCCGTCAGCCCGCCGGACCTCGACCTCGTAGACGCCCGCGCCGCCTTCGTCCTGGCGCTCCACCTCGCGCGCGGTGCCGCCGCCCGCTGCGACGACCGCCGCCGCCCGCGCCTTCTTCGCGATGGCTCCGGAGACCGAGCTCTCCGAGCCCGAGACCGCCTGCGCGATCCCCACGAGGATCGCCACCGCGAGGACTGCTGCGGCCGCCGCCACGACCGCGAACCGTCGGTTCAGCCTCTTCATCTCTCCCTCCTTTTCCCGGTCGTCCCGGTTCTACGGGCGAGGGATGAGACACCGATGAGAGCCGATGAGTCAGGTGCGCGCGAGCTCGTCGAGCTCGGTGTCGGTCAGACGCCACGCGGCGGCAGCCGCATTCGCACGTACCTGCTCCGATTTCGTCGCGCCCGCGATGATCGACCCCATCCCCGGTGTCGACGCGAGGGCGGAAACGGCCAGCTCGAGCAGGGTGTGCCCCCGCTCCCCCGCGAAAGCCTCGAAGGCCTCGATCCGGTCGAAGCGCTCGTCGGCGATCGCGCGCCCCGAGAGCCGCGAGCCCTCGGGCGCGGGCTCGCCTCGACGGTACTTCCCCGTCAGGAGCCCACTCGCAAGCGGGAAGTACGGGACGTACGCGATCCCGAGCTCGCGACAGAGTGGCAGGACGTCCGCGTCGTCGTGGCGCTTCAGCAGGCTGTACTCGTTCTGCACGACCGTGAAGCGCGCGGTGCCGAGCTCCCGGGCGACGCGATCGGCCTCGGCGAGCTCCTCCGCCGAGACGTTGCAGATTCCGACCGCGCGTATCCGCCCGCCCTCGACGAGGTCGTTCAGCGCCTGCAGCGTCTCGGCGACGGAAGTCGAGGGGTCGGGCTTGTGGAGGTAGTAGAGGTCGACGTGATCGGTGCGAAGCCGCTCGAGCGAGCCACCGATCGCCGCCTGTACGGTCGCGGCCGAGCCGTCACCTTTCTCTCCGCCCCAGCCGAACTTCGTGGCGAGCGCGACGCCGTTGCGACGTCCCTCAATGAGCTCCCCGAGGAAGCGCTCGCTCTCCCCGCCCCCATACGTCTCGGCAGTGTCGAAGAACGTGATGCCCGCTTCGAGCGCAGCCTCGACGACGGCACGCGTCGCGTCCAGATCGATCCTGCGCCCGAAGTTGTTGCACCCGAGGCCGACCCGGGAAACCTCGAGGCCGCTGTCTCCGAGCCGGACGGTCTCCACGGCGGCGAACCGTAGCCCACCGCGTCGTCGAATCCCGCGGGCGGGGGATGACGTCCTCTCCGTGACCGCCAAGCTTGAGGCGGGGCGGTAGTGGATGCCGGCGCGCGCACGCGTGCCGAGGGTCGGACCGGAAAGGGGGAAGCATGGAGAAGGCAGACGCGGCTCTGGTCGCTCCGCCTCGTGCTGCCCTGACTGCCGGCCCCCCCTGCGTCCGAGCGCGCCCGCTCGACGAGCGTTAGCCGTCGCGGAGCCGCGACCGCGTGAGAGAGCCCGCTTGGCGGCAGGGCTCTCTCTCCCGGTCCATCACACGTCGCCGAGATCGAGCCGACGCGGCAGGACACCCTCGAGCTCGAGCAGTCTCCGCTTGAGGTCGAGCCCGCCTCCGTAGCCGCCGAGACCGTCCGCAGCGACGACGCGATGGCACGGGACGACGAGCGGAAGTGGATTCCTGCTCATCATCACGCCGATATCGCGCGGATCGTCGACGCCGGTTCGCTCGGCGAGCGCGCCGTACGTGATCGTCGTTCCGAACGGCGCTGCCTCTCGAAGCGCCTCGAGAACTTCGCGGTGCAGCGGCTCGATGCCCTCCCAGTCCACTGGCAGGTCGAACGTCTCGCGCTCGCCGCGGACGTACTCGCCGAGCTGAACCGACGCCTGCGACGCAATCGCGCTCCCCGCAGGGCTCTCGGTCGCGGCAACGCCGGCGTCGGAGCTTCCAGGGAGGCGAATCCGACGCACTCCGCTGTCGGTCGCCTCGACGCGGAGAGCTCCGAGCTGCGTCTCGACGACGACGCTCGTGAGACCACGAACTCGGGAGGCAACGTCGGTCATCGCGGCAGGGTACTCGTCACGGCGGACTCCGCACGCACACCTCAGGAGGGAACGTCGTCCTTCCGTGCAATCGGGACGCACCCTCGCCGAGCGGGTTCTCGAGGCTCTGCCGCGGACCGACCAGTCTCCGTCCAGGGACATCGTGATGGTGACTTGAGCTTCGGCCTCGGGCCTCCCGGGCTCCGTTGTCGCTGATCTGACGGGCCCACCCTCACAAAGTCATCTGTGAACGGCACGATTGGCCCGTGCACCTCGACCTTCAGGACGGACTCGTCGCCCTGGCCCTCATTCTCGCGGTCGCGACGATGCTCGCGGTCGCCCCCTCGCTCCGTATCCCGTACCCGATCCTGCTCGTGCTCGGGGGGCTGGTCATCGGCGTCGTCCCGGGGATGCCCGAGTTCGAGCTCGACCCGCAGCTCGTCTTCTTCGGCGTTCTCCCTCCGCTCCTCTACGGCGCAGCCTTCTTCACTTCGCTCCGCGAGCTGCGGGCGAATAGGCGGCCGATCGGGCTGCTCGCGATCGGGCTGGTGCTCGTCACGACGCTCGGCGTCGCCGTCGTCGCGCATGCGTTCATCGACCTGTCGTGGGGAAGCGCCTTCGTGCTGGGCGCCATCGTGTCTCCGACCGATCCGCTCGCGGCGAGCGCGATCGCACGCCGCCTCGGGGTCCCACGGAAGCTCGTGAGCATCGTCGAGGGCGAGAGCCTCGTGAACGACGGCACCGGGCTCGTGCTGTACCGCGTGGCGCTCGTCGCCGTCGTCAGCGGCACGTTCTCCGGCTCCTACACCGCGGGTCTCTTCGTCGTGAGCGCGGGCGGCGGAATCGCCGTCGGGCTCGTCGTCGGGTGGCTCATCCGCCAGATCCGCCGACGTCTCGACAACCCTCCCGCCGAGATCACGATCTCGCTCCTGACCGGGTACGTCGCCTTCATCCCCGCCGATCTCATGGGCGTCTCGGCCGTGCTCGCCACCGTCACGGCCGGCGTCTACCTCGGCTGGCACACGCCCGAGCTGACGAACGCCCAGGTCCGGCTCCAGGGGCTCGCCGTGTGGGAGATCGTCCAGTACTTGCTGAACGCGCTCCTCTTCGTCCTGATCGGCCTCCAGCTCCCCGTCGTCATCGACGCGTTGGGCGGCTTCTCGGCGGCGCAGCTCGTCGGCTACGCCGCGCTCGTCAGCGGCACCGTGATCGCCCTCCGCTTCGCCTGGGTGTTCGCCGTGCTGCACGCGCCGAAGTGGATCGCACGGCGGATGTCGAACTGGCGCGGCGCCGTGTTCCTCTCCTGGGCCGGGATGCGGGGTGCGGTGTCGCTCGCCGCCGCGCTCGCCCTGCCGCTCGAGACCGACGCCGGAGACCCATTCCCCGGCCGCGCGCTGATCCTCTTCCTGACGTTCTCGGTGATCCTCGCGACGCTCGTCGGCATGGGCCTCACGCTGCCGGCCGTCATCCGCCTGCTCGGCCTCGAGGACGACGGGATCGAAGACCGCGAGGACGCGAAGGCGCGGATCCATGCCGCCGAGGCGGCACTCGCGCGACTCGAGGAACTCGTCGAGGAGGAGTGGGTGCGCGAGGACACCGCCGAGCGGGTGCGCGGGGCGTACACGTTCCGGACGAACCGCTTTCGCGCACGGCTCGACGACGGAGACGACGGCGCGATCGAGAGCAGATCGCAGGACTACCAGCGATTGCTCCGTGAGCTTCTCGACGCCGAGCGCCAGGCGCTCGTCGAGCTCCGTCGCAACGGCACGATCAGCAACGACGTGTGGCTGCGCGTGGGCCGCGACCTCGACCTCGAGGACGAGCGCCTCGACAGCTG
This sequence comes from Gaiellaceae bacterium, assembly GCA_036257855.1. Lineage (GTDB taxonomy): Bacteria > Actinomycetota > Thermoleophilia > Gaiellales > Gaiellaceae > GMQP-bins7. The sequence continues at coordinate 4,165 of DATAET010000093.1, read as the reverse complement.
ACGAGCTACCGGTCACTCGGGCCGGAACGAGTAGCGTGACGGCACGACGCGGAAAGGAGAGGGCATGACCCCGATCTCGCGTGGCTTCCACGGACGTCGCCGGGACGACGTCGAAGCCGCACGCATACCGCCCGGCCAGTACCTCACCGACGACTTCCCCGTGCTGTCGGCAGGGCCGACGCCGCACACGCCGCTCGAGGACTGGACCTTCACGATCAAGGGCGCACTCGACGAGCCGAGGTCGTGGACCTGGGAGGAGCTCCAATCGCTCCCGAGCGAGACCGTCACCGTCGACATCCACTGCGTCACGAAGTGGTCGAAGCTCGACACGACGTGGACCGGCGTCTCCGTCGACACGCTGCTCGACGGCGTTGACACGAGCGCCGAGTACGTCACGGCCTGGTCGGACGGCGGCTACACGACCAATCTGCCGCTCGAGGACGCGACGGAGGGCAAGGCCTGGGTTGCCTACGCCTACGACGGCGAGCCGCTCGAGCCCGAGCACGGTGGGCCCGCACGGCTCCTCGTCCCGCACCTGTATTTCTGGAAGAGCGCGAAGTGGGTGCGCGGCCTCGAGCTCCGCCTCGACGACGAGCCCGGGTTCTGGGAGAGCTACGGGTACCACAACTACGGAGACCCATGGCAGGAACAGCGGTACTGGGGAGACTGAGCTGGCAGGTCGCGACGGTCGCCCGCCTGGTCGACGAGACGGCACGTACGCGGAGCATCGTGCTCGACCCTCCCGCGTGGCCCGGGCACAAGGCCGGACAGCACGTCGACGTGCGCCTCACGGCCGAGGACGGATACCAGGCGGAGCGCAGCTACTCGATCGCCTCCGCGCCCGAGGACGACCACCTCGTCCTGACCGTCGAGCGGCTCGAGGACGGCGAGGTCTCGCCGTACCTCGTCGACGAGCTGCGTCCCGACGACGAGCTCGAGCTGCGCGGGCCCGTCGGCGGCTACTTCGTCTGGGAAGCGTCCGTCGGCGGCCCGCTTCTGCTCGTGGCGGGAGGATCCGGCGTCGTCCCACTGCGGGCGATGCTGCGCCACCACCGAGCGGTCGGGAGCACGGTTCCGGCGCGGTTGCTCTACTCGGCCCGCTCACTCGACGAGGTCATCTATCGCGACGAGCTGACGACCCTTTCCGACCGCGGCGAGGTCGACGTCCGCTTTACGCTGACCCGAAGCCAACCGGAGGGCTGGAGTGGGTACCGCCGGCGTATCGATGGCGACCTCCTCGCGGAGATCGCCTGGCCCGCGGCGGATCGGCCGCTCGTATACGTCTGCGGCCCGACGGCATTCGTCGAGACGGCGGCGCAAGCGCTCGTCGACCTCGGCCACGACCCGGGCAGAATCAAGACCGAGCGATTCGGACCTACAGGAGGCTGAGCGCCATGGCGCAACCCGTCTGCACGCACCTCGACCAGATCGTCCTCACCGAGCTTCCGTCGCCGATCGCAGGGTGTGAGGAATGCCTGAAGATCGGAAGCCGATGGGTGCACCTTCGAATGTGCATGACGTGCGGCAAGATCGGCTGCTGCGACGCTTCCCCGAACCGCCACGCGCGTAGGCACGCGGCCGAGGACGATCATCCGATCGCCCGTTCGGCCGAGCCCGACGAGGACTGGAGCTGGTGCTTCGTCGACGAGGTCGCCTTCGTGGTGGATTCGGGCACCCGAGCATGAGCGCCGCGATCCGCACGAGACCCGAGCTCCCCGCGCTCCCGCTCGAGGAGTGGGAGCTGACGAAAGACACCCTGCACCTGTGGGCGCAGATCGTCGGCAAGATCCGGATGGCGTCGACCGCTCCGCGTAACCATTGGTGGCACGCTGCCCTCTATGTGGACGTCCGTGGTCTGACGACCCGCCGCATGCACTCGCCGAACGGCGTCACCTTCCAGATCGACTTCGACTTCGTCGACCACCGACTCGTTGTTCGAACCAATCGCGGTGCAGTCGAATCGTTCGCGCTGGTCGACGGCGTCTCCGTCGCGGCATTCGACGATGAGCTGCACGCTGCTCTTCGCCGCCTCGGGATCGATGTCGAGATTCGCGAGACGCCGTTCGGCCTCCCGACGTCGACGCCGTTCCCGGCGGACGCCGAGCACGCGACGTACGACCGCGATGCGGTCCAGCGCTTCTGGCAGATCCTCGACTGGTCGGACGAAGTTCTCGAGGAGTTCGCCGGCTGGTACTGCGGGAAGACGAGCCCCGTCCACATCTTCTGGCACTCCTTCGATCTCGCGCTCACGAGGTTCAGTGGCGAGATCGCACCACCCCGGCCCGACCTCGATCCCGTGAACCGCGAGACGTACTCGCACGACGTCGTGTCCTTCGGGTTCTGGGCCGGGGACTGGCGCGTCCGCGAACCGACGTACTACGCGTATGCGGCCCCCGAGCCGGCTGACGTGCGGGAGCAACCGCTCCGCCCCGAGCAGGCGCAATGGACGGAGCTGGGCGGGGGCTCGCTCGCTGTTCTCCCGTACGAGACCGTGCGGATGGCGAGCGATCCCGGCAGGACACTGCTGGCGTTCCTCGAGAGCGCCTATCGAGCCGGCGCGCGCGGGCCCGGCTGGAGAGTCGATGAGCTGACCTCGACGTGGTGCCCGGACCCGACCGACCTCCAGAGGCTCCTCGAGGGTGAGGCATGAGTTCCGCCGCGCTGGATGGAAACGCCATCGCAGGCGTGCTGCTCGACGTCTTCGGGGTCGAGATGACGACGGCGACGGGCACCTGTGCGGCGTGCGGCGCGACGGCCCAGGTCGCGGAGCTCGCCGTCTACCGCCGCGCGCCGGGGACGGTGGCCCGGTGCAGGACCTGCGACAACGTCCTGCTCGTGCTCGCCACGATCCGTGGCGTCACGTGCGTCGACCTGCGGGGGCTCGCCGCGCTCGAGCGTCGCTAGGCGTCACGCGGCGTCGACCAGGTCGTGCTGGTCGGCCTCGACGACGTCGTGCAGCTCCGCCCCGAGCTGAGCGAACGCACGCTGCTCGAGGCGACGGACACGCTCGCGCGAAACGCCGAGCTCCCGCTCGATTGCCTCGAGCGACCGCTGCTCGCCGTCGAACCCGAACCGCAACTCGACGATCCGCCGCTCGAGCTCCGGCAGCGTTGCGAGAGCAGCCCGGACAGCCTCGCGACGCAGCGCCTCACCCGTCTCTTCGACGGGATCGACGGAGTCTGGATCCGAGAACAGATCGCCGAGCTCGCCGTCTCCGTCGACTCCGACCGTCTGGTTCAGCGACACGGACGCCTCGACCGCACTGAGGGCCTCCTCGACGTGCTGAAGCTCGTAGCCGCTCAGCGCAGCGAGCTCGTCCGCAGTCGGCTCGCGCCCGCGCTCGGCCTCGAACGTGCGTGCGAGCCGGGCGAGCTTCGCGCGGCGCTCGTGCACGTGAGCGGGCACGCGGATCGTCCGGGACTGGTTCGAGATTGCCCGCTGACACGCCTGGCGAATCCACCAGGTCGCATAGGTCGAGAACTTGAAGCCCTTCCGCCAGTCGAACTTCTCGACCGCACGGTTCAGGCCAATCACGCCCTCCTGGATGAGGTCGCCGAACGAGACCCCGTGGCCCCGGTAGCGCTTCGCGATGGAGACGACGAGGCGCAGGTTCGAGTTGATCATGCGCTCCTTCGCGCTCGCGTCGCCGCGCTCGATCTTCTTCGCAAGCTCGACCTCCTCCGCTGCGGTGAGGAGCTCGTGCTTCCCGATGTCGTTCATGAACAGCGTCACGGAATCCGTCGCGACTGCAGCGTCGGGCTCGAGACGCAGTTCCGAGTCCTCGCCGGACGCCTCGTCCAGGGAGACGAGCTCGACTCCGCGGACCTCGAGCTCGCTGCGAAGAGCCGACAGCTCTTCGTCGTCGAGATCGAGCTCGGCGGCAAGCGCGCCCAGGGCGAGCTCGTCGACGACGCCGTCCCTCTCCGCATCCTCGAGGAAGGTCGCTACTGACTGGTTGTCGATCACGGTGCTTATGGCTGTCATTCCTTTCAGGCCGCAGCAGCTCGGCTGCGGCGTCGCTCGAAGCGCTCGATCCGGCTGCCTCGGACGACCTCGCGGGCGATGCCCGTGTAGGCCGGGTGGCAGTTCGAGCAGACGTCGACCACGAGCTCGGGTCGGGTCGAGCGCGTCGTGAATTCAATTCCGCATGTGGTACAGCGGACGG
>DATAET010000092.1:0-18298 GCA_036257855.1 Gaiellaceae bacterium | reverse complement strand
CGACCTCTCGCGGCGGCCCGCCGCGCCGTCGCGCCGCATCCCAGATGCGATCCCAGAGGCCCATCAGGCCGTCAGGGGAGACGATGACGATCGCGAGGAAGATGAAGCCGATCACCGTGTTGAACGTGCCCCCGATCACCGGCAGCCCGGACGAGGGGATGTGGTTCGTGACGGTGTTGTTGATCGCGAGGAAGGCGAGGGCGCCGATCCACGCTCCCTCGATCCGGCGCAGACCGCCGAGCACGGCGATGATCAGGAGCTGGATGGTCGCGTCGAGGCCCATCGTCGTCGGCGACAGCTGACCGAACCACCACGCGTAGAGCACACCGCCGATGGCTGCGATAAAGGCGCCGATGCCGAAGGCGAGCGTGCGGTGCAGCGCGACGTTGTAGCCGAGCGAGGCCATGCGGACAGGCTCGTCGCGGATGCCCTGGAAGGAGATTCCGAAGGGCGTTCGGACGACGTACCGGATCAGCAGGTACACGAACACTGCCGCGATAAGTGAGATGTAGTAGAGGCGCTGGCGGTCCTCGACGATGTTCCCGATGAACCCAGGTGTGTACTGGTCGACGCCCGCGACCGGCGAGAAGCCGCCGATCAGCGTGACCGAGCCGACGAAGAGGAACGCGATGACGGTGTACGTGAGTGTGAGCATCAGGAAGTAGATGCCGTAGCTCCGCGAGGCGACGGCGCCGAACACGAGGCCGATGCCGACCGTGAGGAGGATCGCCGCGATCAGCGCGAGCGTCGGGTCCCACCCCAGCAGCAGTCCCTTCGTCTCGCCTCCCGGCACGCGTTGCGTGACCATGTTCGCGAGCGCGTAGCCCGCGATACCCATCAGTCCCGTCTGCGCGAGCGAGATCATCCCGCCGTAGGCCGAGAGGAAGATGAGGCTCGCGGCGCCGATCCCGAGGATGAGCCCCTGGGTCATGATCGAGTTCAACCAGTAGTCGCTGAAGAGCGTCGGCGCGAGCAGCGCAACGGCCAGCACTCCGGAGCCGATCGCTCTCTCCGACAGCCGCTTCGCGTGGTCGACGCTCATGCGGCCCTGCCGAAGAGACCTTGGGGTCGGAATGCGAGCACGAGCGCCATCAGCACGAACGTGAGCACGACGGAGTACTGCGTGCAGCAGTTGTCACCGGTGGTCGGCAGATATGCGACCGCGAACGAGAACACCTGCCCGTAGAGCAGCGCACCGACCGCCGCGCCCGCGAGCGAGCCCATTCCCCCGATGATCACGACCACGAGCGAGAACAGGAGCCACTGACCGTCCTGCCCCTGGGAGATCGACGCCTGTGAGCCGCCCACGACCGCCCCGAACGCCACGAGCGCCGAGCCGACGAAGAACGCGATCGCGAAGGTGATCTGGATGTTGATCCCGAGCGCGGATGTCATCTGGCGATCGTCGACGCCCGCCCGAATGACCATACCCGTCTTCGTGCGATAGAGCCATAGCCAGAGAACGATGCCGACTCCGAGGCCCAACGCGAGCATCATGAGCCGTGCGAGCGAATAGGTCACGCCCGCGACGTGGAGGTCGACGAAGCGGTACGTCCACCCGGGCCAGGAGAGGGAGACCGCGTTCCCGCCGAACCGCACGCCGCCCGCGGGGACGTGACGCGGAAAGTGCGCGATCACCTGATCGGCCACGATCACCGAGACCGCGATCGTGATGAGCGCCTGCCGAAGATCCTGACCCTGGTTCCAGCGCAGCAGAAGCTGCTGCACCCCGAGCCCGAAGATGGCAATGCACGCCATCGCCACGAGCCACGGCACGACCCACTCGAACGTGCTGACCTCGGACGGCTGGAGCGCCAGTCCCGTGCCCGTCATCGACTGCTGCACCTCGTACGCGATGTAGCCGCCGAGCAGGTAGAAGGCTCCGTGCGCCATGTTCACGACGCGCATCAGCCCAAAGATCAGCGAGAAGCCGCTCGCCACGATGAAGAGGAGGCCCGCGAAGGTGAGCCCGTCGAGCATCGTCGCGATGAACGCGCCCACGTCGTCGAACGCAGAACCCGTGTTGGTCGTTCTCCAGTCCCCGCCGCCGAACTCACCGGGCGGATTCGCGATGACGACGACGTAGAGGATCGCGAAGACGACCAGCGCGGCCGCGGCGGCGCGCGGCACGGTTCCTACGACCCCCCAGGCGCGGATTCGCTCGGCCACCGGCGCCGCGAACGTACCAACGCCACCCGCAGCTTTCAACGCCATGCGCGCTTGACTGGGCACATCCGCCGCGCTTAGCCTGGCCCTGAGGCCCCGCGACAGGAGGAGACATGGCGTACAAGGCGGTCATCCCGTACGAGTCGCTCGACCCGCTGACGATCGGAGCCTCGGGCGACGAGGACAAGGTCTCGCGCGACACGCTCGAGCTCGAGATCCCGGACGCGAACCTCCTCGCCGCGATCTACCCGGACGAGCCGTCGCCGGTCCCCGACGCGACCGCGGCCGCCGGCGCGGCGCTCGCGTCCCCCGTCTCGGGCCCCACCTTCGCCGAGCTCCTCGACTCGGCGACGAAGGTGTGCGTGATCATCGACAACCAGTTCCGGCCGACGCCGCAGTCGAAGCTCCTGCCACCGGTCCTCGACGCCCTGGAGGCCGCGGCCAAGCCGGCCGTCGTCGTCTGCGCGAACGGGAAGGTCTTCCCGATGTCGGACTCGGACATCGAGCAGAAGATCGGCAAGGACAACCTCGCCCGCATGGAGCGACTCGGCATCGCGTTCCACCAGAACGACCCGCGGAACGCCGACAACTACGAGTACGTCGGCGTCTCCTCGCGCGGAACCCCGGTCTGGCTCCACAAGGAGGTCGCCGCCTGCGACGTGAAGGTCTCGATCGGGCAGGCGCAGTCGAACCACTGGGGCGCGGGCGGCGGCGGAAAGCTCATCCTGCCCGGCGTCGTCTCCGACGAGACGATCGAGTCGAACCACTGCGCCTTCGTCCCGTCGCCACAGACCCACTACGGCGCGTACGCGGGGCCGATGCGCTCGGACATCGACGAGGTCGCGACGATGTGCGGGCTCTCCGCGACGATGAACGTCGTCCTCGACACGCACGGGCGCGTGATCGAGTGCATCTTCGGGCCGCATCCCGACGCCCATCGCCGGGCGATCGAGCGCTTCAACGAGATCTACGCGTACGGGCACCCCGGGACGCAGGCGGACATCGCGATCTGCGGCGTCTTCGCGCCCACCGACCACCTCTTCTTCCACACGGGCTGGGGCTGCATGTCGGCCGACTTCGTTGTCAAGGACGGCGGCTCGATCATCTACTGCTCGCCGTCTCCCGGGGTCTCGACCGCGATCGGCGACTTCCCGGGCCTCGCGCTCATGGATCTCATGAAGCCGTACATGCCTGCGACTCCCGAGAACTACCAGTCGGTGCTGAAGGACATCCACGCCCGCGCGATCCAGATGTGGGCCGGGTGCATCTGGGTGCCGATCTACGAGGTCATGACGCGCAAGCAGCTGACGCTCGTCACGCTCGCGGAAAATCTCGAGCTGGCGGCTGACATCGGGATCGACGCGACGACGTCGCTCGACGAGGCGTTCGCCGCCGCGCTCGAGCGGCACGGCGTGAACGCGACCGTGATCGTCCTGCCGTATGCGCGCTACCAGCTGCCGGCCAATATGGTGCGCATGGACGCCGAGCCCATCCGGTACCCCGAGGAGGCGCTCGTCCGCTGACGCAGCGCAACGTCCCGGGGCTCGACGCGCGCGGAACGTCGCCGGAGGCTCCGGAGTCGCGGGAGATCAGAGGCTCCACGAGCATCGTCGAGCTGCTCCGCATGTACCCCGACGGCGAGGCGGCCCGCCTCCTCGCGGAGCTGCGGATGGCATGCGCCCATTGCGGCGGCGCCTTCCACGAGCCGCTGACGATGGCCGCGAAGCGTCATCGGCGTGATCCCCGCTCCGTGCTGGAGGCCTTTCGTGCGCTCGAGCACGGCGGCCCGAGCGCTGCGCAGGTGGACGCGGCTGTCGCCCGCCACCCGACATGACATAGGGTCCGCGAGCCGAAGGAGGGCGCATGGAGTCAGCCGAGATGCTTCGCCTGTTCGAAGCGCACCGAGTCGCAGAAGCGGCACGCGACATCGGCGGCATCCTCGAGACGTTCTCGACCGACTGCTTCCTCGAAACCGTGCCGCTCGGGCTTCGCAGCGAGGGCAAGGACGCTGTCCGAGCTGCGTACGAGTCCCAGTTCTTCACGTCGTTTCCCGATCTCGCTCCGGAGGACGAGGGCATGGCGGTCGGAGAAGATGTGATCGCCGTCTGGGGCACGCTCCGCGGGACGAGTCGCGGGGATTGGTTCGGGGTTCCTCCCGGCGGAGGGACGTTCGCGGTGCCGTTCGCCAACGTCGTGCCGTTCGAGCACGGGCTGATGGCCGGCGAGCGGATCTACTTCGACCTTGCGTCTCTCTGCGAGCAGGCGCGGATTCCACTCGAGGACATCCGAGCGGCTGCCGCTGCCCTCGCGCGAGGCTAGGACCTCGCGACCGCGAGACGCTTCGTGAACGAGGCGTTGAGCGAGCCGGAGCGGAAGGGCTCGTCCGCCACCTCGACCTCGGCGTAGCCGGCCGCGCGCACCGCCGCGACGATCGCGTGGCGGCCAACAGGCGTCAGGTGCGCCAGCTCCGCTTCTGCCAGCTCCACACGCCCGCGGCTGCCGTAGTGGCGAACGCGGAGCACCCGGTATCCGAGCGCCTTCACGGCCAGCTCCGCTCGGTCGATCTGCGCGAGCACCGCCGGGTCGACCGCAGTGCCGTACGGGATGCGCGAGGCGAGGCACGGCGACGCCGGCTTCTCCGCGCTCCGCACCCCCAGCTCGCGCGCGAGACGCCGGACCTCCTCCTTGTCCGCGCCGGCCTCGAGCAGCGGGTGAACGACGCCGTGCTCGGCCGCCGCCGAGAGCCCGGGCCGCCAGTCCCCCTCGTCGTCCGCGTTGGCCCCGGAGAGGACCGCCGCGAAGCCGCGCTGAGCCGCGAGTTCCGCGAGCCGGTCGTAGAGCTCCGATTTGCAGTGGTAGCAGCGGTCGCGCCCGTTCGCCCGGTAGCCGTCGCGCTCGAGCTCGGCGGTCGTGATCGTCTCGTGGCGGATGCCGATGGCTCGAGCGACGTCGCGGGCGCCGTCGAGCTCGCCCGTCGCGAGCGCGGGTGAGACGGCGGTGACGGCGAGCGCACGCGTTCCCAGGGCGCGGTACGCGAGTGCGGCCACGAGCGACGAGTCGACGCCGCCCGAGAACGCGACGATCGCGCTCCCGAGGGAGCCGATCCTTCGCTCGAGGTGCGCGGTCGTCGTCATGCGTCCTGGGCGCGGGCGAGCGCCTCGGCCCACACGGACTGTACGGAGCGTCCTGTCGACCGCGCAAGCGCGGCGCAGTCGTCGTGCTCGGGCGCGAGGTTGACCACGCGCCCTTCGAGCAGCCCGACCTTCACGCGAACGGTGCCGGCGGCGAGGTCGACGACGCGCTCCTGCCGCTCCAGCTCGTACCGGTCGAACGGCGCCACGCGCACGCCGAGCGCGCTCGTCTCCTCGAGGAGGACGCGGGCGATCTCGCCCTGCACGTCGGGACGCGCGAGCACGGAGAGCACGAATCCCGGCCGCCCCTTCTTCATCTGCGCCGGGCAGGTCCACACGTCGAGGGCGCCCGCCTCGAAACACCGTTCGACCGCATCGGGCACGAGCTCGGGGGGAAAGTCGTCGAGGTTCGTCTCGAGGAGCACCACGCGGCCGGTCGGGCGCGAGCTCTCCGTTCCGAGGACGACACGTACGACGTTGGGGCGGTCCGCGAGCTCCTTCGTGCCGGCGCCGTAGCCGACGGCGTCGAGCGTGAGCGGCGGCAGCGCGCCCCACTCGTCGACGACGGAGGCGGCGATCGCCGCCCCAGTCGGCGTGACGAGCTCGGCCTCCGTGTCGACCCCGACGAGCGCTGCACCCTCGAGGAGCCCGAGCGTCGCCGGCGCGGGCAGGGGCAGCACGCCGTGCGCGGCCCCCGTCAGCCCGCGCGCGAACGGAAGCGGCGAGGAGACGACACGCTCCACGCCGAGCTCGTCGAGGAGCACGAAAGCCCCGCACACGTCGACGAGGGTGTCGAGCGAGCCGAGCTCGTGGAAGTGGACGTCGTCCGGCGGCACGCCGTGGATGCCGCCCTCGACCTCCGCGAGCCGAGCGAAGGCAGCGAGCGAACGTGTCCGCGCACGGTCCGGAAGGTCGGCGTCCTCGACGAGGCCGCGGATCGTCCGGTAGTCCCGGTGCTCGCGATCGTCGTGCGCGTCGATCCGCAGCTGCAGCGCACCGATTCCCTGGCGCTCGACCCGCTCGACGCCGATCTCGACTCCGGCGAGACCGAGGGCGACCGGAACGCGCCGGAGCGCCTCGAGCTCGGCGCCCGCGTCGAGGAGGGCCGCGAGCAGCATGTCGCCCGCGAGCCCGCCGACGCAGTCGAGGTACGCGAGGCGACTCACCCGCCGCCTCGCGCGATGCGGGCGGCGATCGTGCCCGCGCCGAGGCCGTCGTCGATCCCGACGACGGCGAGCCCCGCCGCGCACGAGGTCAGCATCGCGTTCAGCGCCGTCGTTCCGCCGTGGGCGGAGCCGTACCCCACGCTCGTGGGGACGCCGATGACGGGACCGCGCGCGAGCCCGCCGACGAGGCTCGCGAGCGCCCCGTCCATCCCGGCGACGACCACGACGCACTCCGCGCGCTCGAGATCGGGGAGCACGGCCCCGAGCCGGTGGACGCCCGCGACGCCGACGTCCTCGTGGACCACCACGGTCGTCCCGAGGAGCTCCGCGCGGATCCGCGTCTCGTGGACGACGGGGCCGTCGGAGGTGCCCGCCGAGACGATCGCGACGAGCCCGCGCGGCTCCGGCACGTTCCGCCCCACCCAGACGCACCGGGCGACCACGTCCTCCTCTGCCTGCGGCACCGCTGCCAGGACCGCCGCGCGAGCCGCCTCGTTCGCGCGTGTCGCGAGCACGCTCCCCGCGCCGCCCTCGAGCAGCGCGGAGAAGATGCGGGCGACCTGCTCCGGGCTCTTGCCCTCCGCGAGGACCGCTTCGGGGGCGCCTTGACGAAGCTCGCGATGGATGTCGACGCGGGCGAAGCCGAGGTCGAGGTAGGAGAGGCCTGAGAGCTGCTCGAGGGCCTCGTCGGGGCTCGTCGTCCCCGTCCGAACACGCTCGAGGAGCGCGCGAAGATCGTCGCGGAGCCCGGCCACAGAGCGATAGTAAGGTAGTCGTGTGGGAGCCAAGGCGGCCGTCTCCGAGACGTGGGTCGGCCGATCTCTCCCCCGTCTCGAGGACGAGGCCCTCCTCCGTGGAGAAGGGCACTTCCTCGACGATCTCGACCCGGTCCCGAACGCACGGCACGCCGCCGTCGTCCGCTCGCCGTATGCGCACGCGCGCATCACGCGACTCGATCCGACCGCGGCGCTCGAGCTTCCCGGCGTGGTCGGAGTCCTCACCGGAGCGGATGTCGCCGCGCTGTCGCGACCCTTCCCGGCCGGAATCCAGTCGCCCGTGGCGCACTACGCTGCTGCGACCGAGGTCGCACGCTACGTCGGCGAGCCCGTGGCCGTCGTCGTCGCCCGGGATCGCTACGTCGCCGAGGACGCCGCGGAGCTCGTCGAGGTGGAGTACGAGCCGCTCGAGCCCGTGCTCGACGCCGAGGCGGCGGTCGAGACTGAAGCGTGCGTGTCCGACCGCTCGTTCCACTACGGGGACGTGGACGCGGCCCTCGCGCGCGCCGATCTCGTCGTACGGGAGCGCTTTCGCTCCCTCCGCTGGAGCTGCACGCCGGTGGAGTGCTACGGCGTCGTCGCCGACTGGAACGCCGCCGCCGGGTCGTTGACGGCCTGGGCGAACTTCCAGGGCCCGTTCACACTCCACTCGGTCGCGGCCGCCGCACTCGGTCTGCCCGGCTCGAAGCTCCGCCTGATCACGCCGCCGGACTCCGGTGGCTCCTTCGGGATCAAGTCCGCAGTCTTCGCGTACGTCGTGCTCATGGGGCTCGCGTCGCGGAAGCTCGGCGTCCCCGTCCGCTGGATCGAGGACCGGCTCGAGCATCTGGCGGCGAGCTCGTCCGCGAGTGGGCGTGTCACGCGCGTCGAGGCCGGATTCACGACCGAAGGTGAGCTCGTCGCTCTCCGCTACGACGCAATCGAGGACGTCGGCGCGTACGTCCGTGCGCCGGAACCGGCGACGCTCTACCGGATGCACGGATCGCTCGCCGGCGCGTATGGCGTGCGCGACGTCGCGGCGAGGAATCGCGTCGTCCTCACGAACACGATGCCGAGCGGGCTGAACCGTGGATTCGGCGGCCCGCAGCTCTACCTCGCACTCGAGCGGACGATGACGATCGCCGCGAACCGGCTCGGCCTCGACCCGGCCGAGCTTCGTCGCCGCAACCTGATTCCCGCCGACGCGTTCCCCTACAGGACGCCTTCCGGCGCGCTCTACGACTCCGGCGACTACGGGGCATGCCTCGACGACGCGCTCGAGCTCGCGAGCTACGACGACCGTCGCGCGGAGGCGGAGACGGCACGCCGGGACGGGCGCCTCGTCGGCGTCGGGATCGCCTGCGTCGTGGAGCCGTCGATCTCGAACATGGGCTACATCACGCTCGCCGAGCCCGGCGAGACGCGCGGGCTGCCCAAGTCGGGGAACGCGGAGGGCTGCACGATTGCGATCTCTCCGCTCGGTGGGATCACCGTCCGCACGACGACGACGCCGCAGGGCCAGGGGCACGCGACCGTGATCGCGCAAGTCGTCGCCGACCGCCTCGGTGTCGAGCCGGCGGACGTCGACGTCCTCACCGACACGGACACATCGACCTCGCCCTGGACGATCGCATCCGGGAACTACTCGTCGCGCTTCTCGGGCGTCGCGGTCGCGGCGGTCGCGGCGGCGGCCGAGCAGCTCGCGGCGAAGATCGCCGCGATCCGCGAGCACCTCGACGACCAGCCTGCGTCCCTGCGCCGGGTCGCAGGAACGGTGCACTGGAACCCCGAGTCGCTCCCGCCGGGACTGGACGCAGGCCTGGCGGTGACGACCTACTTCGCCGCGCCGCATCTCCTCCCGCCCGACGACGAGGATCGGGTCGCTTCGTCTTGCGCCCACGGTTTCGTCGCCGACGTCGCCGTCGTCGAGATCGACCGCGACACGGGCAAGGTCGAGATCCTCGACTACGTGACCGTCCACGACGCCGGACGCCTGCTCAACCCACTCCTCGCCGAAGGGCAGGTGCGCGGCGGTCTCGCGCACGGGGCGGCATCGGCGCTCTACGAGCGCCACGTCTACGACGAGAACGGCAATCTCCTGACCGCGTCGTTCATGGACTACCTCGTGCCGACGGCCCCGGACCTCCCGACGCCGCGCATCGGACACCGCGAGTCGCCGTCGCCGTTCCTTCCACTCGGAGCGAAGGGGCTCGGTGAGGGGACGACGATGAGCGTCCCGGCGGCGGTCGCGAACGCGGTCGCCGACGCGCTCGGCCGGGACGACGTCGAGCCACCGTTCACGCCGGGTCGCGTCTGGGAGCTCGTGCACGGATGAAGCCCGCACCGTTCCAGTACGTGCGGACGGAGACGCTCGACGAGGCGCTCGACGCCCTCTTGCGAGGAGGAGGCGAGGCGAAGGTCCTCGCCGGCGGCCAGAGCCTCGTGCCGGCGCTGAACATGCGGCTCGTCCGCCCCACGTTGCTCGTGGACGTCAACCGGACCGCGGGTCTCGACGAGGTGACCGACGAGGGCGGCGCGCTGCGGGTCGGCGCCACGGTGCGCCAGGCGGATCCACGACTGCGCGCACACCCGCTGCTCGCGGAGGTGCTCCCGCACGTCGGCCACGTCGTGACGCGCAATCGCGGGACGGTCTGCGGGTCCCTCGCGCACGCCGACGCGGCAGCCGAGCTTCCCGTCGCGCTCACGCTCGCCGGCGGATCGGTCGTCGCGGCCTCGACGCGCGGGCGCCGGGAGATCGCGGCGGACGAGCTCTTCCGAGGCCCCTATACGACGGCACTCGACCCGGACGAGCTCGTCGTGGAGGCCGTCTGGCCGCTCGTCGGCCCGGACGAGCGCTTCGCCTTCGAGGAGCTCGCGCAGCGCGGAGGGGACTTCGCCATCTGCACGGCCGGCGCACGGGCTCGCGGTGACGACATTCGCGTCGTCGTCGGCGCGGTGACCCACCGACCCACGGTGCTCGCCGTCGACCCCGACCGTCCCGGGGAGTCCGCCGCCGCCCAGGTCGAGCCGTGGGGCTCGGTCCACGCGTCGCCCGCGTACCAGAAGCAGCTCGTGCGCGTCCTCGTCGACCGCGCCGTCGCGCGGGTGAGAGAGCGATCGACATGATCCGCGTCGAGGTCGCGGTGAACGGCGGGCGGTACGTCGAGGAGGTCGAGCCGAGGCTCCTCCTCTCCGACTTCCTCCGGCACCGGCTCGGTCTGACCGGGACCCACGTCGGGTGCGAGCATGGCGTCTGCGGCGCGTGCACCGTGAAGCTCGACGGCGCCGCCGTCCGCTCCTGCCTCGTGCTCGCGGCACAGGTGGACGGCGCCGAGATCGTCACCGTCGAGGGGCTCGCGGGCGAGGGAGCGCTGACCCCGCTCCAGGAGGCGTTCCACCGCCACCACGCGCTCCAGTGCGGCTTCTGTACCCCCGGGATCCTGCTGGCGGCGGACGAGCTGCTCTCGCGCGGCCGCGCGCCCACCCGGGCCGAGATCGTCGACCTGCTCTCGGGGCAGCTCTGCCGCTGTACCGGGTACACGGCAATCGTCGACGCGATCGCGGAGGTCGCGGGCGCGTGAACCTCGCGCTCGGTCTCCTCTCTGCGGCTGAGCGCGATCCCGGCGCGGAGGCGCTCGTTGGGCAGGGCACGAGGCTCACCTACGCGGAGCTCCGCGAGCGCGCCGCGAGGATCGCCGCCGGCCTCGCGCGCCGACGAGTCGCGCGCGGGCACCGGGTCGCCTGCGTCCTCGCGAACGAGCCGGAGACGGTCGAGCTGTACTGGGCGTGCCAGTGGCTGGGAGCCGTCTTCGTCCCGCTCTCGTACCGGGTCGCCCAGGCCGACCTCGACTACTGCGTCGCGGACTGTGGGGCCGAGGTCGTCGTGCGCGAGCCGCGCGAGGTGAACGAGCTCGTGGGCTCGGAGGAGCATCCGGGCGCACTCGACCTCGACGACGCCGAGCCGTCGATCCAGCTGTACACCTCGGGGACCACCGGGCGACCGAAGGGCGTACCGCGCTCGCACCGCGCCGAGCGCGCGAGCGGGCTCTCGCAGGTGGTCCACCACGGGCTCGTGCCGGGCCATCGGACACTCGGTGTCATGCCGCTCTACCACACGATGGGTCTCCACTCCATGCTGGCCGCGGCGTCCGTCGGTGGCTGCTTCGTCGCCCAACCGACCTGGGACGTCGAGGTCGCGCTCGAGCTGATCGGGCGCGAGCGCATCGACACGCTCTACCTCGCACCGACGCTGTACTACGACCTCGTCCATCACCCCCGGCTCGTGGACGCCGACAGGTCGTCCGTGGGTGCTGTCGCCTATGCGGGAGCTCCGATGACGAGCGCACTCGTCGAGCAGGTCGGCGAGGCGTTCGCGCCCGAGATCTTCGTGAACCACTACGGCTCGACCGAGATCTACACGTTCTCGGTGCAGCGCGACCAGCCGGCGAAGCCGGGCTGCGCCGGCCGCCCCGCGCTCAACGCGCGTCTCCGGCTCGAGCCGGAGGGCGAGGGCGAGATCCTCTGCCACATGAGCTCGGACGAGGCGTTCTCGGGCTACTGGAACCAGCCGGACGCGGACGCGAACGCGATCCGCGACGGCTGGTACCACACCGGGGACGTCGGTCGCATCGATAGGGACGGCGACCTCTGGGTCGTCGGGCGCGTGGACGACATGGTCCTCTCGGGTGGCGAGAACGTCCATCCGGTCGAGGTCGAGGACGTCCTCGCGTGCGCACCCGGAGTGCGCGAGGTCGCGGTCGTCGGAGCACCCGACGAGCGGCTGGGACAGCGCGTCGTCGCCTGCGTCGTCGCCGACGAGGGGGTGACGGCGGAGGAGCTCGACGCGTTCTGCCTGTCGTCGGATCGGCTCGCCCGCTTCAAGCGCCCGCGCGAGTACCGGTTCGTCGACGAGCTGCCGAAGAGCCCGTCTGGGAAGATCCTGCGGCGCATGCTGAGGGATGAGCAGTGAGCGGACACGACGGCTTCCGCGTGGAGCGCGACGAGCGAGGCGTCGCCACCATCACGCTCGACGTCCCAGGGAAGCTCAACCGCGTCTCCATGCCCGCGCGAGACGAGCTCCGGGCCGTGTTCGAGGAGCTCGACCACGACGACGCGGTTCGCTTCGTCGTGCTCGCGGGCGCCGGCGAGGCGTTCACGGCGGGCGGCGACATTCCGGGCTTCCTCGAGCGGTCCGCATGGGACGTCTCGCGCCTCGCGGACAACGTGGCCGCGCCCGAGCGCTGCACGAAGCCCGTCGTGGCCGCGCTGCGCGGTTACTGCTTCGGCGTCGGGCTCGAGCTCGCGCTCGCGTGCGATTTCCGCATCGCCGCGGACGACGTCCAGCTCGGTTTCCCGGAGGTGACGATCGGGATGATTCCGGGCTCGGGCGGCACCCAGCGGCTCGCTCGCCTCGTCGGGCTCGGACGGGCGAAGGACATCGTCATGCGTGGTCGGCGCGTGGGTGCTGACGAGGCTCTCGCCCTGGGTCTCGTCACCGAGGTCGTCGCGGCCGACGAGCTCGACGCCGCCGTCTCGCGTCTCGTCGAGGAACTGGCGCTCCACTCGTCACTCGCCCTCGCGATGGCGAAGCGCGTGCTGAACCACGCGTACTCGGGCCCGCTGCCCCTCGGGCTCGAGCTCGAAGGGCTAGCGTACGGCCTGCTTCGGCAGACGCACGACTTCCGCGAGGGCGTCGAGGCGTTCACGGAGAAGCGCGCGCCCGAGTTCCACGGCGAGTAGTGCTCGGGCTCCCCGACGAAGCCGAGGTCCTCTCGAAGCTCACCGCGTGGGCAGACCGGGAGGACGCGATCCGCGCGCTGATCCTCACGAGCTCTCGCGCGCGTGTGGACGGGACGGTCGACGCCCTCTCCGACTACGACGTCATCGTCGCCGTCCCGGACGTCGCCGCCTTTCTCGACGGCGGCGCGTGGGCGCGCGGATGCGGCCAGCCCCTCGCCCGCTGGGGCGACCGTCACGACGTGCTCGGGCTCGAGACCCTGTTCTGCGGCGTCGTCTATGCCGACCGCGTCAAGGTCGACTACTCGGTGTGGCCGCATGCGCTGCTCGCCCGCGTGGCCGAGGCGGGTGCGCTCCCGGACGACCTGGACGTCGGCTACCGCGTGCTCGTCGACAAGGACGGAGCGACAGCCGGCTGGGCGGCGCCGACGCAGCGCGCGCACGTCCCTCCGAAGCCCTCCCGGGCCGAGTACGACGCGCTCGTCGAGGAGTTCTGGTGGGTCACCACGTACGTCGCGAAGGCTCTCTGGCGGCGAGAGCTGTTCTTCGCGAAGTGGGCGCTCGACTGCGACGCGAAGGCGGGCGCGCTCCGGCGGATGCTCGAGTGGCGGATCGAACTCGACCACGATTGGTCGCTCCGGCCGGGCGCCTACGGGCGGGGGCTCGAGCGGCTCCTGCCCGGCGAGCTGTGGCCGGAGCTCGCCGCGACCTACGTCGGCGTCGACACCGAGGAGAGCTGGGACGCGCTCGCGCGCACAGCCGCGCTCTTCCGGCGCGTCGCGACCGAGGTCGGAGATGCGCTCGGATACGCGTATCCGGAGCGCGTGGACGGGGGCATCGCGGGGTTCCTCGCAGACGTGCGTGCGGCTGGCCCGCGCTAGCGCCGTTCCCAGGCGAGGCCGGCCGCGAGCACGACCTCGTCCCGCGGCGCGACGAGCTGCATGTTCCCGATCGCGAGGCCGGCCCAGCCGGTGAGGTTGGTCCAGCGCAGAAAGGACGTCAGCGGGAGGCGCACCTCGAGCTCGTCTGCGTCCTCGGGCGGGAGCTCGACGGCGTAGCACGGGCTGACGTACAGATCGACCTCGGGCTCGTATCGGCGCCACTCCTCGATTGCCCTGTAGGCGGCCTCGATCGCCTCTGGGGTCTCGCGCTCCGCAGCCCGGAGCTTCTTGCGCAGCACGTACCCGTACTCGTCGGCGCGGCTCGGCCACGTGGCCTTGTGCGACTGTAGAGCCTCGTGGCCGAACTGCGGCCACGGGTTGGCCGAGGGCCCAGGGACGCTCGACTCCACGACGCGAGCGCCGAGTCGCTCGAGGTCCGCGACCCACTGCTCGGCCAGATCGCTCGTTTCGACCTCGCGCCCGTCGGCGAGCTCGGGAGGCCGCCGCAGCAGGCCCACCGTCAGCCCGTCGAGCCGTGGCTCGGGGGCTCGACGGCCCGTGAGCACCGACCACATGAGCGCGACGTCTTCGACGCTCCGGGCCATCGGCCCGGCGGTGTCGAGGAGCGGGACGAGCGGGAACGCCCCCTCGATCGGGATCAGCCCCCACTGCGACTTGAGGCCGACGACGTCGCAGGCTGCGGACGGGAGCCGGATCGAGCAGCCCGTGTCGGAGCCGAGCGCGAGGTCGCACAGGCCCGCGGCGAGCGCAGCCGCCGAGCCCGAGGACGAGCCGCCGGTCGTCTTGCCGGGATGAGCCGGGTTGTGGCAGGTCCCGTACCACTCGCTCTGACCGAGGACGCTCCAGGCGAACTCCGGCAGATGCGTCTTTCCGATCATGACCGCGCCCGCGTCGAGGAGGCGCTGCACCGCAACCGCATTCCGCTCGGGGATGTGGTCCGCGTAGATGCTCGAGCCGTACGTCGTGCGAATCCCAGCCGTGTCGAAGAGATCCTTGACCGCGACCGTTCGCCCGGACAGCGGGCCCGGCCGGGTCTCGCCGGATTCCACGACGGTGATGAACGCGTTGTACGGATCGGCGCTCACGGCACCAGCGCGACGCACTCGATCTCGATCTTCGCCCCCTCGACGGCCAAACCCGGGACCTCGACGAGAGTCGAGGCCGGTCGGGCGTCGCCGAAGACCTGCTGGCGAACCGGGTTGATGAGCGGCCGGTCGTCGACGTCGGTGAGGAAGATCGTGACCTTCACGACGTCCTCGAAGCGGCAACCGCCGGCGTCGAGCACGGCCCGCATGTTCGCGAACACCTGCCGCGCCTGTGCGACGACGTCGTCACCGCCGACGAGTCGGCCCTCGCCGTCCACCGCGACGATCCCGGAGACGTACAGGAAGCCGCCGGCACGAACGGCGTCCGTGAAGTGAGAAATCGGCTCGGCGAGCCCGTCCACGCGGATCTCCTCGCGGCTCATGCGGCCCCCGGCTGGAGCTCGCTCAGCGTCACACGCGGGCTGATCCGCTCCGGGTCGACCGGCAACTCGAGAACCGCCGGCCTCCGCGAGGCGAGTGCTCGCTCGAACGCCGACTCGAAGTCCCTCGTCCGGACGACACGCTCGCCGTACGCGCCGTAGGCGCGGGCGAGGGCGGGGAAGTCTGGGTTCACGAGGTCCGTCCCGACGACACGACCGGGGAATTGGCGCTCCTGGTGCATGCGGATCGTGGCGTACATGCCGTTGTTCACGAGGAGGACGACGATCGGCAGCCCGTACTGCACGGCCGTGGCGAGCTCGGGAGAGCTCATCACGAAGTCCCCGTCGCCGGTGAAGCAGACGACCACGCGCTCTGGGTGGAGCAGCTTCGCGGCGACGGCGGCTGGCAGCCCGTACCCCATCGACCCGCTTCGCGGGCAGGCCTGTGTCCCGAACTGCGTGAACTCGGCGAAGCGGTGCGCCCAGACCGTGAAGTTGCCCGCCCCGCACGTCTGGACGGCGTCGCCCGGCAACCGCTCCCGCAGGAACGCCATGATCTCGCCGAGATCGACGTCTCCCTCCATCGGCTCGTGACGGAGGTTGGCCTCGTACTCCGTCCGAGCGGCCGTCGTCCATTCACTCCAGCGCGGCTCCACGGGATCGAGAGCGCGGAGCGCCGCGGCGACCTCCGGCAGGGTCGCCGTGATCGCGAGCGTTGGCTCCCAGACGCTCCCCAGCTCGTTCCGGTCGGGGTGCACGCGGACGAGCGTCTGCCGCGGGCGCGGCGGCTCGAGGAGGGTGTACCGGCGCGTCGACACCTCGCCGAGCCGACCGCCGATCGCGAGCACGAAGTCCGAGTCCCGCAGCCTGGCGGCGATGGCTTCGTCCATCGCGACGCCGAGCACGCCGACGTAGCTCGGAGAGCGGTTGTCGACGAAGTCCTGGCAACGAAAGACACAGGCAACGGGCAGCTCGTTCGCGTCGCAGAAGGCCTGCATGTCGCGGCTCGTCTCAGCCGTCCAGCCGCCCTCGCCCACGACGACGAGCGGCCGCTCCGCGGCGGCGAGGAGATCGCGCAGACGATCGAGATCGGCGGCCGTCGGCGCGACGCGCTCGGCCTCTACCGGGGCTCCATCCGCGACCTCGGCCTCCTCCGCCAGCACGTCCTCCGGCAGCGCGAGCACGACCGGCCCAGGCCTGCCGGAGAGCGCGACCGAGAACGCCTCCGCCATGTGCTCCGAGATCCGCTCGACGTCGTCGAGCTCCCACGCTGCCTTCGCGATGCCGCCGAAGACCCGCGCGTAGTCGAGCTCCTGCCAGGCCTCGCGCCCACGAAACGCCCGCGGCACCTGGCCGACGAGGAGGAGCATCGGCGACGAGTCCTGCTTCGCCGTGTGGACGCCGACCGCCGCCTGCGTCGCACCCGGCCCGCGTGTCACGAGGCACACCCCGGGCTTGCCGGTGAGCTTCCCGACCGCCTCGGCGGCGTTCGCGGCCCCCTGCTCGTGGCGACACGTCACGAGCCGGATGGGCGAGTCGTACAGTGCGTCGAGCACGGGGAGGTAGCTCTCCCCCGGGAGGCAGAAGGCGAGCTCGACGCCGTTCAGCTCGAGCTGATCGACGAGGATCCGACCTCCGTTCCTCACCGGCGCAGCGGCTCCTCGAGGAGCACCGCCGCACGTTGCAGGCGCGGCTTGTCCTCGTCCGCCGGGTCGAAGTAGCGGATCGTCCGCCGACCGGCCCATTCCGCAGGGAGCACCATGACGCGCACGAAGGCTGCGCCCTCGGTCGCGGATGCTGTCGCGAGCACCGGATCGCCCGCGCCCTCGAACCAGGAGTCCCCGACGCCGTAGGTGCGCGGCTCGCCGTCGCCGCGATCGATAGTCAGCTCGCCGACGAGGATCCGCCGGATCCCGCCGCCCGGGTGGCCGTGTCGGTACGCAACGCCTCCGGGCGGGAAGTCCACGCGGTCGCAGCGGAGGACCCACTCGCCCGGCCCGGGGTCGCCCTCGAGCTCCCAGACGAGCGCCGGCCCGTCCACGCGCGCGAGTCCGAAGAAGGCGACGTTGCGTTCCAGGTCGTACACGACGCGGGGGCCGTCGTCGGTCCTCACGCCGTCTGGGTGCTCCTCGAGCCTGAGGCTCAATGGAAGTACTGGCCGCCGTCGATGACCATTGTCTGGCCCGTGATGAAGTCGGCAGCGGGCGTGCATAGGAAGACGACCGCTCCGACGACATCCTCCGGCACCTGGTCGCGCTGGATCGTCCGCGCGGCGACGGAGACGTCGCGGAGCTTCTCGACGACCTCGGGGTGCGACCTCACTCCGTCCGACATCGTGAACCCGGGCGCGACGCAGTTCACGTGTATCGAGTCCTTGCCGAGCTCCTTCGCGAGCGCGCGTGTGAGCGCGACGATCGCGCCCTTCGAGGTGACGTAGTGGAGCAGGAACGGCACGCCGCGAAACGGCGTGCCGGAGGAGATGTTCACGATCTTCCCCCCGCCTTGCTCGCGCATCACCGGCACGGCCGCCCGGCAGGTGAGGAACATCGACGCGACGTTCACCTCCATCACGCGGTTCCACTCCGCGAGCGGGATCTCGGTGAAGGCGCGCATCTCGAGCGACGCGTAGAGGCCGGCGTTGTTGACGAGGACGTCGATGCGGCCGTGCCGGGCGAGCGCCTCCTCGACCAACCTGCCCACGTCCTCCTCGGACGCGACGTCGGCGCGGATCGCGCCCTCGGGCGGATTCAGGTCGGCGACGACGACGGTCGCGCCCTCTGCCTCGAGGCCGCGGGCAATCGCCGCCCCGATTCCCTGCGCGCCGCCCGTGACAATGGCGACCTTCCCGTCGAGCGCGCGCGCGTTCACTGCAAGGGCGAGAACGACGTCGGGACGAGGATGCGGTTCTGCTGCGTGTGCATGAGCGGCTGCACCTTCGCGAGGAAGGTCTTCCAGCGCTCGTCGGCCTGCAGGCGTG
>DATAET010000091.1:0-2487 GCA_036257855.1 Gaiellaceae bacterium | reverse complement strand
CTCGCAGCCGCGATCGCGCTCACCGGCGCGATGGTTGTCGTCGTGCTCTCGCTCGACGCGACGCTCGACGCGCAGCGTGCCTCCAAGACGAGTGACTTCCCGGACGAGCTGCTGCTCCTCATCTACACACTCGAAACGGTGTTGTTGCTGATCACCGCCACGACGCTCGTTGCCGTCGCATTGCTCTCGGTCCGCGAGCGCATCCGCGACTACGGCGTGCTCAAGGCGATCGGCCTCACTCCTCGCCAGATCACCTCCACGGTCGTCAGCGCCAACGCCGCCCTTGCGGTGGCCGCTTCGCTGCTCGCCATCCCGCTCGGCGTCGGGCTGTACATCGCCCTCTTCCGGATCGCCGGCGACACAACCGAGGACCCCGTCATCGCACCCTGGTGGTCGCTCGCACTGATCCCCATCGGAGCCGTGCTCGTCGTCGTCGCCGCGACCAGCCTCCCGGCGCGGCTAGCCACGCGAATCCATACCGCCGATGCGCTCCGCTACGAATGAGCCTGTCGGAAGACTCGCTCGTCTCGTCACGGGCGAGTGAGGAAGAGCCGTTTCTCCGTTCGGAGATGGGGTGCCCACTCGAGGCGGCTCGCGCCTGCGAAGCGCAAGTACGCGCGGAGCGCGTCGCGCATCGCGTCGACGAACCCCTCGGCGCGGCGGGGCGCGAAGCCGTTCTCCCACCAGACGTCGAGCACCTGCACGCGGGCGTCGTCGCGGTCGATCCGCGGCTCGATCCGGCCGACGAAGCGGTCGCGGAAGACCATGGGCAGCACGTACCAGCCCCAGCGGCGCTTTTCGGGCGGAAAGAAGAGCTCCCACACGTAGTCGAAGTCGAACAGGCTCCCGAGGAAGGGGCGGTCCCAGAGCAACGCGTCGAACGGGGGAAGGAACGCGACGGAGGGCGGCGGCTCCGGCGGTGCTTCCAGTAGCCCGACGTCCTCGCGTATGACGAGGCGTTTGCCGCGCAGGCCCTCGACCTCGACGGGAACGAGCTCGCCGAGCTCGATCAGCTCCGTCCGCAGCGCGCTCCGTCCCGGGCTCTCCGGCCACCGCGGATCTGGCTTCGCCGCGCCGAGCCCCCCGAAGGTGTCGGCGCCGCCGCCGAAGCCGAGCAGGCCGTGCGCGCGGTAGCGCGAAAGGAGCTTGTACCGGAGCTGCTCCCTCAGCGGGAGGTCGTGCGCAATGACGTTGGCCGGCAGCAGTCGTTCGATGAGGTCGTAGTACCGGCGGTTGCCGTCGCGGCGGGCGAGGCCGAGCACACCCGTGGCGGTGTACGCCTCGAGCACGGCGCGTACGGCGTTCGTCGGCATCCCGAACCAGTCCGTCGTCGGCCCGCGCTCGCGCTCGAAGTCCAGTGAGGACAGTGCCCCCTCGATGCGGATCCTCTCGAGCACCCGCTCGGCCACCTCCGCGTTCTCGTCGAGGACCTGCGGCGCCCACCGGCCGAGCGTCGCGCGGAACCACGCGTACTCGCTCGACGGGACGAGCGAGAGTCCCTTGTTGTACGCCTCGAAGATCTCCCGACGCTCGTAGAGGAGGTCGCACCAGCCGGGGTCGTAGCCGTCGACGCGAGCGTGAAGCGCGAGGTCGTGGCTCCGGCCCGCTACAGCGAGCGGATCGAATTGGATCGACCCGAGCTTGCGGAAGACCTCGAGCACGCCGTCAGGGCCTCCCTCGAGAGATCGCGCCGGGGCTAGGAAGTGTCGGGCGACGAGAAACCGGCGCGCCGCCTCGGCGGAGACCCTCACCTGGAGAACGCTAGCTATCCGGCGGGCGATGCAGGTGCGAGCTCTGGGGGCGATTACGCCGCCTCCTCGAGCGCGGGCTTCGGGACCTGCTCCGGCTGACGGAGATCGCGCCCGCGCACGAGGAAGATCGAGACGAGGACGCCGGCAAAGGCGATCACAGCTCCCGCCCAGAACGCATTGACGAACCCGTCGGTGAGGGCAGCAGGCAGGGCTGTCCGCTCGCGACCTCGTCCTCCGTGGTCGAGACGGCGATCGTCGAGAGGAGGGCGATGCCGAGGGCTCCCTCCGATCTGCTGCGACGTGTTTGTCAGTCCCGAGGCGAGGCCGAGATGGCGTTCAGTAGTCTCGCCCGCTGACGCTGTCGGCGCAGCTTCGGCGTCGCGCAAACACCATCAACGGTTGCGCTCAGGAGCCGAGCTTGCCACATACCTGTCCACGGACGCGGGGGCGAGGAACTGTGCGCCTCTCCGCCTGGGCGCTACAGAGAAAGCCCGTTTCCGTAGCCTCGACTGCATGCCGTGGTGGTATTGGTCGGCGCTCGGGGTGGCCGCTCTCCTCGTCGTCTACGCCGGGTTCGTCGTCTGGCTCATCGCAATGGGACGGCGTGAGGACGCCCGCGCCCTCGCCACGTTCATACCCGACTGCATCGTTCTCGTGACCCGGCTCGCGAGGGAGCCTCGCGTCCCTCGCCGCCGCAAACTCCTGCTGTTTGCCCTCGTCGGCTACCTGCTGCTGC
>DATAET010000090.1:0-5193 GCA_036257855.1 Gaiellaceae bacterium | reverse complement strand
GACGACCATGCACTCCGCCAGCTCGAGGAGGAAGCCGAGCTCGAGGGCCTGCGTCAGGTCCGAGTTGAAGACGTCGCCCTTGTCCTCGACGACGACGTGCTCGTAGCGCTCGCGCAGCCCGCGCACGATCTCGCCCTGCTTGAGCATCTGCTCCTCGCGCCGAAAGACGCCGAAGTTCTCGTGCATCGTCTCAGCGAGCTCGTCGCGGATCGCCCACGGGCGCTCGCCCTCGGTCCTGTCGAGCAGCTCGAGGAGCTCGCGCTCGGCAGCCACCTCGAGCGACTCGGGCACGGCGACGGTCGTGTGGGACTGCGCCCAGTCGGCGGCATGGGAGCCCACGCGCTTGCCGTACGTGATCGTCTCCATGAGGGCGTTGCCGCCGAGCCGATTCGCGCCGTGGACGGACACGCACGCGACCTCGCCCGCGGCGTAGAGGCCCTCCAGCGTCGTCTGTCCCCAGACGTCCGTGTCGACGCCGCCCATGTGGTAGTGGGCGCCCGGGCGCACGGGGATCGGCTCGTAGATGGGGTCGACGCCCGCGAACGTCATCGAGAGCTCACGCGTCCCATGCAGGCGCTCGAGGATCCGGTCGGCGCCGAGGTGCCGGAGGTCGAGCAGGACGTTCCCGTCGAGGCCGCGCCCCTCGTCGATCTCCGTCTGCTCCGCGCGCGAGATGACGTCGCGGGAGGCGAGTTCCATCGCATTCGGCGCGTAGCGGACGAGGAAGCGCTCGCCATCCTTGTTCAGGAGGTACGCCCCCTCCCCGCGGCAGCCTTCGGTGATGAGGACGCCCGTCGGCGCGAGCGTCGTCGGGTGGAACTGCATCATCTCCATGTCCTTCAGCGCGACCCCGCACTGCAGCGCGAGGGCCATCCCGTCGCCGGTGCACGCGTACGCGTTCGTCGTGCCCGTGTACAGCCGGCCCGCTCCTCCGGTTGCGAGGATCACCGTCTTCGCGCCGATCGCGCGCAGGCCGCCGTTCAAGAGGTCCCACGCGATGACGCCCTGGCAGCGTCCGTCGTCCACGACGAGCTTCCAGGCGAAGGACTCCTCGTACGTCGGGATGTCCCGCTTCATCACCTGCTCGTACAGCACGTGGATGAGGACGTGGCCCGTGATGTCTGCCGCGTACGCCGTTCGCGGCTCTCCCGCCGCGCCGAACGGGCGCTGCGCGATCCGGCCGTCGGGTGTTCGGGAGAAGACCGCGCCCCACTGCTCGAGCTGGTAGACGTCGTCGGGCGCCTCGTTGCAGAGGATCTCGATCGCGTCCTGGTCCCCGAGGTAGTCGGAGCCCTTCACGGTGTCGAACGCGTGCTTCTCGGGATCGTCCTCGGAGGCGTTGCCGAGCGCGGCGTTGATGCCTCCCTCGGCCGCGCCCGAGTGACTCCGCACGGGGTGGATCTTCGAGAGGAGGGCGACGTCGGCTCCTGCGTCGAAAGCCTCGATCGCCGCTCGCATTCCCGCGCAGCCGGCCCCGACGACGACGACGTCGTGTTTCGCGTCCACCGCTTCGGAAGCTACCTGATCGTCCTCGCGTCTCCCGGTCGAACGCGTGAGCGACCGGGACCCGCTTTACGGTGTCGTCGCCGACACGCGCACTCGGCCGAGCGTGCCCTTCTGCGTGACCCGGACGAAGAGCGAGCGCTGGCCGCAGACCGAGCCGTCGAAGCGCTTGGCGCGCTGCCCCACCCAGTCCGCACGTCCGACGACGGTTCGACGGTTGGCGGCGACCAAGGCGACGTCGTAGGTGCCGCCCTTCGGAACCGTCGCGTTGACGCGGAGGGAGCCGTCGAGCGGAGTCGAGACCGGCAGCCACCACACCTTCGGGCTTCGCTTTCCGAAGACGTGGGTGGCGGACGTCGTGTGCGGCGCCGTCCACGGCTGCAGCACGTCCTGCTCGGCGGCCTGGAGCGCTTGTGCGGCGGGGAAGAAACTCGGCGAGACGATCGGCCAGGAGGCGGTCGTGATCCCGGCCTTGCGCTCTTCCAGCAGGCGATACGTCTCCGCCCAGGCCTCGCCGGGATTCAGCGCGTAGTTGGAGCCCTCGTCGCCAGGGTAGGCCTCCTTGCGCCCCACGCGCGCGCAAACGTTCTCGACGCTCGCCCACTGCTTCGGCCCCCACTCGACGGCGTTCCACGGCGGGTTGGAGCGGTGGTAGGCGATGTGGTGGCCGTACTCGTGACGGATGACCTCCTCCGGGCTCACGTCGATCGTCGTCTCGCCGGGCGCGACGAGCTGATCCGAGGCGTAGCAGCCGAGCGCGGTCCGGCCGCAGATGCCCTGCACGTCGTCGAGCGTCCCGATGTAGGCGGTGAGCTGCGAGATCTCCGAGCCGTGCGTCAGCCCGGTGAGGAATTCCGCCCAGCGGCTGGCTGACGCGGCCTCCGCCGGAAGCGCGGCCGAGACGCGGACGTCGACCGTCTCGCCGGTCGAGGTCGTCGTCGGGCCTCCGAGCCACGTGACCGAGGCCTGAGCCACGCGGGCCGGGCGAAGCGGCGTCGCCAGCTCTGCGTCGAGCGCCCATGCGCTCGTGTGGTGAGCGGAGAGAGCTCGTCCGGCGCCGTGCGCGGCAGCCGCAGCGAGGGCTCCTACGAGGACGGCGCACGCCAGGACGAGGGCAAGCCGCCGCGGTGTCGGGTGCGCCACCCGGCCCTTATAGCCGTCCGAGTATGAACCGTGGGTAAGAAAGGCGACTAGCCCGCGGGCCCCGCGGCGGCGATGCGCGGCGACACGTCGGCGAAGCGCGTGAAGTTCTCGCGGAACATCCGGGCGAGCTCGGCCGCCCTCGCGTCGTAGGCCGTAGGATCGGCCCACGTCAAGCGCGGATTGAGCACTTTCACCGGGACGCCCGGTACCGCGGCGGGGACCTCGAACCCGAAGAAAGGATCGGTTCGGAACTCGACGCCTGCGAGCTCTCCCGAGAGGGCGGCATCCAGCAAGGCTCGCGTGACCGCAATCGGCATCCGGGTGCCCTCGCCGAACGGCCCTCCGGTCCAGCCCGTGTTCACGAGCCACACGGTCGTGTTCGGATGCTCGTCGAGCTTGTCGCCGAGCATGTGGGCGTAGACGGACGGAGGCTGCGGTAGGAACGGCGCGCCGAAGCACGCCGAGAAGGTCGGTTGCGGCTCCGTCACGCCGATCTCCGTGCCCGCGAGCTTGGCCGTGAAGCCGGAGAGGAACCAGTACATCGCCTGGTCGCGGCTCAGGCGGGCGATCGGCGGCAGGATGCCGAAGGCGTCCGCGGTGAGGAAGACGACTGCTCCGGGGTGACCCGCCCGTTTCTCGAGAAGCGCGTTCGAGATCTGCTCGAGCTTGTACGCGGCACGCGTGTTCTCGGTCTTCGAGTCGTCGTCGAGGTCGAGCACTCCGCGCTCGTCCACGACGACGTTCTCGAGGACGGTGCCGAAGGAGCGCGTCGTCGCGTAGATCTCCGGCTCAGCCTCGGCCGACAGGCAGATGACCTTCGCGTAGCAGCCACCCTCGAAGTTGAAGATCCCGGTGTCCGACCAACCGTGCTCGTCGTCGCCGATGAGGTGCCGTTCCGGGTCGGCGGAGAGCGTGGTCTTGCCGGTTCCCGAGAGCCCGAAGAACACGGCGACGCGACCACGGTCGTCCACGTTCGCCGAGCAGTGCATCGGAAGGACGCCGTCGAGCGGAAGGCGGTCGTTCATGACCGTGAAGATCGACTTCTTGATCTCCCCCGCGTAGAACGTGCCGCCGATGAGCACTTCCGTGCGTGAGGGGTGCAGGCAGACGAACGTCTCGGTCCGGGTGCCGTCCTCGTCGGGGATCGCCGAGACCGACGGTGCATGGAGGACGAGGGCCTGCGGCTCCATCTCGGCGAGCTCCTCGTCGGTCGGATCGATGAAGAGCGTCTTCGCGAACAGCGCGTGCCAGGGGCTCTCGCTGAGGACGCGCACCGCGATGCGAAGCTCAGGGTCCGCGCCGGCAAAGGCGTCGACGACGTAGACGTCCCCCTCGCTGAGCCGCGCGGTCACCTTCTCGCGCAAGCGGTAGAACGACTCCTCGGACATCTCGGCGTTCACGTCTCCCCACCAGATCCGCGACTCGGAGCCGGGCTCGCGCACGACGAATTTGTCCTTCGGGGAGCGTCCGGTGTGTCTGCCGGTGTCGACCACGAGCGGGCCGCCCTCCGCGAGCCTGCCCTCGCCGCGCGCGAGCGCGTGCTCGTAGAGCTGTGAGGTCGTCGGATGCCAGAAGATGTGCCCGCGCACGACGATCCCGTGCTGCGCGAGCTCGTCCCGGTCGGGAACGATCGCGATCACAGCGCCCCATCGTACGCTGCGTCGGGCGTCGCATGGCGCAGCGACCGTCCGTCGCGGCCCGGAGAATGCGTCGATGCGTCGCACCTCGCTGGGCGCCGCCGTCGCCGGCGTCGTCCTTGCCGCGCTAGTCACGGCGCCCGTGGCGGCCGCGGACCTCGGGGACGAGCAGGCGCTCGCAGAGCGGCACGCGCCGGTCGTCCGACTCGTCGCACAGACGGACGTGTGCGGCCCGGGTGAGCCCTTCGTCCCGACCGACGTCGATCGACTGCTCGGCGACGACACGGTGGCGCTGCGTGGCCCGTGGAACCGCACGGACCTCGTGAAGATCGGGCCGGGCGCCGAGGATCTCGTCGGCCGCTACGAGTACCACCTCGACTTCCCGGGAGATCCGCTCGACGCCGGCTGCGACTACAAGCATTGGGCGAGGCGGCTCACGCAAGGGAGCAAGCCGACGGTGTACGCGCACGTCGTCAGCGAACCGGGGCGTCCCGGGAAGGTCGCCCTCCAGTACTGGTTCTTCTACCCGTTCAACGACTTCAACAACACGCACGAGGGCGACTGGGAGATGATCCAGCTCGTCTTCGACGCGAATGACGCACGCGCTGCGCTCGACCAGGATCCCGTCGACGTCGGCTACAGCTCGCACGAGGGCGCCGAGCGAGCGTCGCGGGACGACGACAAGCTCGAGGTCGTCGACGGGACGCGCCCGGTCGTTTACCCGTCACGCGGGTCGCACGCGAACAAGTACGGCTCGGCGCTCTGGCTCGGAAGCTCCGCGGACGCCGGCGTCGGGTGCGACGACACGCTCGGTCCGCACACCGAGCTGCTCCCGGTCACCCAGACGATCCCGAGCGACGCTGCCGCCGCCCGGGCGGCATACCCGTGGATCGCATTCGAGGGTCGGTGG
>DATAET010000089.1:0-1979 GCA_036257855.1 Gaiellaceae bacterium | reverse complement strand
GCTCGTCAACAAGTTGCGCGCGTACATGTTTCAGGAGAACGGCGCCGACACCGTCGAGGCCAACTGCCGCCTCGGCTTTCCCCCGGACGCGCGGACATACGACGCGGCCGCCCGCTGCCTCGACCTCCTCGGCGTTCGGTCTGTTCGGTTGCTCACGAACAATCCGAACAAGGTGGAGGCGCTCACGCGCGCGGGCATCGACGTCGAGCGGACCGTCCCGCTCCAGACGTCGCCGCACGTCCGGAACGTCGAGTACCTCCAGACCAAGGAGGCGAGGCTCGGCCACGTCGCGCCGGCGGGCGTCCCGCTCGACGGGAATCCGATCGGTGAGGCGACCAACGTTGCCCCCCTTCTCGGGCGGCCGCTTGCGCCGGCGGGGCGGCCGTACGTCGTGCTCAAGTACGCGCAAACGGTCGACGGGCGGATCGCAACACAGCGAGGCGACGCAAAGTGGATCTCGAGCGAAGCCGAGCGGCGGATCTCCCACGGTCTTCGTGCGGCGTGCGACGCGGTGCTCGTCGGCGTCGGGACGGCGATCATCGACGATCCCCAGCTGACCGTGCGCATGGTTCCCGGGCCGTCACCGCTCCGGGTCGTCCTCGACTCGACCTTGCGCGTTCCGTCGACGGCGCACGTTTTCGACGACCAGGCCCGAACCGTTGCCCTTACGACTTCCTCGTCGAGCGAGGAGCGCCGCGCCGTCCTTCGCGCGCGTGCTGTAGGCGTCCACATCGTCGACGCAGGCCCGCGCGGCGTCGACCTCGCGAGCGCACTCCAGACTCTGCGAGCGCTCGGGGTCGGCTCGCTGCTCGTCGAGGGCGGCGCACGCGTGATCACATCATTCTTCGCCGAGAAGCTCGTCGACCGCCTTGTCGTCGGGATCGCGCCGACCATCATGGGAACCGGCGTTGAAGCGGTCGGGGACCTCGGTGTCGCATCCGTCGCCGAGAGCGTTCGCCTGACGAACCGCTCGGTCCACCAGGCCGGCGGCGACCTGTTGGTCGCAGCAGACGTCAGCTGAAGTAAGAGCACTCGAATGGAGCGAGCGCTTCTCGTCCGCCACGGAGAGAGTGTCTTCGGCGCTCGCGGGCTTGCGACTGGGAAGGTCGACGTCCGTTGCCCTTTGAGCGAGCTCGGTGCAGCGCAGGCGCGCGCCCTCGCGGAGGAAATCTCCGGCGAAGACATCGACCTCGGTGTGACGTCCGAGCTCGAACGGACACGCCAGACCGCGGATATCGCCCTCGCCGAGAGATCAGTTCGACGGATCGTGCTTGCCGAGCTCAACGACCCGCTGTATGGCAGCTATGAAGGCGGCCCGCTCGACGCCTACGTTGCCTGGGCGCTCGCGAACGACTCGGCGGCCGAGCCTCCGGGCGGAGGCGAAGCACGGCAGACGCTAGTCGCTCGCTACGCGGCCGGGTTTCGGAGGATCCTCGATCGCCCGGATCGCACCATCTTCGTCGTCGCGCATTCGCTACCGATTGCTTACGTCCTGACGGCTCTGGCGGGGCTCGATCCTTCCCCGCGCGTTCCGGTCGTCGAGTACGCCAAGCCCCACGTCGTCTCGGCAGGCGAGCTGGCGCGGGCGATTGCCCGGCTCGAGGCCTGGTGTAAGGCGCCAACCTGGTAGTCCGCCGACGACGCGGCAACCGAGGTTAGGCTCTGACCGCGAGCACGGGACGAAGGAGCGCAATGAGGGTCAAAGGAATTGTCTGGCTCGGCATGCGAACCGAGCGCTTCGACGAGATGCGCGAGTTCTTTGTCGAGATCACCGGCCTCGCCCCTCGCGACGACCCAGGCCTGGCCGTCTTCGATCTGGCCAGCGGAGATCGGATCGAGGTCTTTGACCCGACTGCCGGCGAGACCTACATGGACGCACCGGTGGTCGGGTTCCTCGTCGACGACGTCGCGGTCGCTCGAGCAGAGCTGGAGTCGCGCGGCATCGAGTTCATCGGCCCGATTCGCACCGGTGCCGGATC
>DATAET010000088.1:0-6029 GCA_036257855.1 Gaiellaceae bacterium | reverse complement strand
CGGCTGGCCACGGCCCGACTCTACAGTCCAGTTCGTCACCGACGGCATCGAAAGCGCCGTTGCACGAGCGAAATCGGCTGCCGACCCCAAGTCCGTGGGAGTGCACGGCGCCCAAACGATCCAGCAGTGCCTGGACGCCGGACTGCTCGACGAGATCCACGTCGATCTGGCTGCCGTGTTGCTAGGCGCAGGAGTGCGGCTGTTTGACCACCTCGCGAACACACCGGTCGTCCTCGGGAATCCGACAGTCGTCACCGGTGTGGGTGTCACGCACTTGCGCTATCCCGTGCACACGTCGTAGACCATCGGCGGCTCAGGCGACATTCGCGCACACTCGGCTACGCCACTGTGGCGTACAGGAAGCCCGGCGCGCGCGCATGACCTAAGCTCGTCGCGAGATGGCCGTGGGGATGGACGACGTGCGCGATCTGACGGCGGGGTTGCCGCGGTCGTACGAGGTCTTCGTCGGCCGCCGGATCAAGTTCCGCGTCGGACGCATCGTGTATCTGGCCTTCTCGCGTGACGAGACGCTGATGGGCTTTGCCTTTCCGAAGGAGGAGCGCCAAGCTGCGCTCGAGACGTACCCGGACAAGTTTCTGCGCCCGAAGCCGTCCGACATGCGCTACCAATGGCTGGTCGTTCGCCTGGAGGCCATCGACAAGGACGAGCTCCGCGAGCTCGTCTTCGACGCCTGGCGCATGGTCGTGCCGAAGAAGCTCGCTGCGCTCTCCGACGATGAGCTCCTGCGGCTAGGAGTGGCCTAGCGAGCCGGCGCGGCGGAGTCGCCACAGGCGCCCCGATTGGCGCGGCGCGAGTGGCCTGTGGAGGACAGGTCTCAAGCGACATCCCGCACACTCGCGCAGGTGAGCGCCTCGTCCATTGAGTCCGGCCGAACGACTGTAGAGAACCTGCCGAGCCCGGCGTACGCTCGGCGCGATGCCCCGCGGCCGCGTCTTGGTTGCCGCCTGCCTCGGGTTGATCGTGCTCGTACTACCCTTTCCCTCGACGGGATCCGCGCAACGCTCAACGCTAGACGTCGATCTGCTTGAGTTTGCGGGCGCTCATTTCCTCTTGAAGGAGAACCTGACGAACTATCCTGCGGGTCTGTCAGCGGGCTAGTACACGTTCGTGGCGTCCCACGTGGTGGACGGAGTCGTGGACGACACAGTGACGGTCACGATTCTGTTCACTTCGGTCGTTAGCAACCTGCTCCCGGGTGGGCAGCCTGGTCATCTGACCCCCTTCCTTGCGGCCGCGCTATTCGAGCCGATACCGCTCGGCTGAGCCTCGGAGCGCCGGAAAGGAGGGAGTGACGAAACGCCGTAAGCCGCATACTCCTGATGCCAACGGCGGCCGGAGGTCGATCTGCCAGAACCACTCATATATGTCGATACGTCGGCGGTCCGTGACGGGATGCTGAGCGAGATCTTGGGAAGCTCCCGAGCCGCATCCTCGGCCATCCATAGCGCTCGACACTCGATCGCGCGTCGGAAGCGAGCCTGGGCATGCGCTTCCGCGGTCACGAACGTATGTCCTCACGATTCGTCGGCGCCTGAGTCGGGTATGCCACGAGCGTGGCAGTCGTCTACTTCAAGTCCGAAGACGACGGAGATGGCACGTACGACGGCCAGATCGGGCACGCGTATCTCCATCTGGACGACGGCTCAACGGGCGATGAGGGACGAGACCTCGGTTTCATCGCGTTGAGGGACGCCGCGCAGGTCGCACGCCAACACGGTGCCGAGTTGGACATCGACGGCCCGACTCGCGAGGAGTGGAACGCCTAAGTGCCGGAGGAGCAACACCGCATGTACCACGAGTACGAGGTGCACTCGGGCGACCGCGTGGTCGCATCGCGAACCGCAAGTACGGCTCAAGCGGCGCTCTTCGATTACGTCCGGTCACTCGGTTGCCAGGACGAAGAGGTCATGAAACTGGCGCCTGACTCCATCTCTTGGCGAGGGGCGGTCTTCAGGGCTGTGCAGGTTTCGAGCGAGCCGAACGAGAGCGACTAGTTCAAGACCGAGCGAGGCCTCAGAAGCGAAGCTGCAGCCTACGCTGGCCTGGCGTTTCGGAGATCCACTCGCCGACAGGTGATGGCCGTCCTGCCCGGCATGTGTCGATCGCGTCTTGCCACGCTCGGTCGTACGCGACACGCGGTACTCGATTCCAACTGAACTCCACGTTGTCGATTGCGACGAGGCCTGGGCTGCCGTGTTCGAGCTTATGAGCGCGCCGGATGCGATCGATCTTGTCGCCGTCGCACTCGGCCACGTAGACGTGCGGGCCGTCCGCCTTCACCCAACCCCACCATCCCTCGACCAGAGCGCTCCACGGGTCGCCGTCCGCTTGGATGGGAAACTCCCCGCACTCGTGCCCGCGCAAGAGACGGTCCGCGTGGTCGTGCCAGGGGAATGCGAGGAGCACATCACCCTCCGCGCTTGCGAGATGCGCTTGCCAGTTCGTCGGGCCGAAGGGGTCGAAGGCGACCACGACGTCCTCGTGCGATCGCGCCCAGGCGATCGGGAGATCGAGGTGCCGCGTTCCGATCGGCCGGGACACCTCGAGCACACGTAGTGATGGTCCGAGGTGACGATCGGATTTCTGCACGATCTGCATGGCTCCCCCTTCGATCGCGAACCGATGCGACTGACGGTAGGCGTGTCGCAAGGCCCGGCATAGCCTCCAAAGGGTGACCACGCCGGGAACCCGGGCGACCCCTTCGACGGGGATCGGGCGCCTCGGGATGGAGTGTCGTATGGTTACCCCGCGTATCGACGTGAACTGAATCGTGGTGGCCGGCTCTGGAGGCCACGAGGAGCTCGTGGAGGAGGTCGGATGACAAAGATCTGGGGCCTCTCGAAGCGCGACGCGGACTACGGTTCTGCTCCGACGCCCGACGTGCGCTGCGACCGATGCAAGTACATGTTCCCGCCGCTCGCATTCGGCGGCTGCCGGCTGGTACGCGGCGTGATCAGGGGATCGGCGAGCTGCAAGGAGTTCGAGGCGAAGCATCCCGCCCCCACGAACACCCCGACGTAGACATTCGGGATCGGGCGGCCGCTGCAGACCATCCGGTCGCTACGCACGTGCCAGGCACCTGACCTGGTCGCGTGCGGTGTGTCAGCGTTCTCCGCCGGATGACGCCTGCGCGGAGGCGTCGTCGACGGCGTCCGGCGCGGAGCCGACGTCCTGGGGCTCCTTCTCGCCTTTCGCGCTCCGCTTCTGCAGATGCGCGTCGAAGCTGAGGATCAAGCTCCGCATCTCGGGGTCGAGAGCAGGCTTCCCTCTGCGCTTCTTGCTGAACAGGTCTCGCATTGAGCGTCTTGCCATAGGGCCTTCATCGGCACGACCGGCCGCATCCCTGAGACCAGTGGCCGCAAGCCCCACCCCCGCAGCGAGACGTGCCGCTTCTGGCACAGTGGATCGATGGAGGCCCTCCTCTTGTCAGTGTTGCTCGGTGCGCCGTGGCTCGCAGCGATCGCGTGGACTTGGATCCACGCGCCGCGTCCCGACGTCGTCCCGCCGTCGATGGGCGAGCGGGCACTACGGCGTCTCGAGGCCGCGTAGCAACCGCCAGCGCCCTCCCGGCTATGGGGCGGTGGGCGCCGCCTGGTCCGAGTCAACCAGCGAGCGAACGATCCGGGCCGGCGAACCGACGGCCAGGACACCGGGGGGCAGGTCGCGCAATACCACCGATCCAGCACCCACGACGGTGTCGGCGCCGATCGTGACGCCCGGGCACACGAGGACACCACCGCCGAGCCAGACGTTGTCGCCGATGGTGATCGGCTCCGCCGACTCCCACTTCGCGCGGCGCAGCTCCGGCTCCAACGGATGTGTCGGCGTGAGCAGCTGCACGCCCGGGCCGATCTGGACGTCGTCGCCGATACGGATCGGCGCGACGTCCAGCGCGACGAGCCCGACGTTCACGAACGTCCGGGCGCCGATGTGGATCTGGTAGCCGTAGTCGCAGGAGAGGGGCGGCCGAACCTCCGTGTCCTCGCCCAGCGAGCCCAGCAGCTCCTCGAGGATTCGGCGGCGCTGTGCCGGATCGGTCGGGGCGGAGTCGTTGAAGGCACGCATCAGCGTCTGCGCACGCTCGCTCTCCCGCCTGAGCTCCGCGTCGTCTGCGAGGTATGGGTCGCCGGCGAGCATCCGCTCGCGCTGCGTCCGCTCGTCGTGCGGCGCTCGGCCGTCCCCCGTCATCTACCGCGCCACCTCCGTTTCGACCCGTTCGGGCGACGCGATTCTCTCATTTCGTCGCCCAGACGAAGACGACCACGACTGCGATCACGAACAAGGTCAATGCTGCTCTCCCTCCCCGAACGCCACGTCGACACGCGGCGAGCGGCCTCCCCGCGTCGCCGGACTCGCCGCGTACCGACGAGGGTTCCCGACCGGCGAGAAGCAAAACGCGACGGCACTAGTGGCTGTGCTGCGCTAGCCCGCCGCGAGCAGTGCCTCGGCCTCGACCGGGCTCCGCGCGGGGATCGAGCGAAGCAGTAGCCCGTCACGGAACTCGAGACCCCACACGCGGGCCTCGTCGCGCATGACTCGCTCGTCGTCCGTCCAGCGCACCCGACCCTCGACGACGATGCGCGTCTCGTCGATCGGCGTGCAGACGTGGACGACCGTCTCCCAGAGCCGTCGTGCGAGCTCGTGCTCGAGAAAGTCGACGATCTCCTCGCGTCCGCGCAAGAGCGTGCCGGGCTGCACGACCATCAGCTCGATCGCGGCGTCGGGGTGGAGGAC
The DNA here is from genome assembly GCA_036257855.1 of Gaiellaceae bacterium. GTDB lineage: Bacteria > Actinomycetota > Thermoleophilia > Gaiellales > Gaiellaceae > GMQP-bins7. The sequence goes on along the minus strand of DATAET010000088.1, from coordinate 1,274 downwards.
CTCTCGCAGCTCGTCGAGTGTGTCCGCGTGAAAGAGCTCGAAGTACCGCCTGGCCAGGCTCTCGAGCTCCGCGGACGTGTCGTTCGCGTTCCCGGCAATGGCCGGCAGTATCGCCTAATACCAGCGGCCGCGGGCAAAGCCTCCGAAGGCGAGCAGGCCGATGAGCGCCACGATCACGCCGATCCAGAGGCTCCAAAAGATTGCGATGACGATCCCGATGATGACGAGGACGCCGCCGAGGCTCAATCCGAACATCCCGTTCTCCCTTTCGTCGGTAGCGCCCTGTACCCGCGAGAGCCGTCCCGTCAAACGCGAAGGCTCCGGCGAACCGCGGCCGCCGTTTCGGCGAAGATGCGTACGGTGCGTCGCCTCCCCGCCGTCACGCTGCTCGTCGTCAGCGCCTGGATCATCACCGGGCTCTTCGTCGACCAGCATCTCGATCGCACGGGTCAGCTGGCGCTCGGCGTGGTCACGGCGAGCGTCCTCGCACTCCTTCTCTCGCTCCATCCGCCGCGTGTCCGACTGCAGACTCTCGCAGTCGTCGGGATCGCGACGCTCGGAGAGGTGGTCGGCTCCATCGTGTGGGGCGTTTACACGTACCGACTCGAGAATCTCCCGGCGTTCGTGCCACCCGGGCACGGCCTCGTCTACCTCGGCGGGTTGTCGCTGGCGGCGCTCGCGAGCCGCCGGCCGAACGTCCTCCTCGGCGCCGCCGTCGCCGGGTCCGCACTCTGGATGCTCCTCGGGTTGAGTGTTCTCCCGTCGACGGACGTCTCCGGCGCGATGGGATGCACGTTTCTCGTGCTCGTGCTGCTGGTGACGCGCCGACCTGTCTACGCAGGAGTGTTCGTCGTCGTGGCTGTGCTCGAGATCTACGGAACGGCACTCGGGACGTGGACCTGGAGCGGCGTCGTGCCGGGGCTCGGAATCCCACAGGGGAATCCGCCCAGCGGCGCCGCGAGTGGGTACGTCGTCTTCGATGTTCTGGCGGTTTCGCTCGTCACAGCGCTCGCAGCCGCGGCGGCGCCGCTTCAGTCGAGGAAGAAGAGAAGCGACTCGGGGACGACAGGCGTCCCCGCCAGGATCAGCCCGCGGGCGTCGTCCACTTTGCCCCAGACGTCCCAGAGCAGGACGCCGCGGGCTCTCGCGTCGTCGTCGACGTAGACGACCACTCCCTTGCGCAGCGGCTCGACCCAGTGCTCGACCGTGGCGAGACGCGAGTCGACGTCACCGACGGCCTCGTAGCCCAGCTCGAAGAGGTCGGAGTAGAAGAA
>DATAET010000087.1:0-8551 GCA_036257855.1 Gaiellaceae bacterium | reverse complement strand
CCTCGGCGTCGAGAAGGAGTGTGCCGCCTGGTTCGAGCTGGTCGTGAAAGCGTCGAAGCGCCTCGACGTCCTGCTGGCGGGAGCTTCCGAGCCCGAACGCTCCGCAGACGAAGAGCGTGCGGTACCGCCGCGGGAGCTCGAGCTCGTGCATCGGCTGTACGTAGAGGTTCGGCTCGAGCCCCTCATGCTCCGCCTTCTCGCGGCAGGCGGCGATCATGTCCGCCGAGACGTCGCACCCGTCGACGTCCAGACCGGCCCCGAGGTACGGGAGGAGCAGTCGACCGGTCCCGCACGCGACGTCGAGAGCAGGCTGGCCGTCGTCCTCGATGAACTTCCGGAAGTACGGGATCTCGTGCGGACGGAAGTCGTCGTTGAACTCCGCCGAGTAGCGGGCGATGAGGCCGTAGTGCCACGTCCGCGGCTGGTCCGTCACGAGCGGTGAACTCTACGATCCACACGTGCCTGAACTTCCAGAGGTCGAGACGATCCGGGCGCAGCTCGGGCCGCGGCTCGTCGGGCGCACGCTCGCTCGCGTCGAGATCCTCGACCCGCGCCTGACGCGCCCGGTCGACCTGTTCGAGGTCGCGGAGGAGCTCGAGGGGGATGTCGTCGTCGCCGTCGAGCGACGCGGCAAGTATCTCCTGCTCCGCCTCGAGAGCGGCCTCGGGCTCCTCGTCCACCTCCGCATGACGGGGAGCTTCGGCTTCACTCGGGTGTCGCACGAGCGCGCGGTGGTCGAGCTCGACGACGGGTCACGGCTCGTGTACCGAGACGTGCGGCGATTCGGAACGTGGCTCGTCCTGGAGGACGCGGAGCTCGAGCCGTACCTCGCAACGAAGAACGGCCCCGAGCCGCTCGGCCCGCGCTTCACGTCGCACTGGCTCGGCGAGCAGCTCGCCCGCCGGAAGGCCCCGGTGAAGGCGGTCCTTCTCGACCAGCGGGTCGTCGCCGGCCTCGGGAACATCTACGCCGACGAGGCGCTTTGGCGCGCGCGCCTCAGCCCGCTGCGCCCCGCGAACGAGGTCTCGAGCGACGAGCTCGGAAGACTCACGCGCGCCATCCGCGCGGCGCTGCGAATCGGCATCGCCCGCCAGGGCTCCACCCTGAGCGACTACCGCGCCCCCGACGGCGCGGCGGGATCGATGCAGGACGAGTTCCGCGTGTACGGGCGGGACGGCGAGCCCTGTCCACGCTGCCGGACGACGATCGTGAAAACCCGCGTCGGCGGCCGGGGGACCTGGTACTGCCCGCGCTGCCAGCCATTCGACACGCATGATTCACCCGCTTAGGCGAGCCCGCGAGGAAAGGGAGCGACATGGACGACACCCAGATCCACGAGAGCATCGAGCAGCTGGTAGCGGAGGAGCACGAGCTCTGGGACCGCGAGGCCGCAGGCACGGCGTCCGAGCAGGATCATCAGAGGCTGGAGGAGATCCGCGTGTCTCTGGACCAGTGCTGGGACTTCCTCCGTCAACGGCGTGCACTGCGCACGGCGGGCTTCGACGCAGACGCGGCGGTCGTCCGCCCCGAGGGGACGGTCGAGCACTACGAGCAGTAGTGGGCTCGAAAGAGCCGACGTGCGGCAGGCCTAGACTTGATCGCATGGCGCGGGTGACCAAGACGGAGGCGGTCGTGCTGCGGTCGTTCCGCTTCGCTGAGGCCGACCGCATCCTCCATCTGTACTCGGCGGACAGCGGACGGGTCGGCGCCATGGCGAAGGGCGTGCGCAAGACGAGGTCGCGTTTCGGGGCCAGGCTCGAGCCCTTCTCGCATGTCGAACTGATGCTGCACCGGGGATCGGGCGAGCTGCACACCGTGACGGGAGCCTCGCTCGTCGAGTCCCATCGGCCGGCACGGGAGGATCCGTATCGCCTCTCCGTCGCGCTCGTCGGAGCCGAGGCGATGCTCCGGCTCTTCGTCGAGGAGGAGCGCAACGAGCGGGCGTTCGAGGCGTTGACCAGGTTCCTTTCGGCCGTGGACGCCATCCCCCCCGGTGCACGGGGACGGGCCGCGCTCGACCCGCTCGCGCTGTCGTTCCAGCTGAAGCTCCTGTGGCTGTCCGGCTACGTCCCGCACCTCGAGAGCTGCGTCGAGTGCGGTGGCGTCCAAGGTCTCGCCGGCTACCTGCCGCGAGCAGGCGGGGCGGTGTGCACCGCGTGCGCGCCGGACGAGACCGTATTCCTCTCGCCGGAGGGCTTTCGCGGGATGCTCGCGCTCATCTGGAGCCCGCTCGCGGACGCGCACGGCCTCGGCCTCGGCGAGCGCGCCCTGCGTGACACGTTGGCGGTGGTGGTCGCGACGTACGAGTTCCACGGCGGGTTCCGGCTACGAACCCTCACCGCGTGAAGCGCGATCTCGACGACGGCTACGAGCTCGACGACGATCCCGCGCGGATCGACCGCGCGGCCGTGCACGCCTACCTCGGAGAGGAGTCGTACTGGGCGAAAGGGCGGCCGCGTGCGGTCCAGGATGCCCTGATCGACGGCGCGGCAAGGGTCGTCGGCCTGTACCACGACGGGGAGCAGGTCGGCTTCTCGCGGACGCTCTCGGATGGTCACGCGCAGTCGTACCTCGCCGACGTCTACGTCCTCGACGAGCACCGAGGTCGCGGGCTCGGCGCCGAGCTCGTCCGCTTCTCGGTGGACGAAGGACCGCTCGCGCGTACGAAGTGGTTCCTGCACACGCGAGACGCGCACGAGCTCTACCGGAGGTTCGGGTTCACGGAGCCGAGCGAGCGGGCACTCGAGCGCTGGAGCTCCTGACAGTCCAATGCAGGATGCAGTTGTTGCCTTTGCGAGATCCGGAGAGTTCGGCCCGCTCCAACTCGGTATGGCGGATCACGATGTGCGCACGACCCTCGGTGACCCGTGGAAGGAAGGCGTTGGGCGAGCACAGTCACTCATCTGGAACTACGGCGCCCTGGAGATCTATTTCGATCCCGATCGGTCGGGCTCCCGCCATGTCTCTGGCTTCAGGATCCGCTTCGAGCACCCAGGGGAGGTACTTACCGTCTTCGGAGCCGTCGATCGTGTGAGCTTGCACGACTTTCTCTCCCGGCTGATCTCCGGGGACGTAACAGCGCAGGCCGAGCGCCCGGTCGGCGACGGCGAGGTGCGGCTCCGTATCGCGCCTTCCAACGTACTCGCCATCTTCGATGCCCGTGGCATCGCCTGGATCGGCCGATTCGCCGACTAGCTCAGCCCGGCTTCGGCGTCGTCCACTCCGCGGACAGCCTGTCGAGGACCAACGTGCGCGCACCGGAGATCGGGATGCGCTCCTGCTCGAGCGAGTCGCGGTCGCGGATGGTGACGGTGTCGTCCTCGAGCGTCTGCTCGTCGACCGTCAACGCGTACGGCGTCCCGATCTCGTCCTGGCGGCGGTACCGGCGCCCGATCTGGCCGGAGTCGTCGTACTCGGAGACGACGGCTCTCCGGAGTTCCTCGTGCAACGCGCGTGCCCTGATCACCATGTCCTCGTTGCGCGGGACGAGCGGGAGCACGGCCGCTTTCACCGGGGCCAGAGCGGGGTGGAGGCGGAGCACGGTGCGCTCACGCTCCGCGACCACCTCCTCGTCGTAGGCATCGACCAAGAAGGCGAGCATCGAGCGGTTGACCCCGAGCGCCGGCTCGACGACCTCGGGCGTGTAGCGCTCCTCGCCGTCGACCCACTCGAGCTTCGTCCCCGACGCCTCGGTATGCGCCCGTAAGTCGAAGTCGCCGCGATGCGCGATCCCCTCGAGCTCCGACCAGCCCATCGGGAACAGGTACTCGATGTCCGAGGTGGCGCTCGAGTAGTGCGAGAGCTCCTCGGGATCGTGCTCGCGCACGCGGAGGTGGCTCTCGCGGATCCCGTACCGCAGGTGCCACGCGACCCTGGCGTCGACCCAGTACCGGAACCACTCCTGCGCCTCGGGCGGCGGGACGAAGTACTCCATCTCCATCTGCTCGAACTCGAGCGTGCGGAAGATGAAGTTGCCCGGCGTGATCTCGTTGCGGAAGGCCTTGCCGATCTGCGCGATGCCGAACGGTGGCTTGCGCCGCGCGATCTGGGCGACGTTCTTGAAGTTCACGAAGATCCCCTGCGCCGTCTCGGGGCGGAGGTAGGCGTCCTGTCCGGCCTCCTCGACCGGCCCGATCCTCGTGGAGAACATGAGGTTGAACTGCCGCGGCTCGGTGAGGTCGCACTGCTCGGTCTCGCCGGGGTGCTTGCTCGGCTTCGCTCCGCACTGAGCTTCGTCGAGCTGGTCCGCGCGGTAGCGGCGCTTGCAGAACCGGCAGTCGACGAGCGGGTCGGCGAACCCGGCGACGTGGCCCGACGCCTCCCAGACCGCAGGGTGGAGGATGATCGAGGAGTCGAGCGCGACGATGTCGTCGCGCTCGCGCACCATCGCCTCGAACCAGCGGGCCTTGACGTTCTGCTTCAGGAGGACGCCGTAGTGGCCGTAGTCGTAGGCCGAGCCGAGCCCTCCGTAGATCTCGGACGACGGGAAGACGAACCCGCGTCGTCGTGCAAGCGAGACGATCTTGTCCATGGTGACGACGTCGGGCACCGGCGAGACGTTACTCGGCTCTCGCAGTCAGCGAGCGGCGCGGCAGCGTGCGCCGCCGATCGTGCGGCGCCCGGTCAGGCAGGCGCCCAGTGCGCTCTCCCGCGCGGTGACCTGCGGCGGAGGCTCGCCCTCCCGGAATGCGAGTCGCCACGGCGCGACGATGGTCCACAGCACGATCGCCGACCTTCGCCCCTGAGCGTCGTAGCCGGCGATCGAGGGAAAGCCGCCGTCTCCGAATCCGTTCGCGAACGCGATCGTGTCGATCCCCTCGACGCCGTCTGCGTCGATCGCGAACGACTGTCGCCCCTTGTCGACCAGCTCTTCCTCCCAGCGCCGCTGGACCTCGCTGTCGAGCGACTTCTCCTTCGCGGCCCACTCGACCGTCGTGATTCCACCGAGTCCGCCGTCCGTTCCGTAGGCGACGCGCTCGAGCTGCCTCCAGCGCCTCACGGGCGTGTCCCGCTCGACGATCACGACTCCGACGATGTTGTCGTACGAGTTGCGCGTGTCGACCCAGATCGCATCCACCGGATACGTTCGTCCGGGTCGCTCGGCCAGTGTCACGGGCTCGTACTCGCCGGCCTTCACGTATGGCACTGCTTCGCCGCCGAGGAAGATCACCTTCCGACTCGGTGCGTGGAGCACGGCGAGACGGCGGCGTTCGACCTTCGCGCCGCTGGGCAACGGGACGTCGTAGGGTCGCCCCGAGCCGTCGACCGTGACGGCGAAGGTCGTGGGCGAAGGCGGCGTCGTAGCCGCAGGAGCTGGGTCGTCATCCGCGCGCTTCGCGATCACGAATACGGCGCCCGAGACCGCGATGACACCCACGAGGATTCCCGCAGCGAGACGGAGACCGGTCGTCACCCGCTCATCGTAGGAAGGCGCTCTACGATCCGCTGCATGCTCGGCGGTGGCCAGCCGGACACGACGCTCGTACGCGCGGCCGCAGCGAACCAGACGGCATGGTTGGCGCGGATCGCAGAGGCAGCCGGTGGCACCGTCCATCGCGAGCGTGGCGTCACCTGGATGGTCTCGCGGGCAGGTGCGGTTCTGGCGTTCCCACGGCTCTCCTCGCGGAGGCTCGCGGTCCTGCTCCCGGACTTTCTCGCCGCGGCGGGGAGCGCCGAGGCGTCGTGCTGGTCCCTGCTCCCGACCGAGCCCGAAGATCTCGATCTGCGCCTGCGCGAGGCCGGCTTTCGTGACGGTTGGCAGGCGCACTGGATGGCCAGGACGATCGAGGATGTCGAAGGCGATCCCGCCGCTCCTGGGGTGTCGATCGCAGTCGCCGAGGGGGACTGGTCCGTCACGAAACTCCCGTGGGATGAAGCGGGGATCGCGTCCGTACGCACACGCCTGGCGAGCGCGCGGCCACGGCGGGTCTGGCACGTCGCGGTGTGGAGGGATGACGAGGCTGTCGGGCACGCGACGCTCAACGTCACGACGGGAAGGCTCGGGGTCGCGGGGATCTACGACATGGGCGTTGCGTCCCACGAACGCAGACGGGGCATCGGCACGGCGCTCACGCATGCGGTGCTCGCTCGTGCCCGGGGCGCCGGCTGCGCCGTCGCGACGTTGAACGCAACGGCCGACGGCGAGCACCTGTACCGGAAGTTGGGATTCCGCTCGGTCGGCTTCGCCCAGACCTGGTGGCGGTGACGCCGGGTCGTGATCAGGCGCTGGCCGTCCGGATCATGGGACGGCGCGGGAGATAGCCTCCTTCCATGAGCGGCCACGACGGCGACCGCGTCCCGGTCGAGCTGCACATCGTCTCGGACTCGACGGGCGAGACGGCACAGCGGCTCGTCCTCGCACTGGAGGCGCAGTTCCCCGACCAGCCGTTCGAGGAGGTTCGGCACCCGCGGGTGGAGAACGTCGACGACCTCCACATCGCCGTCCAGCAGGCACGAGGTCGCCCCGCCGTGATGGTGTACACGCTCGTCGCGCCCGACCTGCGCGACGCGATGCGTCAGCTGTGCCGCCGCGCGCGTGTCCACTACTGCGACCTGCTCGGCCACCCCATCGACTCGATCTCGCGCGTCGCGGGAGTCGCGGCACGCATGGAGCCGGGGGCCCGGGCGCCGCTCGACGCGACGTACTTCAAGCGCATCGAGGCGATCGAGTTCGCCGTGAAGTACGACGACGGCGTGGGGAGAGGCCTCGACGAGGCGGACGTCGTGCTCGTCGGCGTCTCACGGACGTCGAAGACTCCGCTGTCGATCTACCTCGGGTACCTGGGCCACAAGGCGGCCAACGTTCCGGTCGTCCGGGGTATCGAGCCGCCCGAGGAGCTGTTCGAGATCGATCCGGCGAAGATCGTCGGCCTCACGATCGGCGCGGATCGGCTCACCGACATCCGGACTGCGCGCGTAAAAAGCATGGGCGCCTCCCGGCGGCGCTACGCGGAGCTCGAGGCCGTGTACGCGGAGCTCGAGGAGGCGTCGAAGCTGCACCGCCGGCTTCGTTGCCCCGTCATCGACGTCACCGAGCTCTCCGTCGAGGAGACGGCGATGCGGATCGTCCGCCTCGTGGAGCGACGGAGGCGCGCAGCCGCGCGGGCATGAGCGACGACCATCGCGCACATCGCCCGTACGGTGCTCCGGGAGAGCCGCCGTTGCGCAACCCGTTCCGTCCTCCCCCCGGCGGACGCGGCGATCTGCGCGAGAAGGGCTGGGTCCCGGCGCAGCGCTTCGCGCTCTGGTGGTTCCTGCTCCTCCTCGGCGATCTCGTCTTCTATGTCCTCCTGACGCCGATCTGGCTCGGGCTCAGGGCTGCGGCGTGGGTCGCGGAGCTCCGGTCACGTGCGCGACGCTCCTAAGAAACTGCTCGATCTCGACGGTCGAGCGCAGGCGGACGAGGTTGAACCTCCCGAGCTCGACGGGGTACCGGCGGCGTCGGCGGCGGTAGGTTCGAAGGGTGAAGAGAAGGAGGGAATCGCGACTGAGAAACACGTTCCTCATCGTCTCGCGGTTCCCGCCCCAGAGCTCCTCGCGACGGGCCACGCGGCCGACCGTTCGGCGGACGAGCCGCGGAAGCCAGATGCGCATCGGCGGGTCGAGCCAGACGACGACGTCGGCCCGCTCCAGGATGAGGTCGCCGAGCTTGCTGCGGTAGGCGCCGTCGATCACCCAGGAGTCGGTGTCGACGATCGGTGTGACCTTCGCGCGGAGCTCCTCCGGCGTTGCCTCGTTCCAGTCCGGACCGACGTGGTTCAGCGCGTCGAGCTCGACGAATGGGACGCCGAGCCGCTGAGACAGCATGCGGCCGAAGGTCGTCTTGCCGCTTCCACTCGCCGAGGCGAGCACGGCAATACGTCTCACAGCAGCCTGGGTTCGATCGGCGTCTCCGAGCCTGGCTCGACCCGGTAGGCGCTGGCGCCCTCGGCCGCCGCCACCACCTCGTGGAGCTCCGTGCCCACGAAGTGGAGAGCCGCAGCGTCATCCGCCGCATACCCGGGCGGGAAGCCCTCGGCGACGAGCCTTTGGTAGACAGGCCGGCGAAGCTCCTCGCCGTCGTAGTGCGGGCATGCGCTGCCGGGGAGGAACCCGAGACCATCGCGCATGCCTTCGAGCTGCGGCCCGAACGAGTCGGTGACGCCGGCCTCGAACCAGCAGATCATCCCAGCGCTCCAGCCGCAGAGGAGGATTCCTCGTTCCCACGCTTCGCGGAGAACGTCTTCGAAGCCGTGGGCACGCCAGATCGCGAGCGCGTTCGCCGTGTTGCCGCCGGACACGTAGATCGCATCCTGGGAGAGCACGTGCTCGCGAAGATCGAGGCGTGGCCACGGGTTGAACGAGACGTGCGTGGCGACGGCTCGATGCGCGAACGACTCGTAGAAGCGGACGACCGCGTCCGCGTCCGCGCTCGGCGTGGGCACGAAACACACCCGCGGCCCCGCGAGCTCGAGGATTGCGTCCTCGAACACGGGTGAGTGGCTGCCCATCGCAAGGATCCGGCCTGACACCCGGTCGAGTGTAGATTCCCCCGCTAATACGCTACTCGTGC
>DATAET010000086.1:0-30285 GCA_036257855.1 Gaiellaceae bacterium | reverse complement strand
TGCGGTTGCTTCTCGACGTCGTGGACCTGTCGGGGACGCCCGGGTCGTACGTCTGGGCCTACGTCGTCGGCGGCGCCGGGATCTTGCTCCTAGCGGCACTCCTCCGCGTGAGGGGGAAGCGGGTTCGAACGCTCGTCGTCGCAGCTCTGCTCGTCGCAACGCCGATCCTCATCCACCGCGTCTTCGTCCACGCGCAGGACTTCGTCTTTCATACCTGGGCTGGGCTCGGCAGACCGCCGACACCGGACTACGAGCTCGGCTGGAACCTCAACGTCGTGGCGGACCCGGCCCTGTCGTGGTTCGGTCCACTCGGGCTCCTCCTGTTCGTCGGGCTTGCGATCACGCTCGCGCTCTGGCGGCGTGGACGAGCATCGGCTCTCCTCGGCACGTTCGCGCTCGCTCCGTTCGTGCTGCTCTGGATGCTCTCAGTGCTCGTGGTGTACGACCCGTTCCGGGGCCGGCTCCTGATCTTCGGCGCCGCCCTCGCCGCGGTCACGTGGGGGTTGCTGCTGCGCTGGCGAGCGTTGGCAGTCGCAACAGCGACCGTCGCCTCGGTCGCAGCAATCGCGTCGCTGCTCAACTACCAGGGCAAGGCCTCGGGCATCAGCGCGCTCGTGAATGCGCCGAGCCCGTTCCACGTCTCCACCCAGTCGGTCTGGAACGCACGTCGTCCGTCGGTTCAAGCGAGGCCACGTCCGGACACGTCCGAGCCGGTCGTCTTCCCGTTCGTCGATCGCGCGATCCCGGCGCACGCGACGGTCGCCCTCCCGCCGCGGGTCAACGACTTCATCTCGCCCTACTTCGGGCCCCACCTCTCGCGGGAGGTCCTGCTAGTGCGCACCGGCGGAGTCGTCCCACCGCGGGCCGACTGGCTCGTGATGAGCCCGTCGACGCACGTCGTGCGCTGTCGTCGGGCTTGGCGCCGTGAGCTCGCGCTCGACACCGGATGGCGCATCGAGCGGAGAGTCGCACCTGACACCTGCTGAGGTCGTAGTGGGTCGCCCCATCTTCGGCCGCGTCTGGCATCGACTGCGTTCCTCGACGGGCTGTTGCGGCTCGACTGTCGCGTCGGCACGGGCCGAATCTTGCACGTCGTCGCAACGCCCGGGGGCCGCTCGCCGTGCATCACCATTCGCACCCGAGCGTCCTCCCGTGTCCTCGGTCTTGGCTCAACTAAGCAAATCGCTAGGAGCCAAACGAACCAGGTGCGAATCGCGATGAGACACGGGGCAGCGAAGGAACGTGCCGGGCGCTCGGCGCTACGAACGCTTCTAGACCCGTATATGACTAGCCCCAGCGCGGCGATGTAACGCGCTTCCAGGCTCGGCCTTCGCACGCCGAGAGAACCCTCCGCCCGGGTTGGATCAAGCTAACCCGGAAGCTCGGCCGGCACGACCTGCAATGTAAGGACGCTCGTCTCGCGGGCAACCTCGAACGTCACCGGTGCGCCGATCCGCTCACCGATCATCAGCCGTTGAAGCTCGTTCATACTCCGAATCGGTTCGCCCTCAAGCGCGAGGATGAGGTCGCCCGGCCGCAGTCCCGCACGTGCTGCCGGGCCTTCGTCGACGACCTCGAGGACCTCGACGCACTGCTCGCGGCCGAGTTCACGCGCGAGCCGCGGCGGCAGTGGCCGCTCGCCAGCCCCGATCCCGATGTAGGCGCGGCGGAATCGCCCATCGACCATGAGTGCAGCGATGATCTGGCGCGTCGCCGTGTTAATCGGCACTGCGAGTCCGAGTCCGATGCCCGCGATGGCGGTGTTGATGCCGACGACCCGTCCTCGGCTATCCGCGAGCGCGCCGCCTGAGTTGCCGGGATTGAGCGCTGCATCGGTCTGGATGACGTTGTCGACGATCCGCACGGTCGAGCCCGATCGGGTGGGTAGGGAGCGTCCGAGCGCCGAGACGACGCCGGCGGTAACCGAACCGGCGAACCCGTGCGGATTGCCGATCGCGACCACGAGCTGCCCGACGCGAAGAGTCTCCGCGTTTCCGAGTTCGGCGGGGACAAGATCGTCTTGTTCGGCCCTGAGCACCGCGAGATCGGAGAGCGGGTCGGCGCCCACCACCTCGAACACGAGATCGCGCCCATCCGCAAACGATGCCCGGCCGTTTGAGTTGCCGCCCGTGACGACGTGCGCCGATGTGAGCAAGAAGCCGTCTGGAGTGATTGCGACCCCGCTCCCACCCCCGTCGAGAATCCGCCCTCCGCGTGCGCGACGCGCGATGCGCAGATTTGCGATCGACGGCGTCAGCCGCTCGGCGACCGCCGTGACAGCTCGTGAATAGGCATCGAGTGCCTCGGTGTCGTCCGACTCGGTCGGAGGATTGCCATCTTGCCGTCGCTCGACAGAACCGTCGATGAGGAGAAGATCCGCCACACACACCACGGTACCGAGGCCAATGCGGGCTACGGAGGCACGCACTGCTGGCAGCATCGGGACTGGACTGCCCCACGCTCAAACCGGCTTCGTCGCGCTGGCAGCGCCGTCGGTTCGCGAGCGACGTCCTGTCAAGGAACGCAGGCATGACACGGCCCGCAGCGAAGCCGAGCCTGTCGGGCCGGCGTAGGGGCCCCTTCCCCTCTTCCCCTGAGGGACGTGGACCAAGGTCGGCCCGGCATAACCCTTGAGCTTCGCGAGACTCGCCGTGATCTCCGCGAAGTGCTGCAACCTCGGCTCGCGCTCGGTGAGGTAACGCTCGCGCAGCGCATCGCGACCCGCTCCGATGAGCCCCGACCGTCGTACAGTTGGAAGAGCTGTTGCGTCTCGTGGAGGAGTGATGTCCTTCGAAGTACCACCCCTGAGGTACAAGCTGGTGTGCCCGCGTAACGACGACCTCATCTCCAGGGACGAGCCGGCAAACGAGGGCTGGGACCGGAGCGAGATGATCAGCTAGTCGCCTAGGAGGCGGAGGACTACGAGGTGGTCGATGGCGACGGGCTCTCAGACGATGAGGTGAGGGAACTTTTGCGCTAGCCCGCGTCGAGGGCTGGACTCCACGATGGACAGGTAACACTCGCGATCGGTCGGCTGCCGACTTCAGTTCAGCCCGTCCGCCTCTAGCTCGCGCTTCTCGGTCCGGCCTCGTCCGGCTTCTTCCGGCAGGCGCTACTCTTGCGTGAGGCCGGGCGGGGTATTGCTTGTCCGCGAGGGGGCGACAAGGAACTGACTGGCGTCAGTCGACTCCCTTTTTCCGCGTCCGGCGTCTAGCTCTCGCTCCTCGATCCGCAGGTCGCTCGCGAGGTCGGGATCATCGCCGCGCACCTCCTCGACGAAGCGCTCGGCATCCTCGCGGCGGATGAACGTCTCGACCGCGTCGCGCGAGGTCTAGGTTGAGACAGTCCATCTGGCCGGTTGTGCAGAGCAGCACTAGCGCCAATGGTTAAGGCAGCAGAAGAGGGGTTAACGGGGTTGGGTAATGCGACGCGCATTGCCCTCGGACTGGGGAGGTAACTCATGCACGACATCCTGTTGCGACCGATCGTGGCACTGCAGGTCGGGGCGCTTCGGCTGCGGGAACGGGAGGATGGCCAGACGACGACCGAGTACGCAATCCTGCTCGGCTTCCTCGCGATCGCCATCATCATCGCGCTGTTCTTCCTGCGCGGTGTGCTGCGCAGCCTCTTCTCGAGCGCGGCAAGCAGCGTTTCGACCGCTCCCAATAGCTGAGAGATCCTAGGTTCGTGATCGAGGAGGCGGCCCGCTCGGGGCTGCCTCCTCATCTCAGCCTCCACGGGGTACGCCCGAGCGTGACGCTCACGAACCAGGCGACCGGTCACTCAGACCGCCTCGATTCGATCAGCAGGGACTATCCATAGGGCCGATCTCGCGCGACGTCCGCGGTCAGTCCGCGCTGGTCGAGAACTGGAAGCCGGGGACGCGGCGATCCTGCAGGATCGAGACATCGATGTAGGCGATGAGCGAGTACGGCAAGAAGACGAGCCGATCGTCGCGTGTGGACAGCCTCGTCCCGTCCTCCAGGGCCTTGAACTCGAGCGCGTCGAGCCGCTCGCCGGAGGTGGTCACGACCTCGAGGCGCACATGCGCCCCGTCGTGATCGCGGCTGAAGTCCTCGATCCTCTTGACGAACGACTTGTCGAAGAACGCCACGTCGAACATCCCGCACGACGCTAACAGACGGGTCGTCGTCGCTAGCTGCTCGGGAGCCTACTCAGAAGGCGCAGATTCCGCGGGAACGGGCACTCCGGTGAACCGGGCACCCCTCCAGGCAACCGTGTCGATACCGAGAACGGTGATCTCGTTACCCGAGCCGAAGGTGCGCACGTAGTCGATGGCAGCCTGCAGTGGGCTGCTCGACAACTGCTTCGAAACGGTGCGACGCCCCGAGCGAATCTCGTACTCCCTGCTCATCTACGAGTAAGACGCACTCGGCGGCGAAAACTTGCGCGCACCGCGATGTCGATGTGGGCGCATGCAGGGTCGAGAACGGCGGCGTACCCTCCGAACCGTGACGGAGAGCGTCGGCACGCGTCTTCCGGTGGCGACACCTTCACAGGGGCGCTTGCGTCTCGAGCGGCGGGCTCGCCTGCTCGCCTGGGGTGGTAACGCCTGGCACCTGGTGGAGTTCGCGATTGCGCTGGGTGCGGGAATCAGTGCCGGTTCGATCGCCCTCGTGGCGTTCGGGATCGACAGCCTCATCGAGGCCGCAGCCGGGTTTGTGATCATCTGGCGGTTCACCGGGCGGCGGCTCCTCGTCGAATCGTCGGAGCGTCGAGCGCAGCAACTCATCGCCGTCAGCTACTTCCTGCTCGCTGCATACGTCGCGGTCGAGTCGGCCCGGACGCTTCTCGGTGGCGATCACCCCGCGACGAGCTGGGTCGGAATTGCGCTCGCCGCCGTCACAGCGCCGACGATGCCGCTCCTCGCTCGCGCAAAGCGGAGGGTCGGGCGGCAACTCGACTCGTCTGCCACGACGAGTGAGGCGCAACAGAACATGATCTGCGCCTACCTCTCGATCGCGCTCCTCGTCGGGCTCGGAGCAAACGCCCTCTTCGGGTGGTGGTGGGCTGATCCCGTCGCCGCGCTCGTCATCGGGGGCGTTGCCCTCCGGGAAGGTCGCGAGAGCTGGCGCGGTGACGACTGTTGTGAGGTCTGAGCTCGCTCGGCTTGCCCACCCCCGGTCGCTGCGTGGAAGAATGGGAGGCCGACGCGCGTTCTGCGGTCTCGTACAGCGGGGTGCGATCAGCTCGCCCCCGACGAGGGGGCTCCGCGCCCCGGAGGAGGACGGATATGAGCTTGACGATCAACGACACGGCACCGGACTTCACGGCCGAGTCGACCGAAGGGACGATCAGGTTCCACGAGTGGATGGGCGACTCGTGGGCGGTGCTCTTCTCGCACCCCAAGGACTTCACTCCCGTGTGCACGACCGAGCTCGGCTACATGGCTCGGATCAAGCCCGAGTTCGACCGGCGGAACGTGAAGATCATCGGCATCTCGGTCGACACGACGAGCGACCACGAGGGGTGGGCGAAAGACATCGAGGAAACGCAGGGTGCCGCGCCGAACTACCCGATCATCGCCGACGCGGACTTCAACGTCTCGAAGCTGTACGGGATGCTGCCGGCCGAGGTCGAGGGCGACCCGAAGGCCCGCACTCCCGCCGACAACCAGACGGTGCGGAACGTCTTCGTCATCGGCCCGGACAAGAAGATCAAGCTCGTCCTCGTCTACCCGATGACGACCGGCCGGAACTTCGACGAGGTGCTCCGGGTCATCGACTCGCTGCAGCTCACCGCGACGCATCGCGTCTCGACGCCGGTGAACTGGCAGCAGGGGGAGAAGGTCATTATCGCCGGTTCCGTCTCGAACGAGGAGGCGAAGGAGATCTGGCCGGACGGTTGGGAGGAGCCGAAGCCGTACATCCGGATCGTCGACCAACCCGAGTCGGCCGTCCTGGCGGGCAGCAAGAACTAACGCCGCAACACGGACGGCCGATAGGCGTTGGTCCAGAACGACGAGCGCGGCCCCGACAGGGGCCGCGACTTTAGGGCTTGTAGCCCCGCGATCGGAATCCCCACTCGGGGGATTCCGATCGCGATAGCAAGGGGCCCGGGTGGGCGGGCCCCTTACTTGGAGCGGCGCAACTTCGGGGCCAGGCGGATCCGCCTGCGGGGAGAGGAGTCGCGCCGGTAGCCCGTACGTATGTCACATCGTGCGGACGGACACGACGTTTTCCAGGGGATTTCCACATGCGGAAACCCGCAAATTGGTCGAAGTCCGTCCTCGCTATCCACAGGCGTTCGCCCACGGGCGCACGGATACACTGCGATCGTGGCCGAGTTCGGGACGCTGCGGGTGAAGACAGGCCTCGCCGAGATGCTGAAGGGCGGGGTCATCATGGACGTCGTCGACGCCGAGCAGGCGCGTATCGCCGAAGACGCGGGCGCCTGCGCGGTGATGGCCCTCGAGCGCGTCCCGGCCGACATCCGGCGCGACGGGGGCGTCGCGCGCATGAGCGACCCGGAGAAGATCCGCGAGATCCAGGAGGCCGTCACGATCCCCGTCATGGCGAAGTGCCGTATCGGACACTTCGCGGAGGCGCAGATCCTCGAGGCGCTCGAGGTGGACTACATCGACGAGTCCGAGGTCCTCACGCCCGCGGACGTCGTGCACCACGTCGACAAGTGGAAGTTCACCGTGCCGTTCGTGTGCGGTGCAACGAATCTCGGCGAGGCGCTTCGCCGCATCTCCGAGGGGGCCGCGATGATCCGCACGAAGGGCGAGGCGGGCACTGGTGACATCGTCAACGCGGTCACGCACATGCGCGCCGTCTTCGGCGCCATCCGCTCCCTGCATGCGCTGCGGGAGGACGAGCTCCACGCCGCCGCCAAGGAGCACCGGGCGTCGTACGAGCTCGTCAGCTGGGTCGCGGAGAACGGGCGGCTTCCGGTCGTGACGTTCACCGCGGGCGGGATCGCGACTCCCGCGGACGCGTCGCTGTGCATGCAGCTCGGGGCCGACGGCCTCTTCGTGGGCTCCGGCATCTTCAAGTCTGGCGACCCGGAGGGGCGTGCGAAGGCCATCGTCGAGGCGACGACGCACTTCGACGACCCGAAGGTGCTCGCCGACGTTTCCGCCGGTCTCGGAGAGCCGATGGTGGGCATCTCCGCGAGCTCGCTCGCCGAGGACGAGCGGCTCGAAGTGCGCGGCTGGTAACGCCGGCAATGGAGCGGTCGCTGCGCATCGGCGTTCTCGCGTTGCAGGGAGCGTTTCGCGAGCACGCCAGGGCGCTTCGAACACTCGGCGCCGATGTCGTCGAGGTCCGTCTCCCCGAGGAGCTGGACGGCCTCGACGGTCTCGTCATACCGGGCGGCGAGTCGACGACGATGATGCGGCTCGCGGAGTTGTACGGGCTCGACGAGGCGATCCGGCGCTATCCGGGTGCGATCCTCGGCACGTGTGCGGGGATGATCCTCGTCGACCGCGAGCATCTCGACCTCGCCGACATCGCGGTGGAGCGCAATGCGTTCGGCCGCCAGGTTGCGAGCTTCGAGGCCGACGTCGCTCTCGAGGGAGACGAGATCCCGCTGCGAGGTGTGTTCATCCGCGCGCCCCGGGTCAGGCGCGTCGGCACCGACGTCGTCGTGCTCGGTGACCTCGACGGGGAGCCCGTGCTCATCCGGGACGGTCGTCTGTTGCTTGCGTCGTTCCATCCCGAGCTCACGGACGACCTGCGCGTGCACGAGCTGTTCCTGCAGATGGTCGAGGAGGAGGCCGGTGTCCGGGCATAGCAAGTGGTCGAGCATCAAGCACAGGAAAGGCGCGGCCGACTCGAAGCGAGGGCAGCTCTTCTCCAAGCTGTCGCGGGCGATCATCGTCGCCGCGAAGGAGGGCGGGCCTGATCCTGCAGCGAACCTCGCACTCCAGAACGCGATCGAGAAGGCGCGTTCCTACTCGATGCCGAAGGAGAACATCGAGCGGGCGATCGCCAAGGGCTCGGGGGCGGACGCCGACGCCTCGAGCTTCGAGACGGTGGTCTACGAGGGGTACGGGCCCGAGGGCGTCGCCGTGCTCGTCGAGGCGGTCACGGACAATCGCAACCGCACCGCCTCCGAAGTGCGGCACGCATTCACGAAGTACGGGGGGAATCTCGGAACCACCGGAGCAGTCGCATGGCAGTTCGAGCGCCGCGGAGTCGTCGTCGTCCCGGCCGACGGGGCCGACGAGGACTCGCTCGTCATGGCCGCTGCCGGCGCGGGCGCCGACGACGTCGAGCGTGACGGATCGAGCTTCGTCGTCACCAGCGCCCCCGAGGCGCTGTCTTCGGTTCGGCAGGCACTCGAGGAAGCCGGCCTCACGGTCGAATCCGTCGAGCTCGCGATGGTCCCGAAGACGACCGTAGCGGTCTCGGACGAGTCGATGGCACGTCGCATCGTGGGCCTCGTCGAAGGGCTCGAGGATACGGAGGACGTGCAGGACGTCTATGCGAACTTCGACATCCCCGAGGCCGTGCTCGAAGCGGTAGCCTCGTAGGCGCACCTGTGGCGATCGCGGCGGCGGGCACGGCGGGACGGCGAGCGGATCGAATCGAGTCGCTCCTCTCGGCGCGCCTGTTCGTCGAGCCCCAGCTCGCTGGCGATCGAATCGTCTTCGTCTCGAACCTCTCAGGCCACCTCAGCCTCTACGCGATGGACGTCGGCGGCGGCGTCCCCGAGCCCCTGCTCCCGCCCCAGATCGCGCTCCAGAACCCGGAGCTCGTCGGCGGTCACCTCTTCCACGTGCTCCCTCGCCTCGAGCAGATCCTCGTGATGATCGACTCGGACGGGGACGAGAACTACGTCCCCTACGTCGTCCCGCTCGAAGGCGGGTTCCCCGAGCCGCTCGTCGAGGAGGCGTTCGCAGAAGGCAGGTCGCACCTGCTCCACATCGACGACGACGCGGAGATCGCGTACTTCGGCGTCGAATCGCGCGAGGAGTCCTCCGTCACGGCAATTCGTGTCCGGCTGGAGCGCGGCGTGGCGGAGCGGCTGTGGGAGAGCCCGTACGGGGCGTTCGTCGCCGCGTGGACGCCGGACCACTCCCGGGTCGCGCTCGTCGACGGGTACACGATGGGAGACGCCGTGGTCTACGAGGTCGTGGACGGTAGCCGGCGGATGCTGTACGGCACGCCGCTCGAGGATCGGGATCCCGAGGCGCAGTACCCGCTCAGCGGGTTTCGCGCCGTATACGGCACGACGAGCGGCGCCGGTGTCCTGCTCACGACGACGCTCTACGACGACAGCGGCTCTCTCGCGTTCCTCGATCTCGCGCGACCTGGCGAGCTCGAGCGGGTCTCGATCGAGGGTCTCGTGCACGACGGGATCGGCGAGCTCGAAGGGCTCGAGCACCTCGAGGGCGACCGGTACTCGCTCACGTTCAACGTCGGCGGGTGCTCCTGGGCGTACGCGGGCACATTCGACGAAGCGGCGCGCTCGTTCTCGGTCGACCGCGTGCTCGCCGGCCAAGACGAGCTGGCGGGAGGCGTCCTGCATGGACTCAACTACGACGCCAACAGCGGGCGCTTCGCAGCGGCCTTCTGCACCGCGACGAGCCCAACCCAACTCCACGTTCTTGCCGCCGAGCCGGCGTCGTCGCCGGAGCGGCTGACGCGCGAGCGAGCCCTCGGCCTGGCGCCGGAGCTGCTGTCGGCGGGAGAAGATGTGTCGTTCGAGTCTCACGACGGCCTTCGCGTCTCGGCGCGGCTGTACCTCCCGTCGGCCGAGCTCGGCTTCGACGGGCCACGGCCGCTCGTCTACTACGTGCACGGCGGCCCGCAGAGCCAGGAGCGTCCGAACTTCGCGTGGTTCTCGATGCCGCTCATCCAGATCCTCACGCTCGAGGGCTTTGCCGTCTTCGTCCCGAACGTTCGCGGCTCCACCGGCTACGGGCTCGACTACGCGACGCGCGTCAATCACGACTGGGGAGGTCTCGACCGGCTCGACCACGTCCACGCGATGACCGACGTGCTCCCGCAGGATGAGCGCATCGACGTTTCGAAGGCGGGTGTGGTCGGCCGCTCGTATGGCGGCTACATGACGTTGCTGCTCGCTGCGCGCCACCCGGAGCTGTGGCGCGGCGCAGTGGACATGTTCGGCCCGTACGACCTCCTCACGTTCATGGATCGCCTTCCGGAGACGTGGAAGCCGTACTTCGCCCTCGCCGTGGGCGACCCCGAGAAGGATCGTGACTTCCTCGTCGATCGCTCGCCGAGGACGCACATCCGCGACATCTCCTGCCCGTTGCTCGTCATCCAGGGCCAGAACGACCCGCGGGTCGTCGAGCGCGAGTCGCGGGACGTCGTCGAGGAGCTGCGCGGCCTCGGGCGCGAGGTCGACTACCTCGTCTTCGAGGACGAGGGGCACGACGTGTTGAAGCTCGCGAACCGCGTTCGCTGCTACGACGCGATCGTCGGCTTCTTCTCGCAGCGCCTCTCCTGATTCGCTGTTAGGGTCGCGCCGATGCGCTGGCTCTCCCTCCTCGTCGTTACGCTCGCCCTCGTCACTGCCGGATGCGGCGGTGGGGACAACGAGTCGGCGGCCTCGGACGAGGCGACTGCGACCGAGACGACGACGACCGAGGAATCGACGTCCACCGAGACGACGACCGAGGAGACGTCGACGGGCACCACGGACCTCTCGAGCATCCTCGGCGACGAGGACTGCCTCGCGCTCGCGAGCGTGGGCGCGACCATCGCGCAGGCCTTCGCCGGCGCTAACGGGACGACGAACGCGAACACCGACGAGCTCGAGACGCTCGCGGACAAGGTGCCGGACGAGATCAAGGCGGACGTCCAGACGCTCGCGCAGGCGTTCAGCACCTACGCAGCGAAGCTCAAGGACATCGGGATCGAGCCCGGATCGACTCCGACGGCCGACCAACTCCAGCAGCTACAGGCCGCGATCGCGTCGCTCGACCAGCAGCAGCTCACCGCCGCGTCGAACCGCATCGAGGCGTGGGCCAAGGCCAACTGCCAAGGCTGAGTTTCCCCAGATCGAAATCCGCGAATGCGGATTTCGATCGCGAAGATCCCTAAAGCGCAGCCGCTTCGCGGCGGCGCTAGCCGCGACCGACAGGCGGCGGTGAGGACCGCCCCGAACACGAGGAGCGATGTCCGGACTCGCGAATACCTTCTGCACGTGAAAGTCCTCGGAATCGACCCAGGGACGGCTGCGTGCGGGTACGGGATCGTCCACGGAAGCGGCGGGCGCCTCCGGGCGGGGGCGTCGGGATGCTGGCGGACACCGCCGCGCGAGCGCCTCGACGCGCGGCTGCTGACGATCTACGAGGGCGTTCGGGAGCTCATTGCGGAGCACGAGCCCGACGCCGTCGCGCTCGAGGAGTCCTACGTGGGTGCCGACGCCCGCATCGCGCTCTCCGTCGGTCAGGCGCGCGGCGCCGTTCTCGTCGCAGCCGCGTCCGCCGGGGTCGAGTGCGCCGAGCATGCGCCCGCGCGCGTGAAGCACGCCGTGTGCGGCTATGGACGAGCCGAAAAGGGTCAGGTGCAGCGGATGGTCATGCTTATCCTCGGGCTCGACGAGAGGCCAGGCTCCTCGCACGAGGCGGACGCCTTCGCGGTTGCGATCTGCCACGCGCTCGGCTCACCGCTCGCCGGGGCGATCAGATGATCTCGAGGCTCCGCGGTACGCCCGTCGGACGCACCCCCGACGGGCTCGTCGTCGACGTCGGCGGGGTGGGCTATCTCGTCAACGCGACGGCGAGCGTGTTTCGGCGAGCCGAGGGTGCGTCGGAGCTGACCGTGGAGACGTACCTCCACGTGCGGGAGGACGCACTCCAGCTGTACGGGTTCGCGGATGCCGCCGAGCGATCGCTGTTCGTGCAGCTCCTGGGCGTGAGCGGCATCGGCCCGAAGGTCGCCCTCGCCGTCGTGTCGAGCGCGTCGCCGGACGAGCTCCAGCGGGCGATCGCGGTCCGCGACTCCGCGCGCTTCCAGGCGATTCCCGGAATCGGCAAGAAGACGGCCGAGCGCATCGTCCTCGAGCTCGAGGGCTCGCTCGCGCAGGCAGTGTCGTCGGCGGACAGTGGAGCACCGCGCGAGCTCGTCGCCCGCGACGCCCTGGTCGAGCTCGGCTACTCGCTCGTCGAAGCGGAGCAGGCGCTTGCCGCCGTCGACCCGGACCTGTCCGTCGAGGAGCGCGTCCGCGAGGCGCTGCGGAGCGCCGCGTGAGCAGCCAGTTCCTCGCACCCGCGCTGCGCGAGGGCGACGAGGACGTCGAGCAGTCGCTCCGCCCCCGGCGACTGCGCGAGTTCGTCGGTCAGGAGCGAATCAAGGATCAGCTCGAGATCGCACTCGAGGCGGCGAAGGGTCGCGGCGAGGCGCTCGACCACGTCCTCCTCGTCGGTCCTCCCGGTCTCGGGAAGACGACCCTTGCCACGATCATCCGGGAGGAGCTCGACGTCGGGATTCGCACCGTCGCAGGCCCGGCGCTGGAGCGGAAGGGCGACATGGCCGCGATACTCACCGGGCTCGACGAGAAGGATGTCCTCTTCGTCGACGAGATCCACCGCGTCAACCACGCGATCGAGGAGATCTTGTACCCGGCGCTGGAGGACTTCCGCCTCGACATCGTCGTGGGACAGGGAGCCGGCGCACGCACGCTGACGCTCGATCTCCCGCCGTTCACCCTGGTCGGGGCGACGACGCGGACCGGGCTCCTGACCACGCCCTTGCGCGACCGTTTTGGGATGACGTTCCGGCTCGGCTACTACGAGCAGAACGAGCTCGCGACGATCGTTCGCCGCTCGGCGGGCATCCTCGGCGTCGAGATCGCGGACGAGGCGGCCGACGAGGTCGCGCGGCGAGCGCGCGGCACGCCGCGCGTCGCAAACCGCATTCTCCGGCGCATCCGCGACGTCGCCGAGGTCCGCCACGGCGGAGGCGTGACGATCGAGGTGGCGTGCGAGGCGCTCGAGCTCCTCGAAGTCGACGAGGCGGGCCTCGAGCAGATCGATCGTGAGCTGCTGTCCGCCGTCGGGGACAAGTTCGGTGGCGGTCCCGTCGGCCTCTCGACGCTCGCCGTCACCCTCGGCGAGGAGCCCGACACGATCGAGGACGTGTACGAGCCCTACCTCCTGCAGCTCGGATTCCTGCAACGAACGCCCAGGGGTCGCGTGATCACCGAGCTCGGCCGGGCTCACATGGGCGGTGTGCGAGCCGCCGACGGGCTGTTCTGACATGTCGTCCATCCACGTCTGGACTCCGGGAGCCGCGGGTCCGCTCGACGAGTTCGTCGGCCGACTCGGTCGAATGGTCACCGCCTTC
The DNA here is from genome assembly GCA_036257855.1 of Gaiellaceae bacterium. Lineage (GTDB taxonomy): Bacteria > Actinomycetota > Thermoleophilia > Gaiellales > Gaiellaceae > GMQP-bins7. The sequence continues at coordinate 16,999 of DATAET010000086.1, read as the reverse complement.
GCCCAGGAGAACACGCTGGACGTGGCGGAGGTACGGCTCGAGCTCGTGGACGGCACGCGCTACCTGATCGCGACGACGAGCGCAGAGCCCGGCTTCGGGTTCTTCTCGTTCACGCCGCATCGCGAGGACGACGCGGAGCCGGCGAGGGTGATCGTCCCGATCGGTGCCGTGCGCTCCATCGAGATCTCGCCACCCGACACCGAGCGACCGTTCGGGTTCGTGCCGACCGAGTAGATCAGGAGGATCGGTCCGGAGACGGAAACAGCGGATCGAGGCCCGTCGGTACATGGCCGATCTGCTCTCTCGCCCAGTAGGCGAAGAAGCCCATCGAGAGCAGGAAGAACACCGCACCGACCGCGAGTGCTCCGACGACTCCGAGGTCGAGTCCCAGACCGGCGATTCCGGCAGCGGCGCCGGCGACGACCGAGTCGATGACGGCGACAACGCCGGGAGCCGAGATGAACGGCTGCATGCGTGTCAGCGGGCGCTGCGCCGCCAACGACGTCCGGAGGATCTCCGCCTCGTCGTCGTATCGACTCGTGACGAAGTACGGCTCGAGCTCCGGCTCGAGCTGGAGGTATGCGTTCCGGATCCGGTTCATGCCCTGCACCCAGAGCCTGTTCTCGCGGTTGACTTGCGCAAGGCGCGCGATGGTCACGACGCCGAGGAAGTACACGACCGGCAGGAGCACGAGCGCGAACGCGACGAAGCCGGTCCCGAAGTCGTCTGCTTGCGCGACGAGCGCAAGGGCCACCACTGCGCCCGAGAGAGCGGCCACGAAGATCGACGTTCGGCTCATCGCCTCGGTGTAGACGAGGTTCCGGGCGGCGAGGAGGCTCCAGTGCTCGGTGGTCAGGATCTGGAGCGCGTCCGGGCCGAACCTCGTGGGTGCGGCCTCGTGCGGCGGTACGCGAACGGTCGAATCGGGCTCAAGCATCTCAGCCCCGGTACTGGAGGTCGTTCCAGGACGGGACCGGTGCGAGCTCGAGGAGCGTCCGGCCACCCTTCGGCTCCGCGTAGCCGAAGTCACCGGTGTCATCGATCCAGGACACGTCGAGGAGCCCTTCCTTGACCCGGTGATCGAGCCATGCGCCTCGGAAGACGAGCTTGCGGAGCCAGTACACGAGCGACTCGCCGTTCTGCAGGGAGACCCGCTCCCAGTGGCGGACGAGGTAGAGGCCGAGGCCGCTCCGGGGATCGACGATCCGGCCGTCCGCGACCAGCTCGACGAGATCGGCCGCCTCCTGCTCGTCGACCTCGTTCGAGGCGATGAGCTCGAGCCGAACCGCCCCCGCGATCACGCGCTCCTCGAAGTCCTGTGCGGAGAACTCGAACCGGTGGCCCAAGAACTCGACGACAAAGTCGTCTCCCGAGCGGTAGTTCGCGGTGAGCACGAAGCGCAGGGTATCTAGGCTCTCCGACGTGCGAGATCGCCGACTCTGGGCCGTGATGGCCGTCCTCGTGCTCTTCATCTGGCTCGTCGGAGCGGCTGTCACGAAGTTCTCGCTCGAGCAGATGGCCTACTTCGCGCCGATCGCGGTGGTCGCGGTGGGTGCAACGGTCGGCATCGTGCTGCTCTGGGTGAAGGTCGTGATTGACTCCGTTCGGCGCCGGCGCACCGAGCCGTAGCCTCACGAACGGCGTCCGACGGCCTCCGTACCGTCACTGTGAGTGACGAGCTCCTGGACGGTGGCCCCCCTCGATCGGCGCGAATCGCTTGCGCTCGCCCGCGAGCTGGCCGTGAGCGACGTCACCGCCGCCGTGCTCGCGCGGCGGGGGCTCGCCGATCCGGACGCGGCCAGGCGCTTCCTGGCCGCGGAGCTCCCGGGGCACGACCCGATGCTCCTCGGTGACATGGCCGTCGCCGTCGAACGGATTCGCAAGGCAGTCGAGGAAGGCAAACGAATCTGTGTCCACGGTGACTACGACGTCGACGGCATCTGCGCGACTGCGCTCGCGACGCTCGTGTTGCGCGAGCTCGGAGCCGACGTCGCCTGGCACCTGCCGAGCAGGTTCGAGGAGGGGTACGGCGTGTCGACCGCCACGCTGTCGCGCCTCGTGGACGACGGGGTCGGCCTCGTGCTCACCGTGGACTGCGGGATCACGGCCGTGGAGGAGATCGCGGAAGCGAGGGGACGTGGGCTCGACGTCGTCGTCGCCGACCACCATCGGCCCGGCGACACGCTGCCGGACTGCCCGGTCGTCGCCACCCGACCGTCGAGCTACCCGTTCCCCGAGCTCTGCGGGACCGGGGTGGCCCACAAGCTGGCCGAGGCGCTCGTGGGCGCCGAGCACCCCGTCGTACGGCGAAATCTCGACCTCGTCGCCCTCGCGACGATCGCCGACGTCGTCCCCCTCCTGGACGAGAACCGCGCGCTCGCCGCAGCCGGCCTGCGCGCATTGGCCGCCACCTCGCGGCCGGGCTTGCAGGCGCTCATGCGAAGCTCGCGTGTCGATCCGGCGGCGGTGGACGCAGGTGCCGTCGCGTTCAGGCTCGCACCCCGGATCAACGCGGCAGGGCGACTCGGCCGGCCCGATGTCGCGCTCGAGCTCGTGCTCACCGAGGACGACGACGACGCCCGCCGGCTCGCGGCGGAGCTCGAGGAGCTCAACCGCGACCGACAGGCGGTCGAGGAGCGCATCCTCCGAGAGGCGATCGAAGCGGTCGAGACGATGCCCGAGCCGCGCCGTAGGCACCGTGGCTACGTCCTGTGGCGCGAGGACTGGCACGAGGGCGTGATCGGCATCGTCGCCTCCCGCCTCGTCGACCGGTTCCGCAGACCGATCGTGCTGATCACGAAGTCGAACGAAGGCTGGAAGGGATCGGGGCGGTCGATCTCGCAGTTCGATCTCCACGCTGCGCTCGCCGCCTGCGCGGAGCACCTCGAACGGTTCGGGGGCCATCGTGCGGCGGCCGGGCTCTCGATCGACGAATCGCGGATCGAGGCGTTCGCAGACGACTTCGCGGCGCACGCGGACGCCTGTCTCGAACCGGAGGATCTGGTGGAGCTCGTGAAGGTCGACGCCGTCGTCTCCGCGCCGGATCTCACGCTCGAGCTCGCGGAGGAGCTCGGGCGCCTCGCCCCGTTCGGCCTCGGTAATCCCAACGTGACGCTCCTCGTCCCTGCGACGCAGGCCGTGGAGCCGGCGACGGTCGGCGAGGGGAAGCATCTGCGCTTTCGGGTGCGCCAGCGTGGACGCGACGCGGGAAGCGCCATCGCCTTCGGCCAGGGCAAGCACCTCGATCGGCTGCGCGCGGCAGGCCTCTTCGACGTCGCGTTTCGCCTGGAGGAAAACCACTGGAACGGCACGGTCGCTCCCCAGCTCGTCGTCAGACGGATCTTCGACACGGCTGACGGATACGAGGAGCTCCGCGGGTGGCTCGCCGAGCTGTGGCGTCGTGGTGAAGCGGCGTGGACGCCCGAGGCGCGCCGCATCTTCGGCGAGCTCGCGCTCGAGGGGGGCGAGGCGCACCGGCGAGAGCTGCTGGAGTCGGAGTCGTTCAGGGCGATGCTGCTCGAGGCGGCGCTGCCACGAGCAGCCTGAACAACATCAGCCCAGACCCGGTCGGGACGGGACGAGCACGTCGCGCATCGCGAGCGCGAGTCGTCGTGCGTTTCGTCTGCGTAGCCAGCGTCGAAGACTCATCATGGAGACGTCGGAGTTCGCGCATCCTCACTCGAACCCTTCCCGCCCGGAAGGAGCCGGAAACCCCGCTCAGTACACTGAACTCATGACCGTCCTCGACGCGCAGCGGCATCGCGAAGACCTCGTCGAAGAGCTGATCGCGGAGGTCGAGTCCTACAACCCGGACGTCGACAAGGACCTCTTGCGCCGCGGGTTCGAGTTCTCCGAGCGCGCGCACGCGGGCCAGACGCGCCGGTCGGGCGAGGAGTTCATCCACCATCCGCTCGGGGTCGCGCGCATCTGTGCGGAGCTCCATCTCGACGAACAGACGATCGCGGCCGCCCTGCTCCACGACGTGATCGAGGACACGGAGTCCGACCTCGAGGAGCTGCGCACGGAGTTCGGTGCCGAGGTCGCTCAGCTCGTGGAAGGAGTCACGAAGCTGACCCGCATCAGCTTCCAGAGCCGTGAGCAGGCCGAGGCGGAGAACTACCGGAAGATGATCGTCGCGATGGCGCAGGACGTCCGCGTCATCCTCATCAAGCTCGCTGACCGCCTCCACAACATGCGCACGATCGAGTACCTCGGGAAGCAGAAACAGGCGCAGAAGGCGCGCGAGACACTGGAGGTGTACGCGCCGCTCGCGCATCGGCTCGGGATCCATGCTCTCAAGTGGGAGCTGGAGGACCTCGCCTTCCAGACGCTCCACCCACGCAAGTACGCGGAGATCAAGGCGATGGTGGCGGATCGCCGCGCCGATCGCGAGGTGCAAGCCGACAAGGCCGCCGAGATCCTCTCCGACGAGCTCGACAAGGCCGACGTCCCGGCGGAAATCACCGGCCGCGCGAAGCACCTGTACTCGATCTACGACAAGATGGCCAAGCGCGGCCGCGAGTTCAACGAGATCTACGACCTCACCGCGCTCCGCGTCATCTGCGAGCGCTCGGGCGAGGAGGGCACTCGTGACTGCTACGCGGCGCTCGGCCTCGTGCACTCGCTCTGGAAGCCGATGCCTGGACGCTTCAAGGACTTGATCGCGATGCCGAAGCTCAATCGCTACCGCTCGTTGCACACCACCGTGATCGGGCCCGAGGGGAAGCCTCTCGAGATCCAGGTCCGCACGCGCGAGATGCATGAAGAGGCCGAGTACGGCGTCGCCGCCCACTGGCTCTACAAGCGAGGCCGCGCGGCGAAGACCGACGACGAGTGGCTCATCTGGGTGAAGTCGCTCATGGACTCGCAGGAAGAGGACCAGGATCCGGGCGAGTACATGCGCAGCCTGCGCACGGACCTCTTCGCCGAGGAGGTGTACGTCTTTACGCCGAAGGGCGAGGTGAAGGTCCTTCCGGCGGGAGCGACTCCGATCGACTTCGCATACGCGGTGCACACCGACGTGGGGCACCGCACCGTGGGCGCGAAGGTCAACGGCCGAATCGTCCCGCTCCACTACAGGCTGCGGAGCGGAGATTTCGTCGAGATCCTCACATCGAAGTCGGGGCGCGGGCCGTCGCGCGACTGGCTGGCGCTCGTGACCTCGTCACGCGCCCGCAACAAGATCCGGCAGTGGTACCAGCGTGAGACGCGCGGCGAGACCGAGGCGAAGGGCCGGGACCTGCTCGACCAGGCCTTGAAGGCGCAGAAGCTCCCGTACCGCAAGCTGCAGGGCTCGAGCGTCCTCGCTCAGGTCATCCGCGAGACCGGGTTCAAGAAGGCCGAGGACTTCTACGTCGCGCTCGGCGGCGGGAAGCTCTCCCCGACGCAGATCGTCAACAAGGTCATCCAGCGGCTCAAGACGGACGAGGTCGCCGAGCCGGTCGTCACGGCGAAACCGCCCCGTGCGCGGAAAGCGCTCTCGAGCGACCGGGTCGGGATCCACGTCATGGGCGTGGAGGACGTGCTCGTGCGGCTCGCGAAGTGCTGTACGCCGGTGCCGGGAGACGCGATCGTGGGCTACATCTCGATGGGTCGCGGCATCACCGTGCACCGTGAGGATTGTCCCAACGTGCGTGCTCTCCAGCGCAACCCGGAGCGGTTCACCGACGTCGAGTGGGAGGGTGGGGCTTCCGCCGGCTTCCTCGTGCAGATCGCGGTCGACGCGTGGGATCGCGCGCGGCTGCTCGAAGACGTCGCGCGGACGTTCGCCGAGCACGGCGCGAACATCGTGTCCTACGGCGGCGTCGTCGAGGACGGAATGGCGCGGAACTGGTACACGGCCGAGGTCGGCGACGTCAAAGAGCTGCGATCGCTGACGACCGCCCTGCGGAACCTGGACGCCGTCTTCGATGCGTACCGAGTGACGCCGTCCTAGGGGTTTAGAGCGGCCAGTCCGGTCGGTCGCGGAGCGACACGAAGTCCTCGTCGGCGCGCGCATGCTCAGCGAGCTCGGGTCGGAGCTCGAGGGCTCGCCGCAAGTGCTCAACCGCGTCGTCGGCGCGTCCGACGAGAGCCTCGGCGCAGGCGACGTGGTACAGCGCCCCCGGGTGATCCGGTCGACGGTCGAGAGCGGCCTCGAGCTCTGCGAGATATGCGTCGTAGTCGCCGGCCGTGCGATGTCGTTCGGCGGCGAAGTAGTCCTCCCAGGCCGACGGCTCGTAGACCGCGTCACGTGGCCCGCCGATCGCGAGCACCGACGTTCCCGCCTCCTCGGCGCGGGCATGCCGGCGCACGTCCACGTCGCGGATGAACACGAGGGTTCCGGCCGGCGCGTCGAGTGTCTCGTCACCGAGCGTGAACGTGGCCCGGCCGGAGAGCACGACGTACACCTCCTCGTGCCCGAGCGATCGCTCCGTGTGCTCCTCGACGACGTCGTCGCCGGCATTGGGAGCGACGTACGCGTTGATCCCGAAGGCTCCGATGTCGAGCGTACGTCGCACCGGCCTCCAGAGCAACGTCCCGCCCACGACCGAGATCGGCTCGATCTCGTCGAGCCGGACGCTTTGCCACCCCTCGGGCACGGCGGGAATCTACCGACGGCGCTTGACCGTCACGGGCTCCGCGTAGACGAGGTACCGGTGGCTGGCGAAGAACCGCGGATGGCACGCCTGCAGGACCAGCTCCTCGTGACCGTGCGACTCGAGGACGGATAGGTCGTTGTCGTCGACGATGCGGTGCCCGGTGACGCGGTACACGAACGAGGCATAGGGAAGCTTCAGCGAGACCGTGTCCCCGGGCCGGAGCTCGTCGATGTGGGAGAACGGTGCCGCGTACGTCGTGCGGTGCCCGGCGATGTAGACGAGCTTGCGCTCGCCCGGCATGAACGACTCGAGGTGACGGCCGGGACCGCGTCGGAGATCTGCGACCTCGGTTCCGTTCACGACCACCGCGTCGAGATCCAGTCGGGGGACGTCGATCCGGGCGATCGCGTCCCCGTCGTGGCTTGCGAGGCGGAATCGCCGCGCGTCGCGTCGAACGTCCGCGATGCGTGGCTCGTGCGCCGTGGGCTGCCGCACCGTCGCAGGCTCGGGCTTCCACGTCTCGAAGCGGCGATCGAGCTTCGACTCCAGCTTGTGCTGCTCGTAGGCTGTGTACGCCGTCGTGAACGGGTCCTTCCAGAAGTAGACGGTGGCGGCCCACGCGAGGATGCCGGCGCCGATGACGAGCAGGAGCGTTCCGAGGCGATGAACCATTGACTTGCTCACAGATTAGGGAGATGCGCCCGGACGGAGCGCTTCGGGAGATCGCGTGACCCGGAGGCGCAGGACGGGTGTCGTCGCGACGGCGACCGCCGCCATCGTGATCGCCGCAAACGCGAGCCAGGGCGCCTACTTCTCGCAGTCGTGGGGGTGGGTCGCCCTCGCGTTCCTCGTGCCCACCACCGTTCTCCTCATCCTCGAGCGGGTTACCGTCCCGGGCCGGGTGCGCATCGCCTTCGCGGCTCTCATCGGGGCGTTCGCCGTCTGGATCGCGCTCTCGTCGCTCTGGTCGATCAGCTCGGCCGCGTCGCTGCGTGAGCTCGAACGGATGCTGGTGTACGTGGGCGTTGCGCTTGCGGTCGCCTTCGTCCTTCGCCGGGGGGACACGGCCGGCCTCCTCGGGGGCATCGTGCTCGGCACCACGGTCGTGTGCGGGTACTCACTCGCGACGCGTGTGCTGCCGGATCGCTTCGAGACGCAGCGCGACCTGTTCAACTCGTACCGCCTGGCCGACCCGATCGGATACTGGAACGCGCTGGGCTTACTCGCCGCGCTGGGGCTCATCGTGGCGCTCGGCGTCGTCGCACAGGCGCGCCGCGTCCGTGGAAGCATCGTCTCCGCCACAGCACTTCCCGTGCTCGTGTCGACGCTCTACTTCACGTTCTCGCGTGGCGCGTGGGCGGCGCTCGCGATCGGCGTCATCGCCATGGTCGTGCTCGACCCTCGCCGGCTGCGGCTCCTGTGGACGGGCGTCGTCGTGGCGATCCCGTCAGCCGCGTGCCTTGCGTACGCCGCACAGCAGGAGGCGCTGAGCACCCAGGGATCCGCGCCGGCCGCCGCTGCGCATGAGGGGCATCGGCTGGCGGTCGTCGTCGTGATCGCGATGGCCGCGTCGGGATTCGCCGCCTGGATCGCGCAGGTCGTGGCGGCCCGCGTCGGCGTATCGTCGCGCGCGAGACGCCGTGTGGACGTCTTGCTCGCGTGCGCCGCGCTAGCCGCTGTCCTCGTCGGGCTCGCCGCCGTCGGAGGGCCGTCGGAGGGCCTGTCCCGCTTGCGCGACAGGTTCGAGGCCGCGCCGGTCGCGACGGCCGACCTGAACGAGCGACTGTTCAGCCTCTCCGGCAACGGGCGGACCGAGCAGCTGCGCGTCGCCTGGGACGCCGCCAAGCGGCACCCCGTGATCGGGAGCGGCTCGGGCACGTTCGAGTACGTGTGGTACGAGCGCCGCCCCGATCAGCTCGTCGTCAGGGATGCGCACTCGTTGTACGCCGAGACGCTCGCGGAGCTGGGCGTCGTCGGCTTGGGCGTCCTCGGTGCCGCGTTGCTCGTGCTGCTCGTCGGTGGGGCCCGCGCCCGCCGAACGCGATTCGCCGCGTCCGGCACCGCTGCGTTCGTCGCCTGGGCGGCGGCGGCGACGTTCGACTGGCACTGGGAGGTCGTCGGCGTCACGCTCACCGCCCTGCTCGCGGGGGCGTCCGCCGCCGCCGAATCGGAGCGGCGCGCGCCGCGGCCGCTCGGAAGCCGTACGCGGGGAGCGCTCGTCGCGGTCCTCGCGGTCCTCAGTGTGGCGGCTGTCTTGAGCCTCGTCGGCAACCAGGCGCTCTTCGCCGCGAGAGAGGCCGTCGATCGCAAGGACTGGAGCCAGGCGCGCGATGACGGCCGGCGCGCGCACGCGCTGCTCCCTTGGTCCTTCGAGCCGGAGCTCGTCCTCGGCGACGCTGCCGCAGGCCTCGGCGATCGAGAGGGCGCGCTCCGCGACTATCGCGAGGCGGTCGACAAGGACCCGCAGAACTGGGTCGCGTGGCTGCGCGTCGCCCAGGTCGCGCGGGGCGAGGAGCGACGCGCGGCCTACGCGCAGGTGCGTGAACTCAACCCCCGCGAGCAGGGGCTGCCGGGCGGGTGACGCCCAGCGACGGTCGGCCCGAGTTCCGGACTAGTTCTTGCGCTGTTCGCGGCGCCGCAACGCGACACCGGCGGCGACGAGAGCGCCACCGACGGCAACGATTCCGACGAGCGAGAGCCCGGTGTTCGGAAGGGCCTGCGACTCGGCTGCGGCGGCCGAGGCGGTGTTGCCGCCCGCCGTCGCCGAGACCTGCACGCCCTTGACCTTGGTGCCGTACTGATCCGACGCCGAGGTGGGCGACTGCGCGTACGCAGCCCCTCCCAGTGCCAGGAACAGCCCGACGATCAAAGCGATGTATGCGGCCGCGAAGACGATCGCGGACGGACGACCTCTACCCATTCCTCAACCTCCCTCACGCAGCATACCCACGTCGGACTCGGTGTCGACACTAGCCCATGGTCTAGCTTCGACATGGAAGTGCAGACGAGCGCCTAAGGGCGAACCCCGAGTTTCACGTCGAGGGTGCGGCGCGAGTTGCCGCGCAGGATCGTCAACGTGACCGCGTCGCCCGGCCGGTGCGCGTCCACCGCGCTCTGCAGCGCCGCCGCGGACATCACTTCTTCCCCGTCGAACGAGACGATGACGTCGCCACCCGTGGGGAGTTGCTGGCCGTCGACGACCTCGCTCCCGGTCGCCGCGCGGAGACCCGCGGCGGCCGCGGGGGTACCCGGAAGGACGGTTTTTATCGCGACGCCGTCGGGCACCGCTGTCATGAGAATGCCGAGGTACGCGTGCTCGACCTCCCCCGTCGCGATGAGTTGGCGAACGATCGATCCGACCGTATTCGAGGGGATCGCAAAGCCGACGCCGTCCGAGCCGCCCGACTCGCTCTCGATCTGCGCGTTCACGCCGATCGCCCTCCCGCGACGGTCGAGGAGCGGCCCGCCGGAGTTCCCGTGGTTGATCGCCGCGTCCGTCTGGATGGTGTCGGTGATCGTGAAGTTGTTCGGAGCCGTCATCTCGCGGTGGAGCGCGCTCACGATGCCGCTCGTCACGGTGCCCTCGAGTCCGAAGGGGCTCCCCAGCGCGAGCACGGAATCGCCCACTTCGACGTCGTTCGAGTTGGCGAGGCGCAAGGGCACGAGCAGGGACTTGGGCGCGTCGACGCGCAGAACGGCGAGATCCGTGGACGGATCGGTCCCGACCACCTCGGCGTCGAACTCCGCGCCGTTCCAGAAGCTCACGGAGATCGAAGACGCGCCGGCCACGACGTGCTGGTTGGTGACGATGTGGCCCTGCTCGTCGAAGACGAAGCCCGAGCCCTGAGCGCTCTGCGTCCCGCCGAAGCTCGCTCCGCTCGACGCCGAGATCTCCACGACCGCCTTCGACGTCCGGTCATACACCTGCGCGACCGTCAACGAGTCAGAGGCCACCGGCTCGCTGCCTTCGACGGTCACCTGGCGCACGATCGTGGTCGCGCCGCCGTCGAGGACGGCGAAGGCCGTCGCACCGAGGCCGGCGCCGAGCGCGATCGCCGCGGCGAGGCCTGCGACGGCGAAACGAGTGCGGGAGCGAGCTGTCACGGGTCGATCCTGGTCACTGTCTACCGGATATGAGCAGGCCCGCGTAAGCCTTCGCTGATAGACGGCTAAGAAGTCGCTAAGACCCTCGGCCGGAGAACGTCCCGACACGCACAATGCGGTGCGATGAAGATCCTCGTCGTCGACGACGAACGCGCCGTGCGCGAATCGCTGCGGCGTGCCCTCGAGCTCGAAGGCTACCGGGTCGAGCTCGCCGAAGACGGGGAAGAGGCGCTGGAGCGACTCGGAACCGCGCCCCCCGACGCGGCAATCCTCGACGTCCTCATGCCGGGCATCGACGGGCTGGAGGTATGTCGTCGACTCCGTGCGGACGGGAACGCCGTCCCGGTGCTCATGCTGACCGCGCGAGCGGAGGTCGACAGCCGCGTGGCCGGTCTGGACGCCGGGGCGGACGACTACCTCCCGAAGCCGTTCGCGCTCGCCGAGCTCCTCGCGCGCCTGCGCGCGCTGCTGCGCCGCGCCGGCAACGACGACGACGCCGGCGACGTTCTTCACTTCTCCGATCTCGAGCTCGACCTCGGCACGCGCGAGGTGCGACGCGGCGTCCGCGCGATCGACCTGACCCGCACCGAGTTCGCGCTCCTCGAGCTGTTCCTGCGCAACCCTCGCCAGGTCCTGACGCGCTCGATCATCTTCGAGCGCGTGTGGGGCTACGACTTCGGGCCGACGTCGAACTCGCTCGACGTCTACATCGGCTACCTCCGGCGGAAGACCGAGGAGGGCGGCGCGCCGCGCCTGATCCACACGATCCGCGGCATTGGGTACGCGCTCCGCGAGGCGTGAGCGCATGACGTTCCGTACGCGCATCGCGATTTCAGCAGCGGCAGCGGTCGCGCTGACGGTCGTTCTCGCCTCGATCCTCGTGTATCTCATCGCCCGCGAGCAGCTGCGCGCCCCGGTGGACGACGCCCTCGAGGCGCGGGCGGCGGAGATCTCGCTCCAGCCGCTCGGGGTCATCCAGACCCGCGACGGCGACAAGTTCCTCGCCGTCCGGCCGGAGTTCGGCGAGGCGGGTGGATACGTCCAGCTCGTGCGCTCCGACGGCAGTGTCCTCGTGCCGGGGCGCCAGGATGTCGAGCTGCCGGTTGGTGAGGATGTCCTGGCCGTCGCCGGCAAGCACGGCGCGGCGTTCTGGAAGGACGTGAACGTCAACGGCCGGCACCTCCGGGTGTTCACGTTTGCGTACGGCCCCGACTCCGCTGTCCAGGTCGCGCGGCCGCTCACCGAGGTGGACCAGTCGCTTCACCGCATCGGCCTCTTCCTTGTGCTCATCGCCGTGGCGGGAGTCTTCATCGCCGCCGCGCTCGGACTGCTGGTCGCGCGCGCGGCGCTCACGCCCGTGAAGCGCCTCACCACGACCGTCGAGCGCGTCACCGAGACGCAGGATCTCTCGGAGCGGATCGAGGTGGACGGCAACGACGAACTGAGCCGCCTGGCCGCGAGCTTCAACACCATGTTCGCGGCGCTCGACGAGTCGACGAGGGCGCAACGCCAGCTCGTCGCCGACGCGTCGCACGAGTTGCGCACGCCGCTCACGAGCGTGCGCACGAACATCGAGGTGCTCGCGGGCGACCGGACGCTCCCCCCCGGGGAACGGGAGCGCCTGCTCTCCGACGTCGTCGAGCAGCTCGGTGAGATGACGACGCTCATCTCCGAGCTCATCGAGCTCGCGCGCGCCGAGCAGCACCCGAGTGCGCCCGAGGATCTCCGGCTCGACCTGCTCGTCGCCGACGCGGTGGATCGCGCGCGGCGGAACCGTCCCGAGATCGCGTACTCCGCCGAGCTCGAGCCGACGACCGTTCGCGGCGTTCCAACGACGATCGAGCGTGCGGTGGGCAACCTGCTCGACAACGCCGCGAAGTGGAGCCCTCCCGGCGCGGAGGTAGAGGTCGAGGTCCGCGACGGCCGCCTGGTCGTCCGAGACCACGGCCCAGGCATCGCGGACGAGGATCTCCCGTACGTCTTCGACCGGTTCTACCGTGCCCGCGCGGCGAGGGGAATGCCGGGCTCCGGGCTCGGTCTCGCGATCGTCCGCCAGGTGGCCGAGTCGCACGGGGGAGACGTCGTTGCGGAGCACGCCGAGGGCGGCGGAACGCGGATGACGCTCACGCTCGGCGCACCCGCGCAGACTGCGGTCGCGGCTTCTTAGCGACCTCTTAGCCCTCACTCACGTCGCTCTCAGTCGTTGCAGATTCGATCTGCCCGTGTTCTTCCTCGCGTACATGCTCGCGGAGCTCAGGCGGCGTAGCGGGCGGACGATCCTCACCGCCCTCGGCCTCGGCATCGGGGTAGGCCTCGTCGTGACGGTCAGCGCGCTCTCCGCCGGTCTCGATCGCGCGCAGGCCGAGATCCTCGAGCCGCTCACCGGCGTGGGAACCGACATGTCGGTCTCGCGGCCGATCGACCTCTCGCCGCCAGAGGGCGGGGGCTTCCCGCAGCTCTCGGACGACGAGCGCAAGCAGCTCGAGACCGAGAACGGCGGCGGACGCTTCGGGCTCCGGAATCTCGGGAAACCGGGAGAGAGGTTCTCGCGCGACGACTTCGTCTCGACGTCCCAGCTGTCGTTCTCCGCGACGGAGGTCACGCGGATCGAAGCGATCGCGGGCGTCGCCTCCGCCGCCGGGGGACTCACGCTCAACTCGATCCACATCGAGGGCAAGGTTCCCGCGCAGACGCAGCAGCCGCGCACGTTCGTGCCGGGTACGCAGTCCGGCACCGGCGGGCCTCCCGACAACATCGACGCAACGAATCTCAGCGTCGCCGGGGTCGACGAGCGCATGAAGGAGCTCGGCGCGATCACCCCCGGTCAGATCACGACCGGCCGCTACTTCCACGCGGGCGACGCGCGCGAGGCGATCCTCGACGAGAGCTACGCCAGCCGACGGAACATCGACGTCGGCGACACGGTGCGGGTCGGCGGCAAGGCGTTTCGTGTCGTCGGCATCGCGAAGACGCCGCTCGGCGGACAATCCTCCGACGTCTACGTCAAGTTGCGGCAGCTGCAGGTGCTGTCGAACCGCAAGGGACGCGTGAACACCGTCTACGTGCGCGCCGAGAGCGCCGACGACGTCGCGGCGATCGCGAGCTCGATCGAGAAGACGCTCGACGGCGCGTCGGTCACGACTGCAGCGGACCTCGCCAGCCGCGTCTCCGGAACGCTGGTCGACGCGAAGAATCTCGCCGGCTCGCTCGGCCGGGCGCTCGAGGTGGTCGGGCTGCTCTCAGCCTTCCTGATCGCCAGCCTCCTCAGCCTGTCCTCCGTCGCGAAGCGGGTGCGGGAGCTCGGCACGCTGAAGGCGCTCGGCTGGTCGCAACGCCTCGTCGTCCGCCAGGTGACCGGTGAGTCGCTCATCCAGGGTCTCCTCGGAGGGGCTGTCGGCGTCGCACTCGGGATCGCAGGTGCCCTGGCGATCGGTGCGTTCGGCCCGACGCTCGAGGCGACGGTCGGCTCGGTCGCGGAGCAGGGGCCGCGGGTCTTCGGGCCGTTCGGTCAAGGCTCCGTGCAGGCGCCTGCAGCCGAGGTCGCGCTCGAGGCGCCGGTCAGCGTTCTCCTGGTGCTCGGGGCGGTCGCACTCGCGCTGCTCGGGGGGCTCGTCGCAGGGGCCGTCGGGAGTTTCCGCGCCTCGCGCCTCCGGCCTGCAGATGCCCTCAGGCACATCGACTGACGGAGGAGGCCCGATCGCGATGACCCCGTCCCAGAAGACCGCCGCCTACGACCTTCGCGACGTCTCGCGCACCTTCAGCCTGGGGGGCGTCCACGTCCACGCCGTCCGCGACGTCGAGCTCAGGCTCGACGCCGGCGAGTCGGCCGCGATCGTCGGACCGAGCGGCTCGGGCAAAACGACGCTCCTCCAGCTGTTCGGCGCGCTCGACCGCCCGACCACGGGCGAGGTCCTGTTCGAGGGCAGGGACATCGGACGCCTCGGCGACCGCGACCTCTCGGAGCTCCGACTGACCGCGTTCGGGTTCGTGTTCCAGCAGTTCAATCTGATCCCGACCTTGACGGCGGCGCAGAATGTCGAGATCGCACTCGCGCCGACCCGGACGGGGGGTGCGGAACGACGCGAGCGCGTTCTCGGCCTTCTCGACTCGGTCGGGCTCGCCGCGAGGGCCGATCACGTGCCGAGCAAGCTGTCGGGCGGTGAGCAGCAGCGCGTCGCGATCGCCCGCGCGCTGGCGAACGACCCGCACGTGCTGCTCGCGGACGAGCCGACCGGGAACCTGGACTCGACGACCGGGGCCGAGATCATCGATCTGCTCCTCTCACTGTCCGGCGACGAGCAACGGCGTACCGTCGTCGTCGTGACGCACGACGCCGATGTGGCCGAGCGCGCACAGCGGGTGATCCGTATGCAGGACGGAAGGTTGGTGACCGACGGTGGCATGCCGTCGCGTGGTCTCGAAGCAGCTCGATCTTCTTAGCCTCTTCTCACCACGTTCTTAGGCACCGGTGTTGTGATGACCCTCATGACGCGCCGCAAGAAAGTCGTCGCCGCCGGAGCATCGGCGATCGCCCTGCTCGGCGTCGGCCTCGGCGCGGCGGGTGCCGTCGCGGCGTCGCGCATCCTCTCGCCAGACGACGAGACCAAGGCGATCATCGACGACGCTGCGACACAGCTCGGCGTGAAGCCCGAGGCGCTCTCGAACGCGCTGAGGCAGGCACTGGAAAGCCGCATCAACGATGCGGTCGCCGCAGGTCGGCTGACGAAGGAGCAGGGCGACGCGCTGAAGAAGCAACTCGAGTCGGGTGACTATCCGCTGCTCTTCGGCCCGGGTGGCCCCGGCGGTCCCTGGCTCGGACCCGGCATCGGGCTCGGCCACGAGAGGCACGTCGACATTCTCGCCGCCGCTGCCTCGTATCTCGGTCTGAGCCAGGCGAAGCTGCGAGAGGCGCTCCAGGACAAGACGCTCGCGGAGATCGCGAAGGAGCAGGGCAAGTCCACCACGGGCCTCGTGCAGGCGCTCGTCACCGCCGAGGAGAAGCGGATCGACGAGGCCGTCGCGGATGGCCGGCTGACGAAGGATCAGGCCAGTGAGCTGAAGGCGAACCTCGAGCGGCGGACGCAGGCGCTCGTAAACGGCGAGCTGCGCGATCACGGCTTCGGGCGGCACCCCGGCTTCTGGCGCGGATCGGCGTCACCGCGGGGGCCACCAGGGTTCTTCGGACCGCCCGCTTAGCCTTCGACACCGGGGTCAGGCACGCGCCTGACCCCGGTGTCGTTCACGCTTCGGTCGCGGTTCGTGCGCACCGCCCCCTCGTAGCGACCCGCAGCCGCGAAGCAACCGCGCTTCAGGGATCTTCGCGTTCGAGGGTACGCGCTATCGAAACCTCGTACTGCGTAAAGGGGAGAGCGGCGGTGACCCCGACCGGTGGGGGTCGGGTGATGGCCGCGCGTCCGTCTCTCGACGGACGCGCGGCTCCCTTCCCCTCTCCCCAATCTCCTTGTAATCACGCAAGTGGGGGATGCAATCCCTCGAACGAGGTACCCCCTCGATCCAGGCCCGGTCGCTCGATCGAGTGACGGCGAGGGGCGCCGGCTAGGGCTCCCAGCGCTCGCCGCCAGTGTCCCAGCCGATCAGGGCGTATGCGGCGATGAGCCTGGAGAGTCGCTCGAGCAGTCCGATGTCGATGTCTCCGTCCGCCCAGAGCTCGCCGACGAGCGCTCCCTGGAAGACGATCGGCGCACGCTTTCGCCGGCTCTCGTCGGGCACACCCGCGGACGGGCCGACGGTGAGGACGCCGTTCTCGACGAGGGCGATCCCGGCCCACGAGACACCGGGCTCCGCCGCGACTGCGACGACGGCACTGCGCAGCACGTGGTCCGCATCGGCGCTCTCCTCGACGAGGCTTTCGAGGGCGTCTGTCGGGCGACCGCTCATGTCTCGACGTCGGGCCCCTCGAATGCTCGAAGTACGGCCCGGAACTCGTCCGGAATCGGGGACGGCCTGCGGGCGTCGAGATCGATCAGGACGAGGGTCTGCTCGGCGGTCACCATCAGCGTGTCGTCGGGCAGACGATACGCCGCGCACTCGTACGTGATGCTCGTGCGTCCGATGCGGCTCACGCGTACGAAGGCCTCGATGAGGTCGTCGAAGCGAGCGGGCGCGTGGTACTCGACGGACGACGCGCGCATGACGAGCTCCCTGCCCGAGACCGTCGGCGCCCCGAGATGTCGGTGGTACTCCGTCCGCGCGTGGTCGAAGTAGGGCAAGTAGCGACCGTAGTAGACGACTCCCTGGGCGTCGGTGTCCGAGAACCAGACACGCGTGAGCGCCGAGTACTTGAACGGCGGTCG